>NZ_JALNPN010000040.1:0-2249 GCF_024520835.1 Pantoea sp. Fr+CA_20
GCAGCAGGCGTGAGCAGCGGCAGTACGGCGGGTGCGGCGACGGGCGCGCTGGCGGGTAAGAATGCGGTTGAGAATAACAATCTGGCAGCCGTTGTGCGTCTTGGTGCTACAGCATGCGCGGAGATCGCTTCATGCCGTAACATGGTTGTGGAGAAAGGGTTAGGCGCATTGCTGGGTCTCGGTGTGGCGAAAACGGCGATGGACAACCTTTCCGAGGCCGATCGTACATTGATACTGGCAGCGGCCATGACGGGTAAAGCCGATGAAATAGAGCGGCTGACTCCGGCACAGCAGGCGGTATATAAGGAAATGGTCGAGAGTCAGAAAGGCACTCTGCTTCCCTTACCGGCGCTTGACCGGCCGCTGGTTGACAGGACGCTGACGAATCCCATCCCGGAGCATAACAGAGGCACGACGCTGACCACACCGGATCAACGTGATCAGAACGGCAGCAGTCATACCGGGAATACCAGTGGTGTGCCGGATACAGCCGGCAATACCATTGTTACACCCATTCCGGATGGGCCGAATAGGGATGATTTGGCTTACTTAGCCGAGGGAAAAGATAATAGATTGCCTATTCCTGAACCTACCGTGGCAATGAATGGATTAAAAGTTGAATCAAATACTAAACATACGCCTGGCGCACAAGGGTTTAGACCCAATGCGGGTATTGAACCACGAAACTCCTTAGAGTTATTTGGACGTTCAGTATCTGTTGACGGAAATAAAGCCCGTTATAGTATGGGAGCTGATGGTGCTATACATCGTTACTTTCCAGATAATGCAGGAACCTATCATTGGTCTGGTAGTACTGGTGACTCAAAAAATGCAATGCAGTTAGATAATAAGACGAAAGCTCAATTACGCAAACAGGAAGGATGGAAAGTTAAATGATAATTGGTGACCCATACCGAATTGCTATACAACTGGAACAATTAGATGTTTTATGTTCTCCCAGTGGTATGTTTAATTTTATTATCAACGATTCACTCATACCCGGTAAAGGAGTAACAATAGATCTTTATATTGTTATTTCTTCTTTAAAAGAAAGTTTTAACTTAGAGATTGATAAGTATCAGATGGATATTGGCAATGTCCCTGTGAGCGAAATGGATTTCTCTGAGGGTGAACCAGATAACTTGATGCGATTGAATGTTGCAGAGTTGCATGACTATGGATGTAATTTCTGGTTAGGATTTGATGGTGATGAAGATCGATTTATTTATTCAACGGATTTCGAGAATAGCTTTTCTGAAATTCGTTTGCCTCGAGGGACAGTTGAAAAATTAATCAGGGGATTACCTCTGGCAGATAACTTAATTATGGATAAAATAGATAATATTATAATTACAAAAATAAATTAAATAGCAATCTCTGCCCTGAGGCGGTATTTTACTTTATACACGAGCTAGTTACTGCTTACTGATACGATTATAGCCACAGGTATCAACGGATTAATCTAGGTAAAAGGGTTCTGGTTCAGTGAAGCAGCAAGTATTGCGGGGGCGTATGCCGGGCTAAGTTACAAGTGAAAGATGCTGCAGCGCCGATGATCGGAGCAGGTTTAGGAACCCTTGGAGACCAACGATAGGTAAAGGAGTTGAGAAACTGCAAGCCACAATTCCTCAATTTACTATACCTAAAATAACAGGAGCAGTAGCTGAATCTGCTGGCTCTGAATATCTTGGGAATTTCGCACAAAGTCTAGCTGAAAAAGTTCAGAAGAAATTGGAGAAAAGAGTGATGCAAAATAAGAAAATTAGACTCTTATTCATTACTCTTGTAGGTGGTCGGTTGCTTATATCTCTAGCATCCTATTTTTTAGTGAGTGATTTTAATTTTGATCGAAATGACTTAATCAGAGGAACTGAAATATCAATCGGATGCGGGATTATTATTGGCGTGGGGCAATGCCTCATGTCTAAAGAGAAACCGGCCTCGCCTTTAAATCCCAAGTGACATACGCAAATCCCGGCCGATGAGCCGGGGTTTGGGGAGCAGTGGAACAGTAAACACCGTTAAGCGGTCAATTTGTAAGCATACCTGTTTTAGTTCCACGCACTTTTTGAGATATCCGGTTTTTCAGCCAGTAGCAGGATCTGTCCGGCCTGAGCCGCGACACGGAGCATGCCAACGACGGCAGCATCAGCCCGATTTTCGACAAAGAGGAAGAGCAGCGTCGCCTGCAGCAGGCGCAGCTGGTCAACGAGGTTGCCACCCAGGCGCTTGACGTTTACAACACCTAT
>NZ_JALNPN010000041.1:0-2171 GCF_024520835.1 Pantoea sp. Fr+CA_20
AAAACCTCGGTTTGGGAGAAGGTGTTCCACTCATCGGTTCTCCTTTTGCATGGCCGCATTCAAAAATGCCCAATGAGCTATTTGCATCTATGTCAGGAATGGTTTTTATCAAAGCGAATGGTGCTTCATTTAGCAGCACAACATACCCAAAACTAGCCATGATCTATCCTGGGTTAAAAGTGCCAGACTTACGCGGTGAATTTATTCGTGGATGGGATGATGGTCGAGGCATCGATAGCTCGCGCAACTTGCTTTCATCCCAAGAAGATATGTTTAAGTCCCATAATCACAGATTTGTAAATGAATATGGTACACCTACGGCCAGGATAATCGCTTACACGGATGAAAATAACGAAAACGCTGAGGCAAATAATGTTAGTGGTTTACGAGCCTGGACTTACATTTTCATGGAAAATACTGGTGGCAATGAAACCAGACCCCGTAACATTGCATTCAATTATATTATGAGGGCTGCATAATGTTAAAAGCTCAGTTAGATAAAGATTTCATAGCTATTAACGCTGGAGGAATTAGCGTTTGTAATTACGATGGTGTTTCACGTGAATATCTTTCAACTACCACTGAAACTCTTGCTAAAGGAGTAGGCCTTCCTGCTAATTCATGTGTCGATGCCCCTTTAGAAAAAAAAGACGGCATGATCGTTTGTAGAACTAAAGACCTTTCTGCATGGGAGTACATTAACGATCATCGCGGTGAAACTGTCTATAATACTGAAACAGCAAAACCGTTTTTTATAACTGAATTGGGGGATTATCCAACCAATACCACTTCAAAAGTTCCAGCTTCAAAGTTCTGTAAATGGGATGGTGAGAGCTGGGTTGAGGATGTGTTACTTAAAGATGAAGCCGATAAAATAAGTGCAGAAAAATATCGGGAAGATATTTTAAATAGCATTGATAACACAATATCGGACTGGAAGATTGAACTTTTGCTTGGAGATATAAGCGATAGTGACAAGGAAAGACTTTCAGCATGGATGATGTATAAGGCTGCAGTTAAAGCCGTCGATGTATCGACAGCACCTGAAGTGATCTGGCCTCAAAAACCGGAATAATTTCAGTTTTTCTTTGGAATGACAGATGGCGAAGGTCGCTATCTGTTAACTCACTTTGGTTAGAATCGCTCTCCACTAGGAATTTATATTTCTAAGTGGATTTTACCCGAATCGAAAACCTCGCCACATTATATCAATAAATGATATATTTTTTTAAGAGGGAAACTGGTTGGGATTTCCCCTATAAAAAAGGTTGACCGCGTAATGCCATAAAACGGGGGTGATTAAAATCAGTCCCTCAAAAAAATGCTAGAGGCATGAAATTTCTTTACCCCTATAATTCTGGCGATATCAATCTAAGCATCACAAGATGGTATATGCCAGTAGCCGTCGATACATCGACGGCTACTGAATTTGCATATGCCACCCAGGCTAATAATTTCGCTTTACCATTATCGCTAATGTCACAAAACAAAAGTTCAACCTTTCAGTCCGAAATGGTTTCATTAATGCTTTCCAACACATTTTTTCAATGCTTCCAGAAATCTTACATAAAGGTTTCATATTTTTTACCGGTTCCTCATACAGCTTGCGCTATCTCACACAGAACGCTGAACAGGGCTACATAAGTCATTACTTAGCCCTCACTATATAATTGAATGCTAAGTTACGTGGTCTGACACTTATACCTTTCGATATTCCAGATTTTATACTGGTAATAATGGTTGCATTCATACCATTGTCTGAGATCGCGCCTTCATAATTATTTGGATTAGTTCCATCTGGCATTTTGAAATCATATTGCTGCATATCAAATAATGAATCTTCATTTTTGAATCCTAAACCGATTACACCATTCGCCCCCGTTGCGTCTTGATTATAGTAATCAAGCATCGCGGTTCTTAGGGTCGTTGACTGCTGCGGTGTTAAAATTCCTCTGCTGATATCGACACCACGCCCAGCATCCCAACCACGAATAAATTCCCCACGCAAATCCGGTAATCTAAGCGATGGATAAGCTTTCGCCAGGAGCGGGTAATCAGCTGCGCTAAAAGCGTCACCATTACAGGTTAACCAGCCTGATGGTGGTACTTCAGATGGCCAGGGAACCGGCACTCCAACCGGCAAAGCGGAGCCTTCTCCCAAACCGAGGTTT
>NZ_JALNPN010000042.1:0-1912 GCF_024520835.1 Pantoea sp. Fr+CA_20
GTCGCTGCCGCAGCTTCGGTGCATGGTTTAGCCCCGTTACATCTTCCGCGCAGGCCGACTCGACCAGTGAGCTATTACGCTTTCTTTAAATGATGGCTGCTTCTAAGCCAACATCCTGGCTGTCTGTGCCTTCCCACATCGTTTCCCACTTAACCATGACTTTGGGACCTTAGCTGGCGGTCTGGGTTGTTTCCCTCTTCACGACGGACGTTAGCACCCGCCGTGTGTCTCCCGTGATAACATTCTCCGGTATTCGCAGTTTGCATCGGGTTGGTAAGCCGGGATGGCCCCCTAGCCGAAACAGTGCTCTACCCCCGGAGATGAATTCACGAGGCGCTACCTAAATAGCTTTCGGGGAGAACCAGCTATCTCCCGGTTTGATTGGCCTTTCACCCCCAGCCACAGGTCATCCGCTAATTTTTCAACATTAGTCGGTTCGGTCCTCCAGTTAGTGTTACCCAACCTTCAACCTGCCCATGGCTAGATCACCGGGTTTCGGGTCTATACCCTGCAACTTAACGCCCAGTTAAGACTCGGTTTCCCTGCGGCTCCCCTATACGGTTAACCTTGCTACAGAATATAAGTCGCTGACCCATTATACAAAAGGTACGCAGTCACCCCCATAAAGAAGGCTCCCACTGCTTGTACGTACACGGTTTCAGGTTCTGTTTCACTCCCCTCGCCGGGGTTCTTTTCGCCTTTCCCTCACGGTACTGGTTCACTATCGGTCAGTCAGGAGTATTTAGCCTTGGAGGATGGTCCCCCCATATTCAGACAGGATACCACGTGTCCCGCCTTACTCATCGAACTCACAACCTGTGCACCTTTGTGTACGGGAGTATCACCCTGTACCCTGCGACTTTCCAGACGCTTCCACTGATGCACAAGCTGATGATGGTTCTGGGCTCCTCCCCGTTCGCTCGCCGCTACTGGGGGAATCTCGGTTGATTTCTTTTCCTCGGGGTACTTAGATGTTTCAGTTCCCCCGGTTCGCCTCATGCCGCTATGTATTCACTGCATGATAGTGTGACGAATCACACTGGGTTTCCCCATTCGGGTATCGCCGGTTGTTGCGGTTCATATCACCTTACCGGCGCTTATCGCAGATTAGCACGCCCTTCATCGCCTCTGACTGCCAGGGCATCCACCGTGTACGCTTAGTCGCTTAACCTCACAACCCACAGGCGTTTTACGCTGCGTGTCATGAGCTTTTGAGAGACCCGATCACACGTCATCATTCTTTATTACGGAAGAATGCGACCATGTGTCGTTTCAAATTTTCAGCTTGTTCCGGATTGTTAAAGAGCATAATACTTCGCAGCACACCGTTGCCGGTACGCTCTGAAGTATTTTTCAGAAATACAGTAATATCAGTATGGTGGAGCTAAGCGGGATCGAACCGCTGACCTCCTGCGTGCAAGGCAGGCGCTCTCCCAGCTGAGCTATAGCCCCATACAGTTACTGCAGAGACCACTACTACCACTCAACCGAGTACACTTCATGAGAAATGTAATTCGTGCTCAGGCAAGGCATGTTTTCGCGAAGCATAGTGAACTATGCGAGCCGGAAACATAACGCAGCATGAGACGAATTTGGTAGGCCTGAGTGGACTTGAACCACCGACCTCACCCTTATCAGGGGTGCGCTCTAACCACCTGAGCTACAAGCCTGTAGAGGTTTTTTCTGCTCGTTACTTTCTATCAGACAATCTGTGTGAGCACTTCGCGGGAAGGTATCTTCAGGTAAGGAGGTGATCCAACCGCAGGTTCCCCTACGGTTACCTTGTTACGACTTCACCCCAGTCATGAATCACAAAGTGGTAAGCGCCCTCCCGAAGGTTAAGCTACCTACTTCTTTTGCAACCCACTCCCATGGTGTGACGGGCGGTGTGTACAAGGCCCGGGAACGTATT
>NZ_JALNPN010000043.1:0-1413 GCF_024520835.1 Pantoea sp. Fr+CA_20
TAATGCCGATCATTTAAGGATCGGTTGACCGATCCAGTGGCAGGTGTAAAAAGGGTTCATGTTCATCATGGACCCTTTTTTATGGAACTCTCACAGGCTCTGGGCATCATTCATACCACCTCTCCCGAACGCGCCCGCTCGCTCTCTGATCTTATTCCCGCTGAGCTTATTCAGCAGGCCCTGACACTCACTGACACCGTCACGCTCCGTAAACGTAAGCTCCCGCTTGAGTCTATGATATGGCTTGTCGTGGGCATGTCGGTATTCAGTAACCGTCCCATGACGGAAATCGTGAACCTGATGGACATCTGCGACCGCACCGGGACGCCCTTCACGGCGCGCAGTGCCGTCGTGCAGCGGCGTAAAACACTCGGTGAAGATGCCGTACGTGAGTTATTTGATATCACCCAGCGGTACTGGCATGAGCAGGCCGCCCACCCGCAGTGGCACGGCCTCAACCTTTTTGCGCTGGACGGCGTGGTCTGGCGCACAGCGGACACGCCTGAAAATAATGAGGCTTTCAGCAAGCCCGACAATCAGTACGGTGTGCAGGGGTATCCACAGGTTCGTATGGTGTGCCTTATGGAGCTGAGCAGCCATCTGATCAAAGCGAGCGCTTTCGATACTGAGAGCGTGAATGAGATGAGGCTCGCCGCCCGGGTGACCGGTAACGTGCCGGATAACAGTCTCACTCTCTTTGACAAAGGCTTTTACTCCCTGGGCCTGTTGCATCACTGGCACCAGGCGGGTGAAAACCGCCACTGGCTGCTGCCGTTGAAAAAGCACACGCGGTATGAAGTCGTGCAACGTCTGGGACGGGGCGACGAGCTGGTGAGGCTCAAAACCAGCCCGCAGGCGAGAAAACAGTGGCCGGACCTGCCGTCAGAGATAACGGCGCGGCTGCTCAGCCGCAGTGTGGACGGAAAAATGCGGCAGGTGCTGACGTCGCTGACGGATGTAAACCGTTACCGGGGCAGTGATGTCAGTGAGTTATACCGCAACCGCTGGGAAATCGAACTGGGTTACCGCGAAGTGAAACAGGGGATGCTGGACAACCGGTGGACGCTGCGCAGCCGGCTGCCAGAGTTAGTGCGGCAGGAGCTCTGGGGGTTACTGCTGACGTATAACCTGGTGCGATACCAGATGGTCATGATGGCGGCTCAGCTCAGGGGAGATTATCTGCCTTACCAGCTGAGCTTCAGCGGAGCCATCAGTGAGATATCGCGGCTCCTGATGACGTTACCCTGGGCTTCGCCGGGCACGGTTCCGGGCGAACTGAGAACGCTGTATGAAAAGGCGAGGTGGCTGATACTGCCGGGGCGAAGAGAACGAAGTTATCCGCGGGAGCTGCGAATAAGATCCCGGAAATATGCCGATAAAAAAAAGGCTGGTCACCTTAAGTGACCAGCATTA
>NZ_JALNPN010000044.1:0-1221 GCF_024520835.1 Pantoea sp. Fr+CA_20
TGACCTGCCCCCAGTATTAGATACAACCATCAGTTAGTAATGTCGGTTTGTTTACCTTCACATTTTCCATTCCGCCACCGTGCTGCAAACTCTGATGGCGTCTGATAATTCAGTGCTGAATGCGGACGATACTCGTTATAATCCTGCCGCCAATCTTTAATGACTTTCCTGGCGTGAACGATATCGCTGAACCAGTGCTCATTCAGACATTCATCGCGAAATCGTCCGTTAAAGCTCTCGATAAATCCGTTCTGCGTTGGCTTGCCCGGCTGGATTAAGCGCAACTCAACACCATGCTCAAAAGCCCATTGATCCAGTGCGCGGCAGGTGAACTCCGGCCCCTGGTCAGTTCTTATCGCCGCCGGATAGCCTCGAAACAGCGCAATGCTGTCCAGAATGTGTGTCACCTGCACGCCTGAAATCCCAAAGGCAACAGTGACCGTCAGGCATTCCTTCGTGAAGTCGTCCACACAGGTCAGGCACTTGATCCTGCGACCGGTGGCGAGCGCGTCCATGACAAAATCCATCGACCAAGTCAGGTTGGGCGCCGCCGGGCGGAGCAGCGGCAGACGTTCTGTTGCCAGCCCTTTACGACGACGTCTGCGTTTAACGCCCAGCCCGTTCAGATGATAAAGGCGGTACACGCGCTTGTGATTAACCAGAAGCCCTTCACGGCGCAGTAACTGCCATATGCGGCGATAGCCAAAACGCCTGCGCTCCAGTGCCAGTTCAGTAATGCGCCCTGATAAATGGGCATCATCCGCCGGACGCTGAGCGTCATAGCGGCAGGTCGACAGGGACAAACCTGTGAGTCTGCAGGCACGACGTTGCGACAGACCGGTCGCACCACACATAAACTCAACGGCTTCCCGCTTCTGGTCTGTCGTCAGTACTTTCGCCCCAGAGCCACCTGGAGTGCCTCCTTATCCAGCATGGCTTCGGCAAGCAGCTTCTTGAGTCTGGCGTTCTCTTCTTCAAGCGACTTCAGGCGCTTAACCTCGGGCACCTCCATACCACCATACTTCTTACGCCAGGTATAAAAGGTGGCGTCGGAAATGGCGTGCTTGCGGCAGAGTTCACGGGCAGAAACCCCGGCTTCAGCTTCGCGGAGGATACTGATGATCTGTTGGTCGGAAAAACGCTTCTTCATGGGAATGTCCTCATGTGGCTTATGAAGACATTACTAACATCGCGGTGTATTAATCAACGGGGAGCAGGTCA
>NZ_JALNPN010000045.1:0-1214 GCF_024520835.1 Pantoea sp. Fr+CA_20
GGGCTTTAGTCATTATGGCATCCGTAGCTCTGGTTATGCAGAAACCTGAATCATCGTATAAACCTCGGTTTGGGAGATGCCGTAAGGTTGCGCGACTATTCTGCTAATTTTTCCGATAATGGCTGGGTAAGATGGCCTAATGGCCTCATTTACCAATGGGGGATGGGCCCTGTCACTAATGCCACAACACCTACGGCAAAAATTATTTTCCCAATCCCATTTCCAAATGAGCTTATTGAACTCAATTCTCATGACTTTGGAAACCCAGTAGCAACAACAATATTCCAATTCATCGAAACAACTCGACTTGGCTTCACTGCTGCTAATATCTGTACGTTAACGCGTGGTAGCTCGCAAGTGAATGGTATAACTGATAGCACCTGTAAATGGGCTGCATGGGGAAGATAATGAAAAATTACGTTTTTAGTGCAAAGAATAATGCATTTTATCCAATTGTATTACGTTCAGATTATGAAAAAGCTGGCACATGGCCAGAAGATGGGATTGAAGTTGAAGATAATGTATTTGAGCAGTTTAGTGGCCTTGCTCCTGAGGGGATGATCCGTATCGCTGGCAATAACGGATTACCGCTGTGGCAGAATAGTTCTCCTTCTACACCAGAGCAGAAAATTGAAATTGCAAGAAATCAGAAAAGCTTGCTCATTAACACGGCCATTAGCTTTATTAATGACAAGCAGTGGGGAGGTAAATATTCACTTGGAAGATTAAGTGAAGATGAAATAATAAAATACAAGCTCTGGCTTGACTACCTTGATAAATTGGAAGCGGTGGATTTTCAGGAAGGTATCCCTGACATATGGCCTGAGAAGCCAGAATAAAATCAACTCTGAAGTACTTAATTATCTCAAGATGCCGAAATACATAATTAAAGTCTCTTTAGTTCATCAGGAAAGATGGACCTAAAAAACATTAAACTATAGCGCATATCGATTATTTCATGATAATACATCACACCGGTTGCAGGTTGATGTATTATCAATCTTTTCTGGTTTTTATTTAAGTCACAAGCTTCATAATCATTTCACTTTTTCACGTTATAAAATCTACTCATGATTTTTTTCTAAGGCTTAGCGCTGTTTCATTATGAGGTTTTTATAGGCTAGAATTTATTTCTTCAAAACCTCGGTTTGGGAGAAGGCTCCGCTTTGCCGGTTGGAGTGCCGGTTCCCTGGCCATCTGAAGTACCACCATCA
>NZ_JALNPN010000046.1:0-1189 GCF_024520835.1 Pantoea sp. Fr+CA_20
TTTAAGCTGGCAGTCGTGGAGCAGGTTGAAAAAGGCGAGATGACTTACCGCCAGGCTCAGGAACGCTACGGCATCCAGGGATGTTCCACCGTGCTCATGTGGTTACGTAAATACGGTCATCTGGACTGGCAGTCATCCCGGCAGCGCACCACCCGTGGAGGAAACATGACAAAATCTCTTCCCCTCACACCTGAACAACGAATCAAAGAACTTGAGCAGCAACTGGCTGAATCCGAAGTTAAAGCGCAGTTTTTTGAAGCTGTCGTGAAGGTGATGAACACCGAATTCGGTGCCACACTCACAAAGAAGCAGTTAGCGTCCTTATCGCGAAAGCACAGACACAATCCCTGAAGCTGACTGTCGTCAGGGTCTGCCGGTATTTAAAGATAAGCCGTCAGGCCTGGTATCAGGGATGCCGGCGTGAAATGCTCAGGTCTGAAAAGGCACACCGCATTACTGAGGAAGTCAGACTTATCAGGTTACAGCAGCCCCGACTGGGTACCCGGAAACTGCAGCATATTCTTAACGAGCGGGAAGATGCCGCATTGCATATCGGGCGGGACAGTCTGTTCGCTGTGCTGCGGGAAGCCCGGTTACTGGTTCATCCGGCAAGGGCTTATCATAAAACAACGAACAGCCGTCATCATTTTTACAGGCATCCGAATCTGCTGAAAGCGGGGCCGGAGCAGACGGTTATCTCCGGTCCGGAGCAGGTATGGGTTGCCGACATCACCTGGCTTCCGGTAAGGACAGGTATGGCCTACATCAGTCTGGTAACGGACGCTTTCTCACGAAAAATCGTGGGGTATCATGTTCATGAAAGTCTGCATACGGAACACGTTATTAAGGCGCTGCAAATGGCACTGAGGGAGCGGCAGGGAAAGGGCCGCCTGATCCACCACTCAGATCGCGGACTTCAGTACTGTTCGGCAATGTATCAGTCAGTGCATAAAAAACACGGTCTTGTCTGTTCAATGACGGACGGCTACGACTGCTATCAGAATGCGCTGGCAGAAAGGGTTAACGGCATACTGAAAAATGAATTACTGATTACGCGTCCGGCAGACGTGGTGCAGGCAGGCAGGATGGTCAGTGAGTCAGTCAGGATCTATAACAGCCAGCGTCCTCATCTGTCATTAAAATACAAAACGCCTGATGAGGTACATCAGGCGTTTTAAAAGATAAAAAA
>NZ_JALNPN010000047.1:0-1118 GCF_024520835.1 Pantoea sp. Fr+CA_20
AAAACCTCGGTTTGACGGAACGGTTTTCGGGGCGTTTTATAAGCCAACAAATATTTTCCCTACCTGGCACGGTGAACTACAAACCCACGTCAGGCACCAAACGAATCAAAATCACGCTCACTGGCGGCGGCGCTCGTGGTTACGGCTATCTAGGCTGGGGTTCAAATTATAGATCCCGGGGTGCGGGTGGTGGTGCGGGCGCGACGGCTATCGCATGGCTGGATATTGACGACACTAAAACCTATACAGGTGTCGTCGGACGTGGAGGGGACGATACCTCTTCGGCTACAAGCAGCACCTTCAATGGGATTATTACAGCAGCCAATGGCGGCACACCGACAATGGGCTCAGATGGAGGTCGAGGAGGAATAGCAGTTGGCGGCGACATTAATATCCAGGGTGGGGACGGTAGTGATGCGCCAGGCGTTATATCTGACAACAATAATGTCTACCGTGGCGGCTCGGGTGATGGTGGCGTGAGTTATTGGGGCGGTGCTATTCGTAGCGTGGAAGGCGCAGCGCTCAGCCGTCAAATGTCTTTCGGTACGGGCGGTGGGGGCAGCATTCGGGAAAATCCCTTTATTGGAAATTTTGGCTCTCACGGTGTGATTTATGTTGAGGAGTATTCTTAATGAAAACCTATGTTCGTCTTGAAGAAGAACGCGTTGCGGAAATTATTTCACTTAGCATCGAGCCTAAAGAACTCTATCACCCATCGCTGATATGGATGGATATCAGCACAATGGATCAGCAGCCTAACGTGAATGATATTTTGCGCGATGGTGTTTTTTCCGCGCCGATGACTAAAGCGGAAGAAAGCATCTTTATTGCAAGCAGCCGACTGAATACTGAAATGGATCTGGCCAGCCGGACGATAGCACCGTTGCAGGATGCTGTTGATATTGGTATCGCAACTAACATTGAAATCACACATCTGGATGAATGGAAACGTTACCGTGTTGCGCTGAGTCGAATTGATCTCAGTAAAACGCCAGATATTGAATGGCCAATACAGCCATAATGACTAAAGCCCGCAATAGCGGGCTTTAGTCATTATGGCATCCGTAGCTCTGGTTATGCAGAAACCTGAATCATCGTATAAACCTCGGTTTGGGAGA
>NZ_JALNPN010000049.1:0-1097 GCF_024520835.1 Pantoea sp. Fr+CA_20
TGAATCGCCACGAATAATCTAGACACTTCCGAGCCGTTGATAATACTGGTTTTCATATTCTGCCGGTGACATCTGATCGCTAGAACTATGCCGACGCTTACTGTTATAAAACATTTCGATGTAATCAAAAATATCGCTGCGGGCGTCTTCCCGCGTTCCATAGATCTTTTTCTTTATCCGTTCACGTTTCAGCAACTGGAAAAAGCTTTCTGCAACCGCATTATCGTGGCAGTTACCGCGACGGCTCATACTGCCCTCCAGGCCGTGTGATTTCAGGAACAACTGCCACTCATGGCTTGTGTACTGACTGCCCTGATCCGAGTGAACCAGCACCTGTTTTTGGGGATTACGCCGCCATACAGCCATCAGCAATGCGTTCAGGGCAATGTCCTTTGTCATCCGGGATTGCATTGACCAGCCGATAATTTTGCGTGAGAACAGATCAACAACCACGGCAAGATACAGCCAGCCTTCGTGGGTCCTGATGTAGGTTATGTCCGTTACCCAACGCTCATCCGGAGCATCCGGATTGAACTGTCGCTGGAGCCTGTTTGGCGACACTATACTGGCCCCGCCTTTGCGTCCCCGCGGGCTCCGGTACCCGACCTGAGCCTTTATCCCGGCACGTTTCATCAGTCGCCAGACTCTGTTGACTCCGCACTGTTGCCCGCTATCCCGCAGATCCAGATGGATCTTGCGATAACCATAGACGCATCCCGATTCCAGCCAGAACTGTTTAATCTGCCCTGTCAGTCTCAGGTCTGCCTGATGGCGTTGTGAATGCGGCTGATGAAGCCAGGCGTAAAAGCCACTGGGATGAACATCCAGAGCCCGACAGAGCAAACGAACAGGCCAGAAACGGCTGTTGTCGCGGATAAAGGCGTACCTCAGTCGGACAGCTTTGCGAAGTACGCCGCGGCTTTTTTTAATATGTCCCGTTCGTCGGTAACCCGCTTCAGCTCTTTCTGGAGACGGCGGATCTCGGCCTGAGCATCTGACTGTTCTTTATTCGTGGAAGAATCCGGACCGTACTTCTTTATCCAGGCGTAAAGGCTGTGGGTGGTGATATCGAGACGTGTTGCAACGCTGGAAACAGA
>NZ_JALNPN010000004.1:0-313673 GCF_024520835.1 Pantoea sp. Fr+CA_20
CGCCTTCTGCTCTGGCGTGTAGTTAATCCGAGTTCTTCGTTTCATGGCAACGTCCCCCTTGATTAAGGATAGCGTTGAACTCACAGCTCATAGCGGACGTTGCGGCGCGTAGGTTCGCCCCGTTGTCAGATGCTCAGGAGACGTAAGCCATATTTAGTTAGTTTTTGGTGCAAGTTTCTCAATGCTCAAAAATTAGTTACGAGCCAATACGAATATTTTTTCAACATATTCAACTAAGTTGCTATCAAGCTTACTTTTATCCAACTGACTTAAATAGGTGCTAATCCGCTTCAAAATTGTGATTGCCGAGGTGGGCTGTTCTTCAGACAGCATCGAAACATCATGAAGAAGTTGTCCGTCATAATCTCCAGCCAAAGGATCTTCTTTTAAAAAAATTCAGCTCTTGGTAAAATATACTCTAAAAAGACCCCCTATCTGATTGAGCGGGATATATCAAAAATACTGAGCTCATCGATTGGTATATCCAAAATAGATGAAAACCACTCATCCAGAGATGAACAGTTAATGGGCTTATAGTCGATATTTTGAGCCTTTAAAATAGCACCAAATGTCGTCATCCACTGTCTCTTTTAGTAGCGTATATGGATAAAGCTATAGTACTCATTACCTACCTTTAAATCGACAAGTAAAGGTCTGTTCCTCGCTCACAGCGGACATTCATCACCTGTAATTACTTCACGTCTTTAAACACTCTCCTTGGCTGACATTAAACACAACTGCTCACCCGGCAGGGCGGCGGTGCTTTCACCCCCGTTCTTCCTCATTCTGCCGACTTGTTTAAAAACTTTTGCTGATGCCCAGGCTATCATCGGTTAAATTGCCCTGAGAGGCCGGAGCGCGCGCAAGGCGCTATCCGGTGCAAGGTCAAAAACACCTAACAAAGCAGAAGGCCCCATTACCTGCTTTCCTTACAGGAGAATCGCTGATGTTAAAAGGACTCACCGTTGCCGCCGTGGTCATGCTGTCGGGCTGCAGCCTGATGCACAAGGCTCCGCCAGCACCAGAAACGTTGCATTACCGCTGTGGCACATTGCCCCTTACCGTCACCCTGGATAATGCCAAACAGCAGGTCAGCTTTATTATGGATGGCAAGCCGCTGACGCTGACGCAAACGGTTTCTGCGTCCGGCGCACGGTATAGCGACGGTAACTACGTTTTCTGGTCTAAAGGGAACGGCGCGTTCATTGAGCGTAATGATAAGATCGTTGTAAACGATTGCGAATTGCAACCGGCCAGTTAACGTTTACCGGAGTGAGTGTGCATCATGAGTGACAGTGACATGCTACAAACTATTGCCCATCTGCGCCGTGAATACACGCGGGGTGGGCTACGTCGCAAAGATTTACCCGATAATCCGCTGGAGCTGTTCGAAAGCTGGCTAAAGCAGGCCTGTGAGGCGCAACTGCCTGATCCCACCGCCATGACAGTGGCCACGGTGGACGAGCATGGACAGCCTTATCAACGCATTGTGCTGTTAAAACATTTCGATGAGCAGGGCATGGTGTTTTACACCAATCTGGGCAGTCGCAAAGCACAGCAGCTTGGTCATAATCCGCGTATTTCGCTTCATTTTCCCTGGCACTTCCTTGAGCGACAGGTGATGGTTTTAGGCGAGGTCGAGAAGCTGTCGCCGCTGGAGGTATTAAAGTATTTCAGCAGCCGTCCGCGTGACAGTCAGATCGGTGCCTGGGTTTCCAAACAGTCAAGTCGGATTTCTGCCCGTGGCGTGCTGGAAGGCAAGTTTCTGGAGCTGAAGCAAAAATTCCAGCAGGGTGATGTACCGCTACCCAGTTTCTGGGGCGGTTATCGGGTGAAATTTACCACCATGGAATTCTGGCAGGGGGGCGAACATCGTCTTCACGATCGTTTCCTTTATCAGCGGGATCACGACGGCTGGAAAATTGACCGACTCGCCCCCTAAAACTGCGCTTTCCCCCTCATCAGCGCTGGCACAGAAAGCGTCAGCGCTTTATGCTATAGCCCTTAATTTTTTCCTTCCGCAACTCAGCGGAAAGCTGTGTACCAGCATAGGTGCAGCCTGATCAATTTGGAGTCAGTGATGACCAGCAGTAACCTGATACAACAATTGCAAGAGAGGGGCCTGATCGCCCAGGTGACGGATGAAGACGCGTTAGTCGAGAAACTGGCGCAAGGGCCAATTTCGCTCTATTGCGGCTTTGACCCCACTGCTGACAGCTTGCATTTGGGCCATCTGGTACCGCTACTCTGCCTTAAACGTTTTCAGGATGCCGGGCACAAACCGGTTGCGCTGGTAGGCGGCGCAACGGGGTTGATTGGCGATCCCAGTTTTAAAGCCGCAGAGCGTAAACTCAATACCAGCGAAACCGTGGGTGAGTGGGTAGAAAAGATTCGCAGCCAGGTCGCACCTTTCCTGGACTTTGACTGCGGGGCCAACAGCGCGATTGCCGCCAACAACTATGACTGGTTTGGCAATATGAACGTGCTGACCTTTCTGCGCGACATCGGTAAACACTTCTCTGTTAACCAGATGATCAACAAGGAAGCGGTTAAACAGCGCCTGAACCGTGACGATCAGGGCATCTCGTTCACCGAATTCTCCTACAACCTGTTGCAGGGTTACGACTTCGCCTGTCTGAACGAGCTGCATGGCGTCGCCTTGCAGATCGGTGGTTCTGACCAGTGGGGTAACATCACCTCCGGTATCGATCTGACGCGTCGTCTGCACCAGAATCAGGTGTTTGGTCTGACCGTCCCGCTGATCACCAAATCGGACGGCACCAAGTTCGGTAAAACCGAAGGCGGCGCGGTCTGGCTGGA
Organism: Pantoea sp. Fr+CA_20; assembly: GCF_024520835.1. Classification (NCBI taxonomy): domain Bacteria; kingdom Pseudomonadati; phylum Pseudomonadota; class Gammaproteobacteria; order Enterobacterales; family Erwiniaceae; genus Pantoea; species Pantoea sp. Fr+CA_20. Next base: position 2,821 of record NZ_JALNPN010000004.1, read on the forward strand.
TGCGAAGAAAACCAGTCCATATAAGTTCTACCAGTTCTGGATCAACACCGCCGATGCGGATGTTTACCGCTTCCTGAAATTCTTCACTTTCCTGAGCATCGACGAGATTAATGCCCTGGAAGAAGAAGATAAAAACAGCGGAACCGCGCCGCGCGCACAGTATGTGCTGGCTGAGCAGGTCACGCGCCTGGTGCATGGAGAAGACGGCCTGGCGGCGGCAAAACGTATTACCGAGAGCCTTTTCTCTGGCGCGTTAAGCGATATGACAGAGGCCGACTTCGAACAGCTGGCCCAGGACGGTATGCCGACCATCACGCTGAGTGCCGAGGACGATCTGCAACAGGCGCTGGTCAACGCTGAGCTGGTGCCTTCACGCGGTCAGGCGCGCACTATGATTGGGTCGAATGCCGTGTCGCTTAATGGTGAAAAGCAGTCTGATGCCGAATACCGTTTTAGCGACAGCGATAAGCTGTTTAACCGCTTTACGCTGCTGCGTCGCGGTAAAAAACATTATTGCCTGATTAACTGGCAGTAACCTTTCAGGGCCGGTTTCCGGCCCTTTTTTATGGCAAGGCACTACAGGGCAAAAAAGTGAAAAACGTTTTAGCAATTCAGTCGCACGTGGTGTTTGGTCACGCGGGTAACGCGGCGGCAGAGTTCCCGATGCGCCGTATGGGTGTGAACGTCTGGCCGCTGAATACCGTGCAGTTTTCTAACCATACGCAATATGGACACTGGACCGGTACTGTTATGCCGGCCACGCATTTAACCGACATTGTTAAAGGCATCGCCGATATTGACCGCCTGAAAACCTGTGATGCGGTATTAAGCGGTTATCTGGGATCGGCCGAGCAAGGCGAAAAGATTCTGGAAATTGTGCGTCAGGTGAAAGTCGCGAATCCGGAAGCCTGGTATTTTTGCGACCCGGTGATGGGGCACCCGGAGAAAGGCTGTATCGTCGCGCCCGGCGTAGCCGAGTTCCACTGCAAGATGGCGTTACCCGCCAGCGATATCATCGCGCCGAACCTGCTGGAGCTGGAAATGCTCAGCGAACGCACCGTAACCAGCGTGGAATCGGCCGTAGACGCGGCACGTATGCTGATAAGTCAGGGGCCGAAAGTGGTGCTTATTAAGCATCTGGCGCGCGCAGGACGTCGCAGTGACCGTTTTGAGATGCTGCTGGTTACCGCCGATGAAGCCTGGCACATCAGCCGTCCGCTGGTGGATTTTGGCGTACGTCAGCCGGTGGGCGTGGGCGATTTAACCAGCGGCTTATTGCTGGTCGATCTGCTGCACGGGCTATCGCTACAGGCTGCACTGGAACACGTGACGGCGGCGGTCTATGAAGTGATGCTGAAAACGCATGAAATGGGTGAGTATGAACTGCAGCTGGTTGCCGCGCAGGACGCCATCGCCCGACCGACGCACGCTTTCCCGGCTGAGAAGCTGTGAAGCTGTAAAGCAAAGGGCCGGTAAGGCCCTTTGCTTATTAGTTAAGTCCTTCCGCTTTAAGCGCGGCCTGTACCGACGGCCGCTCTGCAACGCGTTCAAACCAGCGTTGCAGGTGATCCAGTGCTGCCAGGTCCAGACTCAGGGCTTTCGCCCAGCGGGTCACCACATATAAATAAGCATCCGCGACGCTGAAATGCACGCCCATCAGCCACTGTTTGTCTTCGAGTTCACCGTTCACCCAGGCAAATTTCGCTTCCAGCTGGCGACGTACCAGGGCTTTGTACTCCTCTGGCGCATCGTTGCGGAACAGCGGAGAGAAGCTCTTGTGTAACTCGCTGCCGATATAGCCGAGCCACTCAATCGTATGGTAGCGGGTCAGGCTTCCCACCGGCGCCAGCAGGTGACGGTCGGGCTTGAGATCGGCCAGATACTGCACAATGGCCCCGCCTTCGGTCAACACATTGCCATCACTCAGTTGCAGTGCCGGAACCTGGCCTTTGGGATTAATCTGGCGAAAATCTTCACCGCGTTCGGTGAGCTTAGTTTGCAGATCGACATTAACCTGGGTGAAGTCCAGACCACATTCACGCATAACGATATGCGGTGAAAGGGAACAGGCACCAGCTTTACAAAACAGTTTCATAACGAGGTCACCATATTGCGAATCGTGTTTGCATAGTAATCGCCTGACGCGGAATTGCCAGTAATAAGAATGTGGCACTCACTGGAAATTGACCGGCGACAAAAACAAAAAAACCGGGCCAGGCCCGGTTTTGATGAAAAGGCATAAGGTCATCAGACTTTGTCGGCTGCCGTATCCTGGGTCATACGATTCAGCAGCGGCGCGGTTATCATCATCAGTACGGCAATGACCGCGGTAGCAATACCAATCTCCTGGAACACTTTGCCGTAGGTGGCCAGAGAGATCAGCGGGTCGGTAACGTTTTCAGGGACCGCCATCAGATTAGCGACTTTACCGGCAATCACTGCTGCGCCAGCCGTCGTCAGGAACCATGAGCCCATAATAAAGCCCATCAGGCGCTGAGGAACCAGCTGCGCCACCATCGCCAGGCCCAGACCGGAAATCATCAGTTCACCAATGCTCTGCAGACCATAGCTGAGAATTAACCAGTTAACGGAAACGATACCCGCGTCGCTGGCAAACTTCGCGCCAACCGGTAACACCAGGAAGGCCGCTGAACACAGCACCATACCGATGGCGAACTTATGTGGCATGGGCAGTTTATCGCCCAGCTTGTTATAGACTGCGGCCAGAATCGGGCTGGCAAGCATAATCCAGAACGGGTTCAGCGCCTGGAATTGCTCAGGGGCAAAGGTGATACCAAAAATGGTGTGCTCAACGTTGCGAATGGCAAAGAAGTTAAGCGACGTTGGCATCTGCATATAGAGGACGAAGAACACGATGGCTTCTACCATCAGCAGGAAGGCCACAATCATACGACGGCGCGCTGCACCATGCAGGGCAAAGGCTTCTTTGGCAAAGATGACAAAGATGCCCAGCGCGATCAGGCCCAACAGCACACGGGCGATCGACTGATGATGCAGCATCCAGTTTGCCAGGGCGATCAGGACCACAATCCCCACCAGGGTCATCAGCAGTTTGCCGAACTGAAGTGGCGCAAAGTCCGGTTTGGACCCGAAGTCTTTCACCAGGCGTTTACAGAACAGGAAATTAAGCAGCGTAATGACCAGGCCAACCACCGACAGCGAAAACGCCACGTTGTAGCCATATTTCTCTGCTAACCATGGGGTCAGCATCATTGAAAACAGCGAGCCGATGTTGATGGACATATAAAACATGGTGAATGCACCATCAATGCGCGGGTCGTCTTTGTCATAACACGTAGAGAGCAGCGAAGAGGGGTTAGCTTTAAATAAGCCACTTCCGACGGCGATGGTTGCCATACCAATATACACCACGCTGACGTTGTGGCCCGAGAAGGCCACCAGCGCGTAACCTATTGCCAGCACCAGCACGCCCAACACGATAACGCGTTTGGTGCCCAGAACTTTATCGCCCAGCCAGCCGCCGATGGCGACCAGACCATAAACCAGGGCGCTAAAGGAGGAGAACAGGGTGATAGAGTCGGACTCTGACATCCCCAGTTGCCTGACCAGGTAAACCGCCATGATGGCCTGCAGGCCGTAATAACCAAAACGTTCCCATAATTCGATCGTAAAGATCAAATAAAACGCTTTAGGCTGTTTAAATGCATTAAGGCTGACCGCCTCGTCGGTGTGTTTGTTTGCAGTTGACACTTGTACCTCTGTTATTTCATATCCTGTGTTGCGACAGGAATTAAGTCCGCGCCATGTGATCGGACCATGGGCCAGATTTTTATTAGATGGGAAAAACGGCGACTAATTTGGCTGAATAAAGGCGACAGGGCAAGCCTTTTCTACCTTCTGCGGGAAACCGGTTATCTGGCGTTAAAACCTAAATAAATATTATTAATTAGCATTTTGTTATGATTTAAGTTGATTTGACAAAATAAAACCGCAATCCGGTGGTTATCAGAGCGTTAATAATGATATTAACTGCTGAAAGACCGTTGCGCCGAGCTTTACATCGAAATGTGATATTTCATCAGGATAATCTGGCTAAAATGCAGGTTCTGAAGCCGATTTGATGAAATAGTCTGCGGATTATGGCGGAAATGACCGGCAAAGGCGTGAAAATGTTGATTAAGGTCACATTTATCAATGTTAATTCATAGAGAGAAAAAAGGTTTCCAGCGGAAATAATGCCTGTGAAGCTTCACTAATCCTGTCTGAACAGGGCGCGAAAGTATCCGAATGCTCGACAGAAAATTAAGCTTAACGTAGCATCATTATTTCCTTAACAAGGATTTCGCTATGCCGTTACCTTTACGTCTCGCGCTGGTGGGCGACTACCGCCCAGAAGCCGTTGCACATCAGGCCATTCCTCTGGCGCTTGCCCGTGCCGCTGAATTTCTCGCTATCGATATTGACCCGCAGTGGGTTCCTACGCCTGAGCTGGGCGACTTATCCGCCATCAGGCAAAGCGATGCCGTCTGGCTGGTACCGGGCAGCCCCTATAAAAATGATGAAGGCGTATACAGCATGCTGCGCAGCGTGCGGGAAAGCGGCAAACCTTTTCTGGGCTCCTGTGGCGGTTTCCAGTATGCCGTTATCGACTATGCGAGAAATGTGCTTGGCTGGCACGATGCAAATCATGCCGAAACCCATGATGAAGGGCGGATGGTCATTGCGCCGTTAAGTTGCTCGCTGGTGGAGCGGCGCGGCGAGGTCACTTTTGCACCCGATTCGCGCATTGCCAGGGCCTACGGGGAATTATCCAGTGACGAAGGATATCACTGTAACTTTGGCGTTAACCCGGCATTCATCGCGGCGCTGGAAGGCAGAAACCTGCGGATTACGGCCTGGGATCTGGATGGTGATGTGCGCGGCATAGAACTGACCGATCACCCTTTTTATGTCGCCACGCTGTTCCAGTCTGAGCGCGCCGCATTACAGAACAAGGATTCTCCGTTGGTGATTGCCTGGATGCAGGCGGCGCTGAAGCAGCGTTAGGTCAAAAAGCAAAAAGCCTGTGTCTCCACAGGCTTCTCTCAGTCGGGGCTGTTTATCAGGCAGGATATCAGCCTATTCGACTTTATCAGGATATTCGCACAGGTCTTCAATCAGGCAGGACCCACAGCGCGGCTTGCGGGCGACGCAGGTATAACGACCGTGCAGAATCAACCAGTGATGACAGTCAACTTTGAACGCCTTCGGCACCACCTTCAACAGCTTTTCTTCAACCTGTTCGACGTTTTTGCCGGGGGCAAAATTCGTTCGGTTGCAGACGCGGAAAATATGGGTATCCACGGCGATGGTGGGCCAGCCAAAGGCAGTATTAAGCACCACGTTTGCCGTTTTACGGCCCACGCCGGGCAGCGCCTCCAGCGCGGCACGGTCTTCTGGCACGTTACCGCCGTGCTGTTCCAGCAGAATGCGGCAGGTCTTAATCACATTCTCTGCTTTGCTGTTAAACAGGCCGATAGTTTTGATGTATTCCTTAACGCCATCCACGCCCAGCGCCAGCATCGCGGCGGGCGTATTGGCGACCGGGTAGAGCTTTGCGGTGGCTTTATTGACGCTGACGTCAGTCGCCTGAGCCGAGAGTAGTACCGCAATCAGCAATTCAAACGGCGAGCTAAACTGCAACTCGGTCGTCGGATGGGGATTAGCCTGCTGCAGACGGCTGAGAATCTCTGTACGTTTTGTCTGGTTCACACGGCGCTTCCGGTCGTGCCTTGCGGTGCGGCAAGGGCCTGCTCTTCAGCACGGCGCAGCGCGCGCTGCTTCATTTTCTGATCGATCAGGTATTTACCCGCCAGCATCATGCCCAGACCAATAAATGCGCCAGGCGGTAACATGGCCAACAGCATCGGCGAATTAAAGTGGATCACTTCGATGCGCAACACTTTGGCCCACGGGCCTAAAAGCTGGTCCGCGCCGTTAAACAATGTACCGCTGCCAATAATTTCCCGAAGGGAACCTAATACCACCATCGCGCAGGTCGCGCCCATGCCAATGGCAAAACCATCAAGCGCGGCAAGGGGAATACTGCTTTTCGACGCGACAGCCTCGGCCCGTCCCACCACGATACAGTTCGTTACGATCAGCGGAATAAAAATGCCGAGCGACTGGTACAGGCCGTAAGCATAAGCATTGATCAGCATCTGAACACAGCTCACCACGGACGCAATGATCATCACGTAGATAGGGATACGAATTTCCGATGGCACCCAACGGCGCGAGGCGGAAATAAAACTGTTGGTCAGTGTCAGCACCAGCGTGGTCGCCAGACCAAGCCCTAGCGCATTGGTGGCGGTGGCGGTCACCGCCAGCAGCGGACACAGGCCCAGCAACTGAACCAGCGCCGAGTTGTTTTTCCATAGCCCGCCTACCAGCAGGTTTTTAGCTTCACTCATTTGCGTCTCCACACTCGGGTAACGAAGAGAGTTTTCCCTTAAGGGTTTCAATTAACAATGCCGTCCGTTTGGTGGCATTGACGACGGCACGGGGTGTAATCGTGGCACCGGTAAACTGATCAAATTCGCCGCCATCTTTTTTAACGGCAAACGCTTTATCGTTCGGGCCCGTCACCACTTTGCCATTAAAACTGTTGATCCAGTCAGAAATACGCAGCTCTATTTTATCGCCCAGGCCTGGCGTTTCATGATGTTCAATCACGCGCACGCCCAGGACCTTGCCGTTAAAGTCCGCCCCGACCAGCATCTGGATAGCACCAGAGTAACCGTCGGGTGCCGTTGTTTCCAGAGCGGCAGCGACAGGCTGATTGCCTTTACGCGCCAGGTACAGATGGTGAGGGCTGGCATTTCCCAGCGCCGCATCAGTGACAACGTAACATTCCTGCTGAATGTGGTTATCATACATATCAGTTGGCACCACCTGATCCAGCAGATTTTTTTGCTGTAACTGCGTCTGGTGCTCAACGGTGGGCTTGGTTACCGTATTCACAATGGCAGTGACGCCGGTTGTGATGGCGGCGAACAACGCCAGCGTCACGCCATTTTTGCGTATCGTGTCCAGCATCATTTAATCCTTTTGATGGCCGTAAACACGCGGCTGAGTGTAATAGTCAATCAGCGGTACGCATATATTAGCCAGCAATACGGCGAAAGCAACGCCGTCCGGGTAACCGCCAAAGCTACGAATTAGCCAGATGAGCAATCCGATCAGGGCACCGTAGATCAAACGACCACGATCGGTCGTCGATGCGGTGACCGGATCGGTCGCAATGAAAAACGCCCCGAGCATCGTCGCACCGGAAAACAGGTGAATCATCGGGCTGTTCAGTGAGGCGGGCGAAAACAGCCAGCCCAGCGTCGCGCAGAAGGCGAGAGACAGCAAGATGGCGGCCGGGATGTGCCAGCGAATGGCGTTTTTCCACAGTAGGAACAGGCCGCCAACCAGGTAACCCAGGTTAATCCACTGCCAGCCGAGACCCGCGAGCACACCGCTGTAAATAGGCTGAGCCAGCAGCTGCTCTGCGCTGTGTCCGGCGCGCAGGCCGGTTTTAAACGTATCGAGCGGTGTCGCCTGACTCACGCCGTCGGCCCCGAGCTGCAACTGCTGCAAGGTGTCGCCCGCCAGGGTATGACCGGTAAAGATCATATTCAGCGAATCCAGCATCCCCGGTTTGATCATCTGCAGCGATTCCGGCGGCATCCAACTGGTCATCTGCACCGGAAACGAGATGAGTAACACCACATAACCCACCATCGCCGGGTTAAAGGGGTTTTGTCCCAGTCCGCCGTACAGCTGTTTGGCGATCACAATGGCAAAGATCGTACCGATGACCACCAGCCACCAGGGGGCCAAAGAGGGGATGCTTATCCCCAACAGAATCGCCGTCAGCAAAGCTGAGTTATCGGCCAGATTGGCAGCAACCGGCGTTTTGCGCAGACGCAGTATTGCCGCCTCGGTGAGCAATGCGGTCAGCGAGGCCAGAATGACCTGCAACAGGGTGCCAACACCAAAGAAATAACACTGTGCCGCAAAGCCCGGCAGGGCAGCCAACACAACCAGCATCATGATGTTGCCGGTGCTGCGACGGTTATGGGTATAAGGTGAACTTGCTATACGGAAAGCCATTTATTCCTCAGGTGTCAATGTCGATTGCGCTTTACGCGCTTTGGCACGTTCGATGGCTGCCGCAATAGCGGCTTTGCGCGCATCCGTGGGGTGCTCAAGTTCAGGTGCCTGTTCGGCTTCGGCATTCGCATTATTGGCTTGTTCTTGTGCCATTTCTGCCTGCTCGACGTCCTGGTGCGCCTCCGTAGCCGCCAGTGCTGCATCCCGCGAGGCGGCCTCTGCCCGGGCAAGTGCGGCAGCGGCTTTTTTGGCTTTCGCACGTTCAACGGCGGCGGCGACTGCCGCTTTACGAGGGTCCTCTTCCGTCGTCGGGGCGTCCTGCGCCGCATCAGCACTGTCCGCAGCCGCAGCAGCCTGCGCGGCTTTTCTGGCTTTGGCACGTTCAACGGCGGCGGCGACTGCCGCTTTGCGCGGATCTTCTTCCGTCGGGGCGTCCTGCGCCGCATCAGCACAGTCCGCCGCCGCAGCAGCCTGCGCGGCTTTTCTGGCTTTGGCGCGTTCAACGGCGGCGGCGACCGCCGCTTTGCGTGGGTCTCCTTCCGTCGTCGGGGCGTCCTGCGCCGCATCAGTACTGTCCGCCGCCTGCGCGGCTTTTTTGGCTTTGGCACGTTCAACGGCGGCAGCGACCGCGGCTTTGCGTGGGTCTTCCGCCACCTCTTCGGTGGATTCTGGTGCATCAGGCACGGCTGATTTTTTTGCTTTAGCACGCGCAATAGCGGCTTCAACAGCCGCTTTACGCGGATCGGTGGCCTGACGGCTCAGCGCCTGAGTTTCTGCCTGCGCCTCGGCCTGGCGTAAACGTGCCTGAGCGTGGCGAGCCTCGGCGACGGCCTCTTCACTTTCAACACCTTGTTGCGCTTTGGCGCGCGCTTTCGCCGCAGCCAGTTCGCCACTGTCGCTACGGGCCACGCGCTGTTTCGCTTCAGTATGGCGCGCTTCACGCGCTTGTTTTTCCCGTTCCAGTCGGGCCTGACGCGCTTCAAATCGCGCTTTGGCTTCAAGTGTGCGTTTGGCTTCAAGGTCGATAGCCCGCAGCTCGGCTTTTTCCTGACGATAATACTGGACCAGCGGGATATTGCTGGGACAGACATAGGCGCAGGCACCGCACTCAATACAGTCATCGATGTGATGCGCGCGGGCTTTATCGTGATCGCCGCCCTTGCTGTACCAGTAAAGTTGCTGCGGCAGCAGTTTAGCCGGGCACGCGTCAGCACAGGCAGAGCAACGGATACAGGATTGCTCCTGTTCGTCATTGCCCATTTCGGTGCTGGACGGGGCCAGAATGCAGTTGGTGATTTTTACGACCGGCACATCCAGTGATGGCAGGGTAAAGCCCATCAGCGGGCCACCCATAATAACCATCTGGCGTGGCGAGGGATGAAAACCGACCTGATGTAACAGATGACTGATGGGCGTGCCTAAGCGGCTCCAGACGTTACGCGGCTGGGCAATCGCCTCACCGGTCAGGGTGACTACGCGCTCGGTAATGGGCTCGCCATTGATAATGGCGCGTTTTACCGCCCAGGCCGTCCCGACGTTTTGCATCAGCACGCCGATATCAGTGGAGCGTCCGCCATGCGGAACTTCCTTGCCGGTCAGAATTTTGGTGAGCTGCTTGGCACCGCCAGACGGATACTTGGTGGGGATAACGCGAATCTGCAGATCGCGCTCGCCACCCAGCGCCTGTTTCAGTGCAGCGATGGCCTCAGGCTTGTTATCTTCGATGCCAATTAACACCCGTTCTGCCTGTAATACCCAGGCCAGAATACGGCTGCCTTCCAGCACTTCGGCTGCGTAGTCCTGCATCAGACGATCGTCAGCGGTGATATAGGGTTCGCACTCCGCCGCATTGATAATCAGGGTGTTAACGCCGCGCAAGCCGCCTTTCAGTTTGGTGGCGGTCGGGAAGCCCGCGCCGCCCAGACCCGCGATGCCGGCGTCATGAATGCGTTTCAGGATAGCGGCACGTTCGTGCTGGCGATAGTCCGGCAGCGGTTCCAGCGAGATCCAGCGGTCTTCACCATCAGGCGTCAGGAAAATGCACAGTTCAGACAGGCCAGACGGGTGAGCCGTCATGTGCGGGCCAATCGCTTCAATCACGCCAGAGGTTGGCGCGTGCACCGGTAGCATTCTGCCCTGGCCAAACGTCAGCGCCTGACCACGCAGCACCTTATCGCCCGGCGAGACACCGATCTCACCTTCATGACCAATATGCTGCTTAAGCGGAATAATAAACCGGTGCGGCAGCGGCAATTCGGCAAGCGGCGTGCCGTTGGACTGGGTTTTCATTTCCGGCGGATGAATGCCGCCCTGAAAATCCCAGACCTTATCTTTTTTGAAAAAATTGAGCAGATTAAGCATGACTCTCTACCGGGATCACCCGAACAGGAATGGCTTCAAGATCCCATTTCCAGTTAGCCGTGGTGGTGGCAACCGGACGCATCTCAATACAGTCGGTAGGACAGGGCGCCACACAAAGGTCGCAGCCCGTACAGACATCACTCAGCACGGTGTGCATGGCGCGCGTTGCGCCGACGATGGCATCAACCGGACAGGCCTGAATACATTTGGTGCAGCCAATGCAGTTTGCTTCGTCAATCCACGCCACGGTACGCACGGGCGCTTTGGCGTCTTCGTCACCGTCAATCGGTTGCGGTTCCACGTTGAGCAGCGCCGCCAGCTTCAGCATGGTCTGTTCGCCGCCGGGCGCACATTTATTGATGGCTTCACCGTTATTTCCCACCGCATCAGCATAGGGACGACAGCCGGGATAACCACACTGACCGCACTGGCTCTGCGGAAGAATGGCGTCAATCTGTTCGACAATCGGATCTTCTTCCACCTCAAAGCGTCGCGAGGCGTAACCCAGCAGCGCGCCAAAGACCAGGCTCAGGGCGCTCAATACAGCAACAGCTATCCAAATCGCACTCATCAGAATTTCACCAGACCGGTAAAGCCCATAAAGGCCAGTGCCATCAGACCCGCGGTGATCAGCGCAATGGAGTTTCCTTTGAACGGCGCGGGGACGTTCGCCAGCACCAGACGCTCACGCATACCGGCAAACAGCACCATAACCAGTGAGAAACCCAGCGACGCGCTGAATCCATACAGCGCCGCCTGCAAAAAGGTATGGTTGAGATTAACGCTCAGCAACGGCACGCCCAGCACGGCACAGTTGGTGGTAATCAGGGGCAGGAAAATACCCAGCAGTCGATAGAGCGACGGGCTGGTTTTACGCACCACCATTTCGGTGAACTGCACGACCACGGCGATCACCAGGATATAGGCCATGGTCCGCAGATACACTAAGTCCAGCGGCACCAGAATAAGGTGGTTCACCAGCCATGCACAAATGGAGGCCAGTGTGATAACAAATGTGGTGGCGAGGCCCATGCCAATGGCCGTTTCCAGCTTTTTGGAAACGCCCATAAAGGGACACAGGCCGAGAAACTTCACTAACACGAAGTTATTCACCAGCACAGTACCAACAAAAAGGAGGAGATAATCGGTCATTTTTTCGCCTGATTGCCACAAAGCGGCTTATTATCATTGATAACGCGTTGTATCACAACTGTGACACAACATTGCCTGCGGGCAACCGCACTCAGGATTAAACTTTTGACGATAATCAGGGCATCACCGCTGGATAAACGTCGCTTTAACCCGTTCCGAGCGCTTGAAATAGGGCACAAAAACCGCCGCTGCCGCGAGTGAAAGCAGTAGCGTCTGCAAGGCGCGGGCGTCAGACACCGGCGTAAAAGCAAAGGTCTTTATGGCCAGCAGAACGGTAATCAGCAGCCAGACGATATAGTGGCGCGGCAGCCGGTAAGAGCGTTTGAAGAATATCCAGACGACCCACATGCTGTAAGCCCACAGCAGCGTCGCGGTAAACAGTGAAATGGCCCAGTAGCTGGTGACAAGTGAACTGTGGTTAAACAGGGTGGCGCGCCATTGCGCATCAAACAGCGGCGTCAGATACATCGCCATGACCAGCGCCGTGGTCAGCAGCGTCATCAATAACCATGCCAGCGGCAGCAAAAGCCAGCCACCAATACGTGGTGCGGCATCCTGTGTGTTCATTGCGGTTAATCCTGTCTCAACGTTGGAAGCGGCTCAGAATAGCATGTTAAGACCGAAGGGAACCAATATGACGATGTATCAATAAACGTCATTCACGGCAGTATCAGACGACGTAGCGCCATACCGACTTAGGCACGCAGCCCAGATCAAACAGACGACCACCGGACACCAGCTCTGCACGTCGATGATCGGCGGCACGGTACATATTGATAATGTCGATATCGTCAGAAAGCGAATAATTCAGATGGTCATACAGTTTTTCAAGACTATCGAGGTTGTTCACTTTGCGAAATTTTAAAAGATAATCGTGCGCAGTCATTTTTGTCATAACGAATGAGGGTGAAAGAATGCCAAGTATAGGGAGACACCGGACTGTGTCCAGCGCCAGGGCGTAAAAAAAGCCAAAATCAGACAATCGTGAGAGATTGCTCGCTAAACAACAGTTTTAACGACTTTAGTCCTGGGTAACAGGCGTTGCCGTTATCGGGTCAGGCGTTAAAGAGATGTTATGCCTGTTACGCTAAAGAGACCAGGTAACTTTTTATCTGTTTATATGCACAAATCCGCTGTTGTTAATACCGGTTTGCGTGACCTGAAGAAGATAAAGACACTAAACCCTCAACAAACGCTTATAGCGGAATCGTTTCATTCGATATACAGGCCCGCCTGGCGATGTGCTGGAAATCACAAAATACACTTTTTGTGGGCGAATAAATGCCATAACTCATTATGTACGCCTCCCTGTAATCGTTTTCAACTGCGTCACACTTAAGCGATTCTGTTTATTACATTTATTTAGCATATGTTGAAAAAATAAACAGGCGTTTTGTCCATAATGCCTCGCCAGATTTTCCGCCACCAGGAGCGTAACTCCTTTAAATAGCTCGATTTTGTGAAGCATGTCGCCCTAATTCAGCGTTTTTTACGTCAGTCTTTACAGGCACTTTACCCTATACAGCAAACGCCCTTCAGAGGAATAAAAACTATGTGGAAACGTTTACTCCTGACCACGCTGGTCAGCGCCGCATTAAGTGGCTCAGTGTTAGCGGCGGAAATGACGGTGGGATTCTCGCAGGTAGGTTCAGAATCCGGCTGGCGCTCGGCTGAAACCAACGTGGCAAAAAGCGAAGCAAAAAAACGCGGCATTAATTTGAAAATTGCCGATGGACAACAGAAACAAGAGAACCAAATCAAAGCCGTACGTTCTTTTATTGCTCAGGGCGTTGATGCCATCTTTATCGCACCTGTCGTTCAGACAGGCTGGGAACCGGTGTTGGAAGAAGCAAAAGACGCCAAAATCCCGGTTTACCTTCTGGACCGCGCCATTGTTGTTAAAGACAACTCGCTGTATCAGGCTGTGGTAACGGCGGATAACGTGCTGGAAGGCAAGCTTATCGGTGACTGGCTGGTTAAGACCGTGGGCGACAAGAAGTGTAACGTCGTAGAGCTGCAGGGCACCGTGGGTGCCAGCGTTGCCATCGATCGTAAGAAAGGCTTTGCTGAAGCGATCAGCGGTCATCCGAATATCAAGGTCATTCGTTCTCAGTCTGGCGACTTTACCCGCAGTAAAGGGAAAGAAGTCATGGAAAGCTTTATCAAAGCAGAGAATAACGGCAAAAACATTTGCATGGTTTATGCCCATAACGATGACATGGCCATCGGTGCTATCCAGGCAATTAAAGAAGCCGGTCTGAAGCCGGGTAAAGATATCCTTACCGGTTCCATTGACGGTGTGCCAGACATCTATAAAGCCATGCTGGCAGGCGAAGCCAATGCCAACGTGGAGTTAACGCCAAATATGGCCGGCCCGGCATTTGATGCACTGGAAAAATTCAAAAAAGACGGCACCTTACCGCCAAAAATTATCAGAACAGAATCAAAACTCTTTTTACCTGCTGACGCGCAGGCAGAGTTAGATAAGAAAAAGAACATGGGTTACTAAGCCGCAGGCCGCCCTTCGGGGCGGCTTTCTATGATGTAGTGCGGAGTTGACAGCATGACCACACACGATGAACACCCTCTTTTAGCCATCAGCGGCGTCAGCAAAGGCTTCCCCGGCGTGAAAGCGCTGGATGATGTCTCACTCAGCCTGCGCAAAGGCGAAATCATGGCGCTGCTGGGTGAAAACGGCGCAGGAAAATCCACACTGATTAAAGTCCTGACCGGCGTATATACCCGGGACAGCGGCACGATCACGTTAAACGGTCAGTCGATTTCGCCGCGCAGCACCGCCGAAGCCCAGGAGATCGGTATCGGGACGGTCTATCAGGAAGTTAATCTGCTGCCGAACATGTCGGTGGCTGACAACCTGTATATCGGTCGGGAACCGCGCCGTTTCGGCATGATTGACCGTAAGCGCATGGTTCGCGATGCCGATGCCCTGATGCGTAATTACGGTTTTGCCCTGGACGTCACCCGACCTCTCGGTCACTACTCGGTCGCGATGCAGCAGATCATCGCCATCTGCCGGGCCGTCGATCTCTCTGCGCAGGTCCTGATTCTGGACGAGCCCACCGCCAGTCTGGATGCCAGTGAAGTTGAAATGCTTTTTACCCTCATGACGCAGCTAAAGAATCGCGGCATGAGCCTGATATTTGTGACGCATTTTCTGGATCAGGTTTACCGCATTACCGACCGCATCACCGTCCTGCGCAATGGTAAATTCATCGCCACGCATGACACAGCAACCCTGCCGCAGATTGAGCTGGTAAAGTTGATGATTGGCCGAGAGCTGATGGCCACCGCATTGCAACGGCAGGGCAGTACGCTACGCAGCAATCAGCCTGTGGTGTCGTTTGAAGACTACGGCAAAAAGGGCACTATCGAGCCCTTCAACCTGCAGGTCAGACCTGGCGAAGTGGTGGGGCTGGCCGGATTGTTGGGGTCCGGTCGCACGGAGACGGCAGAAGTCCTGTTTGGCATTCGTCGCGCCGATCGCGGTACGGCAAAAATCAAAGGGAAGGTTGAACATATTCGCACGCCTGCACAGGCTTCTCGCCTTGGCATGGGGTTCTGCCCGGAAGACCGTAAAACAGACGGCATCATCGGCGCAGCCTCGGTGCGTGAAAATATCATTCTGGCATTACAGGCGCAGCGCGGCTGGTTACGTCCGATTAAAAAGCGGGAACAGCAGGCCATTGCCGAGCGCTTTATTAAAAGTCTGGGTATTCGCACACCGCACGCGGAGCAACCTGTGGAGCTGTTATCCGGCGGTAATCAGCAAAAGGTCCTGTTGTCACGCTGGCTGGTGACGAAACCGCAGTTTCTGATCCTGGATGAGCCGACGCGCGGGATTGACGTGGGCGCTCATGCCGAAATTATCCGCTTGATAGAATCCTTATGTGCCGATGGCCTGGCATTGTTGGTGATTTCATCGGAGCTGGAAGAGCTGGTGGGCTACGCCGATCGCGTATTGATCATGCGTGACCTGAAACAGGTGGCTGAGATTCCACTGGAGCAGCTTTCTGTGGCGGCAATCGTTAACGCTATTGCTGATGGAGGTACGCAGCATGCTTGAATCCCCGGTCACCGCGACCAAACCTCAACGTCGCAAGTTCAGGCTGCCGCCCGGCATGCCGCAGATTATTGCCCTGTTGCTGGTGCTGTTAGTTGACAGCCTGGTCGCGAATAACTTTTTTGCGATTCATCTTCAGGACGGACGGCTGTTTGGCAGTCCGATCGACATTATCAACCGCGCCGCGCCCGTTGCTTTACTGGCCATCGGCATGACGCTGGTCATCGCCACCGGCGGGATCGACCTGTCGGTCGGCGCCGTGATGGCGATTGCCGGCGCCACCGCCGCTACGCTGACCGTCGCCGGGCACGGTGTACCCTTTATCATTATGGTGACGCTGGCCAGCGGTCTGGCCTGCGGCATATGGAACGGCATTCTGGTGGCCTTGCTCCGTATCCAGCCGTTTGTTGCCACGCTGATTTTAATGGTGGCCGGACGCGGTATTGCTCAGCTTATCACTCAAGGGCAAATCGTGACCTTTAACAACGACAGCCTGGGCTGGTTTGGCAATGGTTCACTCTGGTTATTACCGGTGCCGGTGTGGATTACCGTGGCGGTGGCGCTGCTGGTCTGGCTGCTGGCGCGCAAAACGGCGCTGGGGCTGTTTATTGAGGCCGTGGGCATCAACTTGCGCGCCGCACGTAATGCCGGGGTGAATGGCTGGCTGGTGGTGATGTCCACCTACGCCATCAGCGGGCTCTGCGCAGCGGTAGCCGGCCTGATTGTGGCGGCGGATATTCGCGGTGCGGATGCCAATAATGCCGGATTGTGGCTGGAACTGGATGCGATTCTGGCCGTCGTGATTGGCGGGGCATCGCTGATGGGCGGTCGGTTTAATATCGCACTGTCACTGATTGGCGCGTTGATTATCCAGTCGATGAATACCGGTATTTTACTGTCTGGCTTTCCGCCAGAGCTGAATCAGGTGGTGAAGGCGATAGTCGTGATGTGCGTCCTGTTGCTGCAATCCCCGCGCTTTATTGCGATGTTTAAACGGAGACGTCCATCATGATTAAACGTCATCTGCCTTTAATGATCACACTGCTGGTGTTTGTGATGGGCTATTTGTTTTGCCTGAGCCAGTTTCCCGGCTTTGCCTCAACCCGGGTGATCTGTAACATTTTGACGGATAACGCCTTCCTCGGCATCATCGCTGTTGGAATGACCTTTGTGATTCTGTCGGGCGGGATCGATCTGTCGGTGGGGGCCGTCATCGCGTTTTCTGGCGTGTTTCTGGCAAAGGTTATCGGCGATTACCACCTCAATCCGGTCCTGGCGTTCGCCCTGGTCCTGAGTATGGGGGCGATGTTTGGTGCCATGATGGGCTGGCTGATCGATGCGCTGAAAATTCCTGCGTTTATTATCACCCTGGCGGGGATGTTTTTTCTGCGCGGCTGCAGCTACCTGGTGTCTGAGAACTCGATTCCCATCGATCATCCGCTTTACGCCACGCTGTCCAGCATGGCATGGAAGGTTCCTGGCGGCGGTCGGCTCAGTCTGCTGGCGCTGATCATGCTGCTGGTAGTCGCCGGAGGCATTATTCTGGCGCACCGTACCCGCTTTGGTAATCAGGTTTATGCAATTGGCGGCAGCCTGACCTCCGCGCAGCTCATGGGCGTTTCAACCCGCGCCACCACCATCAAGATCTACATGCTGTCGACCACCTTAGCGACGCTGGCGGGCATTGTTTTTTCCATCTATACCTCGGCGGGCTATGCTCTGGCAGGGTTGGGCGTAGAACTGGATGCGATTGCGTCCGTCGTGATCGGCGGTACCTTACTGTCCGGTGGCGTGGGCACGGTACTGGGCACGTTGTTTGGCGTGTTAATCCAGGGGCTTATCCAAACCTGGATCAACTTCGACGGCACGCTCAGCTCCTGGTGGACCAAGATTGCTATCGGCATTCTGTTGTTTGCGTTTATCGCACTGCAGCGTCTGTTGACCGTTATGTGGGATCGCCAACGGAACGCGCCGGTGAAACGGCTGAGTTGACCGTGTCATGAAATCAAGGCGGCTCTCTGGAGCCGCTTTTTTTTACCTGACGAGAATGGATTGCTCCCTATTCTGGTAAGGCGATTCAGGGAAGGGCGGCCAGGTGCTCTGGCCTGAGGTGATTGGCTCAATCCGCGGACGTTATTTCCTGCTAACCCGCCAGATTCTGGATGCACAAACGGCGAAAGCGTGGGGCGTGGTGAACGAAATCGTTCCGGCAGATAAACTACAAAGCGCTCGCGTGTAAGGTTCTCCAGCATTCGTTTTTGCCCGTCTTCCCTGCTAGCCGAAGGCGCTCAGGCAGGGGGAACAACAGCGCATGAAGATCTGAGCCACCGGTATAGATCGCGAGAAAAAGGGCAAGACGACACGGCGGCAAGGGAGTGCATTCTGCTACGAACATCTGTCAGGCTTGCCAGCACCATCACATTTTCCAATGACCGACTGCCTTGTAACTTCCTGTCTCGCATGACAACATCGCTACATGTATATACATGTATCTCCAATTGCAGTAACACCCGATCAACAATAAAACCCCAACTTACCCCGAACAGGGTCCAGCGAGGTAACGATGTCAGCCGAACCATCTGCAGCAGATTATTCAGGCGCAGAGAAACAGCGCCTGTCTGAAACCCGTTCTATTGATTACATCCCGTTGCGCGAACGTCACGGTCATCCTTTTAGCCAGTTCACGCTCTGGTTTGGCGGCAATCTTCAAATCACGGCGATTGTCACAGGTGCGCTGGCTGTCGTTCTGGGGGGCGATGTCGTCTGGTCGCTGGTGGGGTTGCTGGTCGGGCAGATCGTCGGTGCGGGTATCATGTCCTTACATGCGATCCAGGGGCCGCGACTCGGTTTACCGCAGATGATTACCAGCCGCATGCAGTTCGGCGTTTTTGGCGCGGTCATTCCCCTGGTGCTGGTGTGCATCATGTACGTGGGATTTTCTGCCAGCGGTACGGTGTTGGCAGGACAGGCGCTGGCTAAGCTTATCAGTGTCAGTAACGCTGCCGGGATGATCCTGTTTAGCGTCCTCATCGTGGTCATTGCCGTACTGGGTTATCGCGTGATTCATCAGCTAGGAAAACTGGCGAGCGTGATTGGCGTTTTGGCTTTTGCCTATCTGTTTATTACGCTGCTCTCGACCCATGACTTAACAGCGGTATGGCAGAACCGGCATTTCACCCTGGCTAACTTCCTGTTGGCGGTGTCGCTTTCCTCCTCCTGGCAAATTGCTTTTTGTCCTTACGTCTCCGACTATTCGCGCTATCTGCCCGCCAATGTCTCTGCGGTGAAGCTGTTCAGTTCGGTGTTCTTTGGCAGCCTGTCTGGCACCCAGGCTTCGATGAGCCTGGGAGTTATTGTTGCCGCGATTGCCGGGAAGGCGTTTTCAGGCAATGAGGTCGGCTATATTGTGAGCTTAGGCAGCACCGCAACGATGGCGATGGTGATCTATTTTGCGATCTGCTTTGGGAAAATCACCTTTACTACCCTGAATGCCTACGGCAGCTTTATGTCTCTGACGACAATTGTATCGGGCTTCCGCCAGCAAACTTCGCTCAGTCGGGGGGCACGCGTTCTGTTTGTGGTCCTGATGGTCACCGTTGCCTGCATCATTGCACTGCTCAGTGAACCGGCCTTCCTGAAATCCTTCACGCATTTCCTGCTGTTCCTGTTGGCCTTCTTTGTCCCCTGGAGCGCGATAAGCCTGACTGATTTCTATCTCATCACGAAAGGCAAAGTGGATGTCCCGGCACTGTCAACGCCAGACGGACGCTATGGCCGCTGGAACTGGGCCGGTATTACGGTCTACTGCCTGGGGGTGATGGTGCAGTTGCCCTTTATCGATAACCCGTTACATCATGGTTCTCTTACCTGGGTTTTTGCCGGCAATGACATCTCGTGGATTATTGGCTGGTTGGTGACGGCACTGCTATGGCTGATCGCCAGCCGATGGGATCGCCGGGGTAAACTCGAATCTTCAGTCTTTCCGCACGAATAACAGTGTGCCGGTCACCAGGCGGCGCGGCTGTGATGATTATCGCGCCTCCTCCCGGTGATTTTTTTAACGCGTGCTGCGCGCCACTCCTGGCTTCGGCGGGCATAGCCCTAAAGCGAAGGGGAAAACTACACTCAGGTAAAAAGAGGGTGGGTTGCAGGGTCATTGCTCTCCCTTGCCGGTAATTTGCCTGGCGAACAACCGATAACGCGTTTAAAAGCTTTCCTGAAGGCGCTTTCTGATGCGTATCCCAGGGAGGTTGCAATATGCAGGACAGAGTCATCGGTGCGGTGTAACCGGTCGCAGGCTAACAGCATTCTCCACTGCGTAAGATATTCAATGGGGGATGTTCCCACGGTTTGCCTGAAATGCTGTGCAAACGCTGAACGCGACATGGCCACTTTTATGGCAAGCTTTTCCAGTGTCCAGCCATATCCGGGCGCGTCATGTATACAGGCTATCGCCGTGCTCAGTTTTTTATCCCGAAGCGCAAAAAGCCAGCCCGCGCTGGCGGCTGCGTTGTCATCCGCATGCAATCGCAGTGCCTGTATTAACAGCATAAAAGCCAGTTGATGCACGATAAGTCCGCTGCCCGGCAGAGGATTGCGGACCTCCTGCGCCATCCGTTCAAGCGCCCAGTGCATCGCCTTTTTATCTGTCTCCTGACGAAGATGCACAACGGGTGACAGTGGATTCAGAAGCATGCGCGCAGCCTGGCCAGCCAACAGAAAATGGCCACCGACCAGAAAACAACCTGCCGTCTCATGCGTCCTTGCGGCGATATCTGAAATCATTTCAGAACGAACCTCCCGAAAGTCGACGGGCGTTAATCCCAGGTCTGTCGCCAGTCTGAAAGGCGGGCCGGGCGGTAAGAGATAACACTCTCCGGCGGTGAGCCTTACGGGCTCTGCAATGCCCTCTACCGACAGCCAGCACTCGCCTGATACCACGGCGTAGCATTTAACGCCATCGTGAGCGGGCCACTGAACCGCCAGCGTCGGATTCAGCACAACGCCGCCCGAAGCATAACTTTCAGGTTTGAGTAGCGATAACAGTTGTGAAAGGGGATCCATAATCTGCTCCGGACGATTGGACATAAAACAGCGACGTTGCAGCATAGATTGTATTACGTCCCACGTCTAAATTAGCCGCATCGGGTGGCAAAATAATTCATGGTTCATAAAGGAGTAATAAGATGCGAATTTTTCTTACAGGTGCAACGGGGTTTATTGGCACTGCCGTTGCCGCTCAGCTCATTGCATCATGCTACCAGGTTTCAGGCCTTACCCGAAGTCGGAAGGGGGCTGATGTCCTGACTGCTGCAGGTGTCGAACCCTTTTTTGGCGACGTTGACGATCATGCCTGCCTGCGAAGCGGAGCGCTATTGAGCGACGGCGTCATTCATGCGGCGTTCAATCACGATTTTTCCACTTTCATCTCTAATTGCGAAAAGGACAGACTGGCGATTCAGACGATGGGCGAAGCGCTGGTGGGAACGCAGCGGCCGTTGATTGTTACATCCGCTGTGGCGCTGGGCTCTCCCAGCCCGGACAGCATGGCGGTTGAAAACCACTTTAACCCTCAACATCCTAATCCGCGCAAGGCGTCAGAGCTGGGCGCAATAACTGCCTTACAACAGGGGGTTAATGTTTCTGTCATCAGGCTTTCGCAGGTACACAATCCTCTGAAGCAAGGCCTGGTAACCGCACTGATTGAGACGGCCCGGCAAAAAGGTTTTTCTGCCTGTGTTGGAGAGGGCCAGAACCGCTGGTCGGCGGTGCACATCAGTGATGCTGCTCATCTTTATCGACTGGCACTTGAAAAAAACCGCGCGGGTGATCGCTATCATGCCGTTGCAGAAGAAGGCATTGCGATGCACAGGATTGCCGAAACGATTGGCCACATGCTCAATGTGCCGGTGGTGAATATTGAGCCTGCCGAAGCATCTGAACATTTTGGCTGGTTAAGCAAATTTGTCACTCAGGACATGTCTGCTTCTGCGACAATCACTCAACGGGAACTGGCCTGGAAGCCGCAAGGGCCAGGTTTACTTGCCGATCTTGAGCAAAATCGCCTGGTATAACGGAAGTTTGCTATTGCTCAACGCGCCGGTCCGTTTTGTGCCACAAACAGGCTATGCAAACATCACTGTTTTAATAAGAAGGTAACAATACATGTCTTAATTGTACTGGCTGGCAGGGTAATTAAATACATCATATTCATAAGGTTAGTGGCAGCTTGCCGATAGGCTGCTCGCTCCGTATAGCGGTTTTTTACCCGCTTAAGAATGCAGTGGGTCAAATTTTTCATAAACTATTAAACGTGATCACGTCGTTCGCAGATAACCGAGAGAACAACGGTTACTGATTTTAGTGACTTGTCTGGCAACTGAATGTTGTCGGTGGAATGGAAGGGAATATGATGTCTTTGATTTTTGGTGAGTTATCGGGTGCGCCAGCCTGGGTACCTGCAGTATTACTCGTTATTCTCTCATTAATAGTGGGGTTTCTTGCTCGATTTATTCTTCTCAGGTTTATCCGTTACTGGCAGAGTCGCGACAGAAAGTTATTCAAATCCCTTGAAAAGCATCTTCGTGGGTCCCTGTTTCTTTTTATCCCTTTAGTGTTAATCAATATCGGGGTGAATTATATCAATATCCCCCCGCAATCCCTTAATTTCATAACGGCTACCGCCAATATATTTATTATTTTATCCGTCTGCTCTATTTTGATTCGATTGACGAATGTCGCACAGGATATGCTTTTTATACGCTATGACATTAATCTTTCAAATAACCTTCGTGCCCGTAAAATTCGCACGCAGTTAATCTATGTAAAAAAAGTGGCAATCGTCATCCTTGTGTCATTCTGTTTGTCGATGATTCTGCTCAGTTTTCCGGGTGTGCGTAAATTCGGCACGACAATTCTGGCCGGTGCCGGGGTAGCAGGGATCATCATTGGTTTTGCCCTGCAGAAGTCGCTGGTCAACCTGTTTGCTGGCATCCAGATCGCCTTTACGCAACCAATAAAAATTGACGATGCCGTGGTCGTTGAAAAAGAATGGGGATGGATTGAGGAGATAAATCTGACCTATGTCGTTGTGCGTATCTGGGATCTACGCCGACTGGTGCTGCCCATTACCTATTTTACAGAAAATGCCTTCCAGAACTGGACGCGTAATAACGCACAAATATTAGGATCGGTGTTTCTTTATGTGGATTACTCCATGCCGTTGGAGCCGCTCCGCAGACATTTTGAAAAAGTGCTGAGCGAAACAAAACTCTGGGATCAACAGACTCAGGTGCTTCAGGTGACCGATACGACCGAAAGAACCATGACCATCAGGTTATTGATGACGGCACAGAATTCCCCCACAGCCTGGGATTTACGCTGTTACGTACGGGAAAAAATGATTGAGTTTATTCAGCAAAATTATCCGCAGAGTTTGCCTCATGTCAGGGCAACCCTGACCGACGCCGATGCGGTAGACAAAGAAGCCCGCTGCTAATCGCGTATTTGGGGAGAGTGGAACGTACAGAGGTGCTGATCGCCGTATAAACGTCAGGACAACTGTACTTCTGCTGTTTGTTTACATCCGTAGTGGATGGCATGATTCGATGATGCAAACCGGACGCATCATTCCATTCTGTTTTTAAGGGGCCTTATGAAACACAAATCGATCTATCGCGTGGGTGACTGTGAGGTTTTTAAAGTGCCTGAACTTGAGGCGTCTTTATCGGTAAGTATGCTCTATCCTGACCAGCAACTGGATAGCCTTTCCCCTGAAAACATCTCGCTTTCGGTGCATAGCTGGATTGTCCGGACACCGGGCGCCACCCTTGTCATTGATACAGCCAGTGGCAACGGGCGTGAGCGTCCCGGATCTCCGCTTTCTCATCAACTGGATACACCTTATGAACATCGTTTCCGCGAGACGGGCATCGATCCCGATGAGGTGGATTTTGTTTTGATCACCCACTTGCACGGCGATCATGTGGGCTGGAACACCCACCAGGTGGAAGGCAAGTGGACGCCGTTTTTCAGGAATGCGCGCTATTACTGTTCCGATATCGGTCTGAAAAACTGGCAAAACGATCCTGCAAGACAAACCCTGTTAGAGGACAGCATCAATCCGGTTATCGAGGCTGGCTTACTTGAAACGCTGGATATGACGACAAAACCGATCCTTGCTGAATTATTACGCTTTGTGCCCACGCCCGGTCACAGCCACGATCACGCGTCAATTATTCTGCACAGCGCGGGAGAATATGCCTTATTTACCGGCGATCTTATGCATAACGAACTTCAGGTCAGGCAACCCCATCTGGCCTCTCGCTTTTGTGCAGATGCCGACCAGGCGGAAGTGCAACGCCGGTGGGCAATGGAATGGGCCGCCGATCATCAGGCATTATGTTTCAGTTCGCACTTCGCCCAGTCGTCTGCGGGTTATCTGAATAAAACCGCAAACGGGTTTGAATGGCGCTTTGTCTGAGTAAGCCCCTGTCGCTCCGGCTCAGGGCCGCCATGCGCTCTTATTTTTGGGTCGTTCAAGGATTTTCGCCCGGCACATCTCCTCGTGCAGAGCGTCGTTTTTAGCTTGCGAGGCAGGGCATAAAACATCCATTCCATCGCCTGTGATAACTTGTTAGGCTGTCCCGACAGACGTTCAGCAGGGTGCCATCTTCATGATTAAACGCATTGGGGTGGAAACCTCCATCGTTAAACACGCAGACAAAAATGTTGAAGTCACCTTGTTGCAGGTAAAGGAGGCGACGCGATGTATCCTGTTTGTCGCCGGGCTGGGGGGAAGCCCACTGCGCCACCTTGAGCTTCTGCAGACCTTTACCCGGCAGGGTATTTCCGTTGTCGCGCCGCATTTTGAACGCCTGACCTCTCCCTTTCCCTCCAGGGCTGAATTGCTGGAACGTAGCCAAAGGCTCGCCTTAGCCGGGAACAACTTTTGCAACCACTATGCCTCGATAACCGGGGTTGGGCATTCACTTGGCACGGTGATTTTATTGATGCACGCCGGGGCCACAGCCTGGACCAAAGCAAGAGAGTCGGTCGTTTTTGACGGCAGGCAGAGGTTAAATCAACTGGTGCTTTTAGCACCGCCAGCAGATTTTTTTCGCGCGCCGTCGTCGCTGGCATCCGTCAACCTCCCTGTTCAGATTTGGGCGGGTGAAAAGGACAGCGTTACGCCACTTTCAGAGGCACTCTTTCTCAACGCGGCATTAGCGCATCACACGCAGACAGATCTTCATGTTGTGAAAGATGCCGGTCATTTTACCTTTATGAATACATTGCCTCCGCACGTCACCGATTCCTTTGCCTCGCGAGATACTTTTCTTTTGGATTTGGGCGAAAAGATATCCCATTTTGTTACTGCTTAGTGCCACAGGGTACAGCCAAACAGCGGCTGGGTAAGAGGGGCGCTAATGTGAGATAAACGCGTTCACCCTCTGACTATCAATAACGCGATGATTTTACCCATGACCAGAAGCCAGGGCAGGGATAAACGTCATTGAATGAAATAGCGCCCTGTTGTAACCCGTATTTTAATTCGCGGTGCGCGGTAGTAAAAATAATGGGGTCAATAATGAATAAAAGCGGAGGCGTGCTTAGCATGATAGCGAATTATGAGTATCTGCCTGGAGGGGGAAATATCGTTATCACTGGCATGATATTATCATGGGTGCTGAAATCAATGCTTAAAAATGAATCATTTACGGTTTCGCTTGCCGTCTCTGTAACGTCCGATCACATAATACTGGAGTGGAATAAGCTGCTGTTTAATAAGTATAATTAAATTTTTATTCATTTATTTCTCCTGGCTGCCTGCAATTTCCGTCATATAAGTTACGCTTTGAAAGGTGATTGAAAGCAAACAAGACGGCGAATGATATTTATAACTACCTGATTGACTGGCACTGCCATCATTTTAAGTGGCAACGTTATTGTTTGTAATAAATCAGGCCGGAATAGTCTGAAAATGCCTTTTTTTAATGGGCGTAAACTTCCTTGTCGATAATTAATTTTGTTTTGGTTGAAATGCTTTTTTAAGAAAAACCGCATTATCTTCGCAGTAACTTTATTATCTGCCAAAGGCCGAATGAATAAGCCAGATAACGCTGATTCTGTATTGCCATGTCCTGTGAATAAGGAAACGCTAACGCAGAATCATCAATGACCCGAGAGGAAAGAGTATGAAAGCAGTCGTTTATAACG
Organism: Pantoea sp. Fr+CA_20; assembly: GCF_024520835.1. Classification (NCBI taxonomy): domain Bacteria; kingdom Pseudomonadati; phylum Pseudomonadota; class Gammaproteobacteria; order Enterobacterales; family Erwiniaceae; genus Pantoea; species Pantoea sp. Fr+CA_20. The sequence continues at coordinate 28,754 of NZ_JALNPN010000004.1, forward strand.
GACCCTTTGATGTTTCAGTTAAAGATGTGCCCGATGCCAAAATTGTCCGCCCCACCGATGTTCTGGTTCGCATCACCACCACCAATATCTGCGGCTCAGATCTTCACATGTATGAAGGACGCACCAGCTTCGAGCAGGGCCGTATTTTAGGGCATGAAAATTTGGGGCAGGTGGTTGAAATTGGCAGTGGCGTAGAGCGAATCAGCGTAGGTGACTATGTCTGCCTGCCGTTCAACGTAGGCTGTGGATTCTGTGAAAACTGTGAAAAAGGGCTGACGGGATACTGTCTGACAGCCAACCCCGGTACTGCTGGCGCTGCCTATGGCTTTGCCGAAATGGGAAGTTGGGAAGGCGGTCAGGCCGAGTTGCTTCGCGTCCCCTTTGCCGATTTTAACTGCCTGGTATTACCGCCCGATGCGATTGAGAAGGAAGATGACTACGTCATGCTGTCCGACATTTTCCCGACCGGCTGGCACGCCACAGAGCTTGCGGGCTTAAAAGCTGGTGAAAGTGTGGCTATTTACGGTGCCGGCCCGGTGGGACTCATGGCAGCGCATTCGGCCATTATCAAAGGCGCATCGGAGGTCTATGTTGTCGATACGCATGCCGACAGGCTGGCACTGGCGGAAAAAATCGGTGCGATTGCCATCAATGCCACGGGGGCTGATGCGGTAAATAAGATTCTCGATCTCACCGATGGTCGCGGCACCGATTGCGGTTGTGAATGTGTGGGTTATCAGTGCTGCAACAAACATGGTGCTGAAGACAATTCTGACACGATGAACAGCCTGGTTGCCTCAACAAAAGCCACGGGCGGTATTGGCGTGGTGGGCGTGTTTGTTCCACAGGACCCGGGTGCAGCGACTGATCTGGCGAAAGAGGGCAAAATGCCTTTTGACTTTGGTAGTTTCTGGTTCAAAGGACAATCCATCCGTACCGGTCAGGCGAATGTTAAAGCTTATAACCGCCAGCTTGCACGACTGATTTCGCAGGATAAAGCGAATCCAGGGCAGATTATCTCGCATCGCTTAAAACTGTCTGAAGCGGCAGAAGGCTATAAGCACTTTGACGATCGCGACAGCGGTTGGACAAAAGTGATTTTAAAACCTTAAGTCGTTCGTCATTACCATGATTGCCCCAGTCTGGTGAGTACGCCCAAGTGCGCGTGAACCAGACTGCGGGCGTTCAGCCTCTAAATGAAAACCTTTCTTTATCAGTAAAACAGACCTGTCGGTATTGGAAGCCTTAGCTGAAGGTAAGCCCCATCCATGAGCATGATGCGCGGATCGCTTCCAGGGCGAAAAGCGTGAGATTCTTTTAACCGACAAGGTGACTGAAAGGGCGATTACCAGGGCGCGCGGTTTCGATCAAAAAAGAAGCCCGCAGTCATCGCCTGGGGAGCCTGATCGGCAAGCCAGACAATGCCATCGGCCGCTTCCTCAACCGTTCTGTAGCCTGTATGCCCATTAAAATCGGTGGCGGTGTAGCCTGGGTCGACGGCGTTTACGCTAATGCCAAACGCAGTCAGTTCATGAGCAAATGCCACGGTCACGCCATTCATCGCCGTTTTCGAACTGGTATAACCCATTGCCTGGACGCGTGAATAGGGATGTGCCCGATCGGCGACCCACGCCAGCGATCCCAGCCCGCTACTCACCATAATCACTCTGGCTTGGGGCGCGAGTTTAAGTAACGGAATAAAACACTGGGTCACGCTGATGGCACCAAAAACGTTAGTGTTATACACCGCCATAATATCGCTGACTGGCTGCTCGCTGGGGGCGACAGGTTGAATCCCGGCAATGCCAGCATTGTTGATAAGAATATCCAGTTTTCCATCTGACTTCAGTACCTGTTCAGCCGCCGCCTGAACGCTGGCGGCCTGGGTCACATCCATCACCGTCAGATGCACATCCAGCCCTTCTGCGGCGAGCGTGTTCAGCGCTGCGTGGCCAGGCTGCTCGTCACGACAAGCCAACCAGACCTTATAACCCAGTAAGCCCAGTTGCCTGGCCGTCTCAAATCCAATGCTTTTGTTCGCGCCGGTGATAAGAACACTTTTGTTGGTCATTTTCTGCTGCCTCAGTTATCTCTGCTGGTGATATGGCCCCGCTAAACGCATTACCGGGCGTGTTCAGCATTTATAGCCCAGGCAATGCTGTTTGATAACAGAGGCTAATACGAATAACCTGATCGAAATGGCGAACAATCGTAGGCCGTGTAGATGAACGATTTATCGATTTTTCTGGCAGTGTTTAATGCTAAGGGCTTTCGTGCGGCAGCCAAAAAGCTGGGGCTGTCTCCTTCTACCGTCAGTGAAAGGGTGACCGCGCTTGAGCTGAGCCTTGGCGTGCCGCTTTTTATCCGCACGACGCGCAGCGTAACGCCGACTGAAGCCGGCCGGATGTTGTCCGAACGTATGTCGCCACTGCTCAGCGAAATGCGGAGCATACTGAACGACGTTGCCAGCTCTCAGCAGGCGGTGCGCGGGGTGCTTAAACTGAACGTCACGGGTGCCGTCATGGTGGATATCCTTCCCGCGCTGATCGATCGGTTTCTTGCTCGTCATCCGCGCTTACAGGTGGAAATCATGGTCGATGATCGCCTCATCGAAGCCACATCGGAAGGCTGCGATGCGGGAATACGTTATGGCGAGCACCTTGCCCAGGATGCCATTGCCATTCCCATCGGCCCTCGTCAACAGCGTTTAGCGCTGGCGGCGTCACCGGCTTATCTCGCCGCTCACGGCTCGCCGTCACATCCCGCCAGGTTAACGGAACTTGACTGCATTCGCCTGCGATATTCCAGTGGCGCGCTGATCCCATGGGAGTTTGCGCATAACGGAGAAACTGTCCGCGTCGATGCGCCCGGACGTCTGACTATTGGGGTCAATGGTGTGTCGGGGGCGATCGATCTGGCAATAAAAGGCCAGGGCATTATCGCGACGTTTGAAAACTGGCTTCAGCCTCACTTTGAAACAGGCGAACTCCATCCGTTACTCGAAGCATGGTGGCCTGCTTTTGAAGGGCCGTGGCTCTATTTTCCCAGCCGGTTTATGTCTGCGCCCTTGCGCGCATTTGTTGATTTTCTAAAAGAGGAGCGCGAGGGATGTGCGGATGAAGGCAGGTGCTAACGATTAATGTCGTGATGCGATGCAGCAAGTGCGCCGGGCCATGCTCGCGAACAGGCTAAGGCGCAGGCAGATTTAGCGTTTTAAGGGCGATGTCTTGAGCGACCAACTGGGTTAATACAAAACCGTACGGTCGAAGTTAACAGGGGCAGCGCAGTAAATTATAAGTCTGCGTCAGGGTGCGCTCTGGCTGTCGCAGTCCGATTGCTTGCTGCACCTCACAAAGCGGTGACAAAATGAGGCCGCCACAGAGGGGACGAGACCGTTTTTCTGCGCGATATCCAGGTCACCGCTATTGTCACATGTCGCACCTGCCGAAACGCCCTGGCAGCGGTGATGTTCAGAAGCCGTCATCGCATGCTGTAAATCGGTATTCATATGTGATTTGTAATCATCAAGCGCATCACGAATATCAGCCGGAGCGAGCCATTCCAGGTGCTTAGATGGGCACTGCCGGGTGAGTTCAGCCATGTAAGTATGCCAGGCATCGTCGGCAGGTGCTGCTGCCAGCGCTGCGGTTGAACCTGTAAATAGCAGGACAGCCAGTTCAAGTCGCATGATCATTTCCCACACCGTTCAGAGGTTATACATCGGGATAGCCATTTTCCATGCTGCATCAGTAATACGTTGAGGTAAAGCGTCTCTGTCGGCACAGGCGCGAGCGGTGAAGGCGCGCCGTTAGCCTTGTTTCCAGCTTGTCTGGCCTGTCGCAATCTCGGTTAGCGGCTCCTCGCGCCACTGCCAGGGTTGCCGAAGTACCACGCGGCTGGCGAATTTTGCTATGCCAATCTCATCTTCCAGCAAACGCTCCATCAGGTCCTGAAACTTGTATAAATTGGGGGCGATAATTTTCAACAGATAGTCGTAGCCGCCGCTGATGTTATAGCACTCCACGATCTCCCGGTACTGACAGGCGCCGGATTCAAATTTAATAAAATCGGCAGGATAATGGCTATTAAGCGTGATCTCGGAAAACACCACCAGATTGTTGCCCAGTTTGTTCAGCGTGACCCTGGCGGCGTAACCCGAAATAATGCCGCTTTGTTCCAGGCGTCGGGTACGCGCTAAACAGGGACTGGGGCTGAGGCTAATCGCCTCAGCCAGTTCAACTATTGAACAACGCCCCTCGCGCTGAAGATGCTCAAGTATTCTGATATCAGTACGATCGAGAGGCTTAGGATGTGACATAGACAGGTGATTACCTCGGAATGGGCTGTGACGCCCTGGCGGCAGTCGCTTCCGTTAACGACTGATCGAGTACCTCGATTATCATTTGCGCCTGTTCCGCCGTCAACACCAGGGGCGGACGAATCTTCAGCACGTTATGTCCCATTGCGCATGCACTCAGCAGGACACCTTTCTGGCGCATTCTGTTCACCACCTGACTGGTTAGCCAGCGGTCCGGAGTACGGGAAGGGCGATCGGAAACCAGTTCCACGCCAACAAAGAGGCCCGCGCCACGCACATCGCCGATGGCTTCATGCTTGTGACTGAGGGCGGTAATGCCCTCAAGCAGAAGTGCGCCTACCTTGCGGGCATGGGCAATCAGGTCATCCTGTTCAATGGTTTTCAGGACGGCCAGCGCGGCGGCACAGGAAACCGTATTGCCCGCAAACGTATTGAAATAACGGGCGCGTTGACCGAACTCTGCCAGAACGTCAGCCGTGGCCAGCAGCCCGGCAATCGGTTGACCGTTGCCCATCGGTTTGCCCAGCGTAACGATGTCCGGGATGACGTTATGACGCTGAAAGCCCCACATGTTTTCGCCCGTGCGTCCGAAGCCAGGCTGCACCTCGTCGGCAATAAACAATCCTCCGGCCTGTTTGATGGCATCGACCGCGCCTTTCAGGAAACCCGCTGTGCCAGGCAGGATGCCATCGCTGGTAAACAGCGAATCGACGATCAGTGCGGCGGGCTTAATGCCGTGGCGCTGCAGATCGGCAATGGCGTTTTCGACATCACGCGTGAAGCGCTCGCCGAGATCGGCCCCCTCGGCATGGTAGAGACGGGGCGCGGGCACCAGACGCACATGAGGTCCAAGGTCAACCGAGGTGCCCAGCGAGGGCGAGAACTGAGAAACCGCGTCCGTGATGCCATGGTAAGCAGTTTCGGTCACGATGATGCCGGTGCCGCCGGTCCGTATTTTGGCAATACGGTAGGCCAGATCGTTGGCTTCACTGCCTGTGCAGGTCAGCATCAGATGCGCAAGCGCCGTTTCCGGCACGGTTGCCAGCAGACGTTCGGCCAGTTCCAGAATGGTGTCGTGCAGGTAGCGGGTATTCGTCGCGAGGGTTTTAACCTGCTGACAAATGGCCTCGGTGACGGCAGGATGACAATGCCCAAGTGAGGTCACATTGTTATAAATGTCCAGGTAGCGACGGCCTTCAGGATCGATAAGCCACACGCCTTCACCGCGCACGATGTGTAAGGGATGCTCGTACATCAGACGATAAGCCGGACCCAACAGCGCATCGCGCCTTTCGATCATCGCGGCCGTTTCCGGTCCCACGTCGGCCTGACCGGGGATATAGGCGTTTACCATATTAAGATCGGTGGTGCTTTTCATTAATTTCTCCCGTTTCAGAGTTCAGTCAGCAATCGGTCACGTGCCGCATCGCGAGACAGATCCGCCATGAAGGACAGCGCCTCCCAGGCGGCTGGATTATGACGCATGATATAGGCGCGGTTATGGGGATAGCGGACCGCGCGCCATTCGGTAATCAGGACGGTAATCAGATGACGGGTGGCCATCAGATCGGTAACGATGTCTTGCTCCATGTCGTTGAGCGGGAGCGTTTTGTGATAGGCACCCACGAACTGGGCTGCGCCTTCAAACGGATCGGGCTGGCCTGACATTTGAAAGGCCGCAGCGGTCGCGACTTCGCCCACCAGTGGGGCATAAAGCATGTCGCCAAAATCGATAATCCCGGTAATGCGGTCCTGTTCCTCTGGCGCCACCATCACGTTGTAGAGGTGAAAATCGTTATGGATGACCTGCGCCCTGACTGCCGACAGGCGCGGCAGGACGTGCGTGGTGAAACGCGTCATAAATTTCTCCGCCAGCCTGCGGCGCGTGGGGTCGACGAGTTCCTCCAGTTTATCCATCAGACGATGTGCGGCAGAAACGTTCCACAGTAGATCATGGCTGGCGGCAGGATGTGTGAAACCCTGTAAAGCCAGATCGAGTTGGGCCAGGCAGGTGCCCATGGCACGACGTTGTGCAGGCGTTCGGTCCGTGTCCTTAACCTGCATCCCGTCCAGATAGGTCAGCATCCTGACAGTGGTTTTTGCACCATCAACTAGAGTGACGTTGTCACAATCCTGTCCTTTGCGCGTCCGCACAACACGCGGAATCAGCAGGTCGGGTGCAACCTCAGCGACATGGTTGAGCGCCTTAATCTGGAAATCCACAATCGACAGCGCTTCAGAAGGATTACTGATCTTCAACACATAGCGCGTGCCGTCTGCCTGCTCGATGCAACAGTTCTGATCGCGCTCACTGGCCAGTGACCGAATGTTGCCCTCAATGCCATACATTTCAGACACTAAAGATTGAATGGCCGGAAGTGAGAGGGCCGGCGCGGCTGTGCTCAATGCGACAGCAGGGTTGGTGTGTTCATCAAGCATCATTTTCCCTCGCTTTACCGTCTTTGGAGACAAATCAAAGGCCCAACAGGCCGGCAAGCTGGCGGAAGTTGGTGAGCCGTTCAACGCCATAGCCGTCGACGGCGGGCTCATGCCCACGATCGATAAATGCTTTGCCCATAAAGCCGAGGTCGGATGCCGTCATCAGGTCATAACGGAAGCTGGAGGAGCAGTGCATGATGTGTTCTGGCCCGCAGCCCAGTTGGTCAAACATGTATTCAAAAATCTGCGCACGCGGCTTATAGGCACGCGCCTCTTCTGCGGTATAGACAGCATGAAAGGGCGCTTTAAGATGGGCGACGCTGTGTGGGATAAGATCGGTCATCGAATTCGACAGGATCACTAAAGGAAAATGTTGGGATATCAGTTCCAGCGTTTCCACAACGTGAGGATGCGGCTGCCAGGTGGGCACGGCGTCATAGAGAGCCTGCGCGTCAGTATCGCGGTAGGCCACATCATGAGCTTTACAGGCCCGCTGAATGGCGTTTTCCACCACCTGGAAAAAGGGCTTCCAGTCGCCCAGCACTTCATCAAGACGATAGAAACGAAAGCTTTCAAGAAAGGCGGGCATCCGCTGTTCTGCGATGCGATCGGCAAAAAGTGTCTTTGCTGTCGGTCCCATTTCAAAATTAATTAGCGTTCCATAGCAATCGAAGCTGATAAATTTTGGTTTATAAATCATGTGATTAACCCCTTTCATTTGTATAAAAGAAGTATATCGTGGTGAGCGAACAGATAATTTCTTATTGACCACTGAATGGAGTGGTTTTTGCTCAATTCGCCATAGCACGCGGCATTATCCGCATAGCGTTAATCATGCCCCGATGGCTTCGTCAGCGTCGTTCCCCGGGGCCGCCCACCGGCAGCGCAGAAATTTATCAGCCCGACTTAGCCCAAAGGCGTAGTTTGCGCCTGCATTGTGTTTTACACTGCGCGCTGAAAAAATTGAGTAGATTAACGATTAGGTAGGCGGTAATGGCGATGAATGGAACAATCACAACCTGGTTTCAGGATAAAGGCTTTGGCTTTATAAAAGATGAAAACGGCGATAACCGCTATTTTCACGTGATTAAGGTCGCCAACCCTGATCTGATTAAGAAAGATGCGTCGGTCACGTTTGAGCCCACCACGAACAATAAAGGGCTGTCGGCCTATGCGGTGAAAGTCCTGCCGGAAAGCAAATACATCTTCATTGCGGGCGAGCGGCTTAAGCTTACCGCCATTAAGTCTTTTGTGGTTTACAGCGAAGAAGTCCCTGCCAGTAGCCGCATTGATAAAGAAAATACGGTGCTGTCTGTGGGCATTCTGATGAACAATATCAAACCCAAATCAGCCGACCAGGCCGATGAGATGCGTACGCTGAAGAAACTGGCGATCACCACTTTTCAGGGGGCGACCTTAATCTTCTCTGAGGATGAGATTGATATCGATGCCACGGTGAAACTGCTCAAGGTCTGACAGCTTCGGGCCAGAACTGCCAGCGCCTTTCTCAACAAGGCACTGGCAGCCTGTAAGCATTCCGGTGGCATCGACAACGACAACTTTCACGCCAGGAAAATCGCAGTAACCCGCTACACCTCATGCAACGTACAACTGACTCTCCGATCTTAAGCGCGCACCACATCAGCGTCTGCAATCTGACACTGCCTCAGGTATAATCCCGCCCATTCCTTATCAGATTCAGAGAAGAAGATGGCAAAACTCACCTTACAAGAGCAGCTGTTAAAAGCGGGATTGGTCACCAGTAAGAAAATGGACAAGGTCCAGAGAACGGCCAAAAAATCGCGTGTTCAGGCCCGCGAGGCGCGCGAAGCTGTGGAAGAAAACAAAAAAGCCCAGCTTGAACGCGACAAACAGCTCAATGAACAACACCGGCAGGCTGCGCTTTCAAAAGAATATAAGGCGCAGGTGAAGCAGCTGATCGAAATGAATAAAATCGACATTTCTAAAGGCAATATTGGTTTTAACTTCACCGATAATAATCTGATTAAAAAGATAATGGTCGATAAGCTGACCCAGTCACAGCTTATTAGTGGCCGTCTGGCGATTGCGCGTTTGCAGGCAGACAACAGCGAAGAGAGTCATTACGCCATTATCCCCGCGAGCGTTGCCGATAAAATTGCCGAACGTGATGCGAACAGTATCGTCTTAAACAGTGCGCTGAGTCAGGAAGCGCAGGATGAAGACGATCCTTATGCTGATTTCAAAGTACCCGATGATCTGATGTGGTAATGACTGCAATCAGGCGGGATAACCGCTGAGCCTTGCAGCAAAGTGCTGTGCACTCTCGCCGCAGGGCTCGCGCCGTTTGCCGCTCGGACGGCGGCGGCAGGGCGCATTACCCTGGGCCAGGTTGACCGCGCATTTATCGGTATTGAGCATCGATAACATCGTCCCGGCATCCTCAGGCGAGCCGGGATACATAATCAAGCCTGATCCGATCGCTTTCGGGATCGAAACGCCGCGACTTTCATGCGATTGCCACAGGTCGCCATGCTGCACCAGCGGCGGCGGTGCGATTTACTGAGGTCATGGAAAAGCAGGATACAGTCATGTGCTTCACACTGGCGCACGTACGTAAAGCTGTCACTGACAACAAGCTCGACCAGTGCGTTGACCACCGGCCAAAGCAGGATGGCTGTACTTATCTCCTCGTGGCTAATCGCGATCTGGTATCGCTGCGCGTCATCATCCCACGCCAGTCGCTCCGTCGGGCGCCCGTCCTTATAGAGCCTGTTAAGAACGGTCAGTTCCGCAGATAAGCCATTCATCGCAGCATCGACTAATGCACGTGCACTATGGCGCAGCGCCCGCGCTTCATGTAACAGCCCATCAGGTGCCTGTAAAGGCGCGCCATCCGGCCAGATCCCTGCCATCTCCAGCCAGAGCATCACGCGTCGATCGTCGCTGAAACCGTCATGTCGCTGCTCGACCACGCCGTATTCACTATTGATAAAGTCCAGTGCGAGGTTATCCGCCAGGAAAAGGAAGTCGTGGGTGTTGAGATCGGGATTCATAGCTGCCTGTAACTGTTAAAAACATATTTGACAGGTTAGCAAATAAGATCGTAACCTTCAAATAACAACTTTAACGGTTACACCATAAGGAAACATCATGGCGGCTTCAAAATCCATTACGACGACAGACAGTTTGCGTACGCACGACGTTAACGATGCACAGCAACTGGATGGCGTAAAATACCGCTACGAGCAGGTCGGCGACGTCAAGGTGTTTTATCGCGAAGCGGGCGATCCCAGCAGGCCAACAATACTGTTACTGCATGGCTTTGCGGGGTCATCATTTATGTTCAGAGAACTGATTCCACAACTGGCTGGGCGCTATCACGTGATCGCTCCCGACCTGCCTGCATTCGGGTTTACCGAAGCGCCCGCGCGGGACGCGTACGCTTACACCTTCGAGCAACTGGCGATGACTATCGAACAGTTAACACAGCAGCTCAGGCTGAATAACTATGCACTGATGGTGCACGACTACGGCGCACCTGTCGGCTGGCGGCTTGCCGTCAGTCATCCGGAGCGGATCACGGCCATTATTTCTCAGAACGGTAACGCCTACGAGGAAGGGCTGGGAGAGGGCTGGAAACCGATTCAGCGCTACTGGCAGGAACCGACTCAGGAGAACCGCAATGCGCTGCAAGACTTCCCAACGCCCGCCTCCATCAAATGGCAATATCTTGAGGGCGTGCCGGATAAAAGTCGTGTCTCACCCGATGGTTACACGCTTGAAGGCCTGCAAATTCTTAGGCCGGGTAACGCGGACATTCAACTCGATCTGCTGCTGGATTACGCGTCAAATGTTGCTATGTATCCGGTGTTCCAGAACTACTTCCGCCAGTATCAGCCGCCATTGTTAGCGGTGTGGGGAAAGAACGATCCCTTCTTCCTGCCTGCTGGCGCACGTGCGTGGAAACGGGATCTGCCTGCGGCAGAGATTCGTTTCTTTGATACCGGACACTTCGCGCTCGAAACGCACGGCCAGGTGATTGCGAGCGTGATCGCAGACTTCCTGGACAACTTACGGCTGAAATAAACCGATATCCGGTGCGATGCGAAGAGCCGGTGCCGCGCAGTGCAAGGCGGCCGGGCCAGCGGTATGATTAACGTGCGTTAAAACGGGCTGGGGCAGCGAGCGTGAAACGGCGTGCCACTGACGGGATGGACAAAGTGCAGTTCACTGGCATGAAGCATGAGCCGCGGCGTCTGCTGCGTACCCGGCAGATCAAGACCGCCATAGAGATCACAGCCCAGAATCGGATGACCCAACAGCTGGCAGTGAATACGTAGCTGATGCGTGCGCCCGGTTTCCGGGCTCAGCGTCACCCGCGTCAGGGGAAGGGCCGTGGCGTCATCCCGTTTTTGATATAAACGTTCAGTAACCTGGTAACCAGACCGGGCTGGTTTGCCATGGCGCGGGCAAATCGACATCCGTGGAAAGCTGGCCGCATCTTTGGCAATGGGGGCATCAATCACACCTTGCTCATCCGTTACATGACCGCACAGCAGCGCGCTGTATTGCTTGGTGACTGCGCGCGCGCTGAATTGCTGGCAAAGCGCGGCGTTAATGGTTTTATTTCGCGCCACGACCATCAGCCCCGAGGTGCCAAAATCCAGCCGGTGAACCAGTGTGCAACCAGGAAACAGTTGCACCAGGCGATGATGTACCGAGTCCAGGTTTTGTGGGTTTTTACCCGACAGGCTCAGTAGTCCACTGGGCTTGTCGATCAGCACCAGATGGTCATCCTCATAGAGAATGTTTATCGCCTCGTGGCACGGCGGAGCAATAAAAGTATCAACGATCGTAGACATCAGTAAGCCTGAGGAGTGAGCAGGGAGGGATGATAGCGAATTATTAACGGTCAGGCGAATGGGGCCGGTTGCAGAACCCGACTGCCACAGGCTTATATCAATGCGATTAATGCGGCCCTTGCTGACAAGACGGCATCAGCCTGCTGGTGCAGACTCACACACGATGCTGGCGAGAATGCGACGAGTAAGGGCTGTTGTGGGTGGCAACGGGAGGATTAATCTTTAGCTGCGAGCCATAATGTCCGGCCATTGCACTGCTGATCCTCGACAACATGATGCACAATATGGAAATCGTACTGCTGCAGGAGTGACGCGTATTCAAGCGGCGACAGGCTGGAATGATAAAGCGGCTCACCCTGAAATTCACCTATGGCTTCGCCGTCCGCCGGGCCAGCGTTAAACATCAGTGCGGTGCCCTTACTGGCATGCGCAGAAAAAATGGCAAACATCTGCCGCTGATCGGCACGGGTAAGATGAAAAAAACTGTCCCAGGCAAGAATACCATCGAAACGATGTCCCAACTGCAGCTCCCGCATATCCGCCACTTGCCAGGTGTGTTCAGGAAAGGTTTCTTTGCAGCGGGCAATCATTGAAGGCGAGCCGTCAATGCCTGTCACACGGAACCCACGGCTCAGCAGATACCCGGCAATCGGCGTTCCATTGCCACATCCCAGATCCAGAATATGTCCGTTGGGACGAACATGATGGAGGAATCTGTCCAGCCAGGGTTTTTCTGACAGGTTGGTGGCGCGCAGTTTTGCAAATGCGGCAGCGTTTCTTTCATACAGTGATATTACTGACCTGAACGCCTCATTATCCATCATCTCTCCGTAACCTCAGAGTTATCATCATTATCACTATCGTGATCAGGTTCGCGGCGTAAGTCCGGCTGTGTCGAATAACATGATCCGTTCCCTTACACCGCGAATGATTTACGCCCCTGTTTAAAAATTATAATCCAGCATCAACGTGTAACGGGTAGTGATCGCATCGCCTTGAGTGACCCAACTGCCACTCTGATTTTTCAATGCCCCCGTGACTTCGCCAGAAACAGTAAAGCGCGTAGTCAGCGGATAATTCATCGACACTTTCAGGAAACGACTGCGTGTGTTCTGGAATATTTCACCATCCTCAGGTTGGGCATTATTTTTCTTATAATGTCCATATCCCCCGCTGAGGGTTGTAGAGAGTTTTCCCCAGTTATGCCAGACGCCTACGGATGTGGTCCAGCTTTTTTCGTCTATATCGCCCCATTGTTCTCTGTCTAAAATTCCCGAGGCGAATTGCTGGCGAAACCAGATGCCCGTTGTGTTGTTGATAATATACTGCACACCCGGCTCAATCTGGAATGAACGCACATCACGATCATTTTGTGAACCGCCACTGCGGCGGTGATCGATTTGCTGATAAAGATAATTAAAGAATGAGAGGCGGTCTGTTAAACGTAAATCGGTAAAGAATTTGACGCGCCCCTGCCAGCGGTCCTCTACAGACGAACTTCCGCCCATCACATCCCAGCCGTAGCGCAGACGTTTGTAGAAATATTCGTGGCCGACAATAAGTTGAGTCCACTGATTCTGGCTGAGGTAAGTCTGGTCTTCCCAGGTACCGTTATAATTGGTGGTTCGCCCTTCAGAAAAGGCCAGATACCAGCCGGGTAATGCATCATGACGCATTACGCCCTGCACAAAGGTGAGTGAGTCATTGCCGTTATGAAAATGGCTGTTACGCCAGTTGTTATCCTCAATCGCATATTTCATTTTTAACTGGCCATGAACGCGACCGCCAGCTGGGTTTGATGAGCGGGCAGAGGTCCACATGATATCTTCATCCAGATAGGACCACGGATCGACCGCAATAACGGTGCCTGATAAATCCTTCATGACGCTCATGCTCGCATGGGTCAGGGTTGGACACAGCAGGGCAAAAATAATACTCAGGGCATGATGTTTTTTCATAATACGATCCCATTAAATCATTTCTTTTATTTTCAACGTCGCGTGAAAATGATCGTTTTGAGGCAGGCTGATGCTCCAGGGTTTCCCCTCCATGGAATACATCCGGGTACTGAATGCCGCCTTATTGTTGATGTAAAAAACAGCAATTGAGTTTTGTATCAGGACGCGCAACTCAATTTTTTCATCAAGCGGAACATCTACCCAGGATTCCGCATTGTCCTGATGAATTGAGGTCAGCGGAGAGTTAAAAAAATAAACTTTCCCTTTGCTCTTATTGAACACCACGTTCAGCCCGGCCTTACTGATGCTGTCGTCAGTAAGGCCAAAGCTCATAACCATGCCGGCAGAGGGAATATCCACGGTGGCAGTCAGCACCGCGCGTTTAGGCAGGGGCGGATACACAGAGGACTGTAGCGATGCGAACTGTGTGGTCGTTTTTAGCGTTTTACTTTCTGTCAGCGTGGTAACCGGACCTGGATTCGCGTCGATGGCGGTCTGCAATTCCTGCGGAATAACACTCTTGAGCTGGCCCTGAGGCTCCGCGATTAACTCGTGAACAACCAGATTCCCTGCCCAGTCAATATTGCCGCTGTCACGGTTTCCTGCTTTGGTAGGTATCCAACCGAAAACGAATAAGCGGTCGTTTTTGCGTACCAGTTTTCCCGCGTAAAAACCTGAGCCATCGACCACATAATTATTCGTTTTTCGCCACGGCCCTTCCGGATTATCCGCGACACGGTACTGTGTCAGACGCAGCGGCCACTGATCGCTAAAGCTGAGATACCAACGCCCGTTGAAGAACACCAGTGTCGGACATTCGAGATTGGCGTTCGTGGTGATAGTGTCATTATCGAAAAAGATACCGCTGTCTTCCCAGTTTGTTAAATCGGTTGAACGGTAACGGGCAATAACCCCTCGGCCGTTGCTACGCGTGGTAATTAACATCCAGTATTCTTTTTTTTCTTCAATCCAGACAACGTGAGGATCGCGGAAGTCATTACCGCGATACTTCTTGCCCGGCAGAAGGGTGTCATTGGGATGTTTAACCCAGTGAAGACGATCTTTACTGGTGGCGTGCATAATGGACTCCACCGGAAACACGTTTTCATTGTGGGCGGTATACCAGGCATGCCAGGTGTCGCCGACTTTAATGATCGATCCGGTTCCCAACAGCAGTTCCGGGTTGTCAACGTTATTGACGTAGGGAATCACTTCAGAGTGGTTCTGATAATCATATAAGTTGGCACTCGACAGCAGATGAATCGCGTGCACGCCTAAGTCACTGCCGCCACGGACATCATTAAGATAAAAAATATCAAATTCGCCATTGTTATACACCGGCATGGGATCGCCAATAAATGAGCCTTCCACTCGCGGAAAAAAGCCATTAATTCGCGTAATGCTTTTATTTTGTAATGTTTCTTTAGAGGGTTGTGAATAAACTGGCGTATTTCCAACGGAAAGCGTCAGCAGTGCGACGAATGTCGCTAACGTTAATTTTTTCATGCTGCACCTGAATATCAGAAGTTATAATTCACGCCAACCACGGTAAAGGGATTCCATGAGTGACCTTTATATGTCCAGAGTCCGTCTTCTTTCGTAAATTCTGCTCTGAATTCACCATAGAGTCTGACTTCACCAAACACCGGATAGCTGAGGGTGCCGCCGATAAATTTATAGCGGCCGTTATAAAAAACTTCGTTGGCGTTACTGGCGTTCTCGGTTTTGTCCTGACCGAAGCCCACATACAGCGAGGTTAAAAGCGGATACCAGTTTCGCCAAAGCCCGGCCGTTACTTTCCATTCCACTTCAACAATGTCACCCCAGTTTTCACGTACCTGACGGTTATAGTAATAATAAGGCCGTAAATACAATCCCATATCCGGATTCACGCGATATTGAATAGCCGGCTCAGTTTCAAAAATATATTGTTCAAGATCGCCATTTCCCGGTTCATTGCCCTGGGGCTGATATTCGCCATAAGCATAACCGGCAAGACTCCATTTATTACTGAGTCGCAGGTCCTGCCAGACTTTAAAACGATTCTTCCAGCGTTTCGTGGCCGTTTCGGAACCGATCATGGCTTCTGTGCCTATATTACCTCGCCAGGTTTCAAAGATATGGCCAACAAAAAACTCATTAATCGTATTGGTGGCATCGTATTTCTGATTGCTAAACTGGCCTTTATAGCTGTCTTCCCGGGCATTCCAGAAACCAAAGTACCAGTTTGGTAACTCATCATGCCTTAAAAAAGCCTGTATGGTTGCGAGCTTAAACTTTCCGCTGTTTCTACTCTTATCACGCCAGCGAACATCATCAATTTCTATCTGTGTGCCAATGTTGCCGTGTAAGCCGCCAGCCTCCATATTGCGGCCGATACTGTTCCAGTGAACCGGCGGATCTTCCTGTCTTAAACGCAGCAGGCTGACATCTGCTGGCATAGCCACCTTACTGCTGAGTTCAGGGTCGGTTATGTTATTTTCGCCTGCAGGGGATAAGGTCGCCGGCACGGGTGGTGCGGCATGTTCGGCTGTCCTGTCCACCGTAACCGGCGAGGAGGAAACGTGGCTGACCGGCGGCGCAGGTTCCTTTTTAGCAGGCGCCGTGCGGATAGGGTGATTATCCGTTTCATCATAAAAATAACTTTGATAGTTCCCGGTATAAACATTTGACGAGTCCGGTGTGTTTTCGGCTACAGCAGGAAAGGCCGCTAATGACAGCATCAATGCCAGTGTTTCTTTTCCCGAAACCCTATTTTTTCTATTCATCACACTAACCCGGTGGAACGGCGTTAATATTTCATCCATTTTTCTGTCTCATTATTTCAGGCGAGAGCAGCCAGTCAGAGACTGACAGAAATAAAAAATCAGTAGCTAAGAGGCGTTACGGATCAGGACGGAATTATCTGTCCAGAGACCAGTACCCAGCGTCTTCTAAGGCGGCGACGCCGTTATGGGCAAACAATGTTAAATCACGCTTGTCAGGCTGAGGGTAAATTCGGCTACTCAGGCATGCGGTGCCCGCATTGACAAACACTTCCACAGAGGAACGGTCAATGAAAATTTGCAGCGACAGTCGCTTGTCTGCTGGCAGGGAAATGCTGCGTGTTCCCTCAAGCAAAAATTCCGGGTAACGACGCTCTACAATTAGCCGTTGGGCCTGATTGTCGACGTAAATTCGCAGCCCGTCGCCCAGCGCAAGACCATATTGCTCCGCCGAAGATGCGTTGAGATCCCATTCCAGCCGCACTTCAACCGCCTCGGCATGTTCCCCGATAGACAGGGTTTGATTGTTCAGCTCGCGCACCGGTACCGCATAATAACGGCCACGCAGGGCGGCGACCTCGGCCGCGGGCTTCATCCGCACACGGTTATCATCGCCCAGGCTTAACTCACGTGGCAGAGAAAGCATCCCGGCCCAACCGTCCTGCTGTTCGGGCATCGGTGATTCCCACATATCCAGCCAGCCGATGACAATGCGGCGACCATCCGGGGTCAGGAAGCTTTGCGGCGCATAAAAATCGTGACCATGGTCCAGCTCAATGAATTGTCCATCATGGGTGAAGGCTTCACCGGGTTGCCATTCGCCGAGCAGATAGCCGCTCTGAAACAGATTGCGATGGTGATAACCTGTCGCTGCGATCCCCTGCGGGGAGAACATCAGGACGCGTCGATTGCCCAGGGAAAAGAAGTCCGGGCACTCCCACATAAAGCCCATTCCGTCTGCCGCCTCGGCAAAAACACCTTCGTCGTGCCATTCACGCAGATCGGCGGAGCGATACAGGCGCACCTGACCTGTGTCCTCGACGCGGGAGCCGACAACCATGTACCAGAACTCACCTTCGCGCCATACCTTGGGATCGCGGAAATGATGCAGGCCTGGCGGGGTATCGATCACGCAACCCTGGCGTTCAAAGTGGATACCGTCGCGACTGGTTGCCAGGCACTGAACCTGATAGAGGTTGTCATCCGTGTCGGCGGCTCCGTGAAATTTATGGCCTGTATAAATCAATGCCAGCGTGTCGCCGTCCACCACGGCAGAGCCTGAGAAGCAGCCGTCTTTGTCTGCCGGGCCTTCCGGTGCCAGCGCAACCGGCAGATGCTCCCAGTGCACCAGATCTTGACTGCGGGCGTGCCCCCAGTGCATCGGTCCCCATTTTGTGGAGTAGGGGTGATGCTGGTAGAACGCGTGATACCAGCCTTCAAACCAGACCAGGCCGTTAGGATCGTTCATCCAGCCTGCGCGAGCGGCAAGGTGATAACGTGGATACCAGCGTGGATTAATCCCGGATTGCGAGGTTTCAAGTGCCTGTTCAGCCTGTTTTAATAAAGATGTCATTGTGTTTACTCTCAATAAATTACACAGCGTTTTGCTGTAACAAGGATGGCTCAGAGGAGGACTTAGTTGAGCGCAAAAGGAAAATGGAAATAAACGTCGTGCAGAACACCATGATGCCCATAATCAGATAGGACTGGGCGAAGCCAAACCGCTCATAGCTAAAGCCCGCCAGCGGCGATAACACGGTGCCAATAATTGAGCTGGTACAGGCGAAGCCCACCAGATAGATCGTGGAAGACAGACGCTTATCGAAATTCAGACTGTTATATTTAAAAATGGCGACCAACAGGATAGGGAGTTCAACAGCGTGAAGCAGTTTGGTGATGGAAATCAGCAGCGGACCTACCACCAGGCCTGATGCCACCATGCGCAGCGCCATCACCATACCGGCGAATATCAAACCATTTTTAGCGCCAATCCGGTTAACCAGCCAGGGCGCGCAAAACATACCTGCTGCCTCCAGAAAGACCTGGACGGAGTTTAAATAGCCAAACATGGCGTTCCCTTCTTTTAACGTCGGAAACTGAGAAGAGAAATAAACCGGGAATTGCTGATCGTACACGCCATAAATACAGGTGCCGACCACGAAAAAGATCAGCGCCCAAAAGTGCGGCAGAGTAAGCAGGCGAAAGGCATCGGCAAGCGAGACTTTTTTAGCCCCGATTTCGAGTTTCTCCATACTTGCCGGGGCCGCCACTTTCAAACGCGCCAGCAGGCAGAAGAAAACCAGTCCGGAGCATGATGCCACCAGGAAATTAAGATTGGGGTTGATATTAAACAGCAGCCCGGCAAAAAACGTGGCGATAGCCCAACCGAGGGAGCCCCACATCCTGGCCCGGCCAAACTCGAAGCTGCTCTGACGGGCAACGCGTTCGGTATAGGATTCCAGCACACCGATACCGCCGTTAAAGGTCAGGCCAATAAACACACCGCCGAACAGGCTACCCAACAGAATATTCACACTCAGCAAATAGCTAAACAGCAGGTAAGCAGGGCCAGAGAGAATCAGCAGGGCGGTAATAAACCACAGCAGATGTTTGCGCAGACCCAGTCGGTCCTGAATAAAACCATAACAAACCTGGGCAAAGAGGGCCGATACGGATAAGACCGAATAGATGATGCCGGTTTGCGACGCCTTAAGGCCGACTTCCTGGTGAAGCCAAATGGAGAGAAGTGAACTGGAAGAGGACCAGGTCATAAAGAAAAAGAACAGCAGTGCGCTGAGTAGCAAATAGCTGCGGGAAGGCCGTTTTTTCATCTACATAATCTCATAAGAAGGATATGCCAGAATGGTAACGTTAACATTTGTGGTGTACACTGCGTTTGAGTGCAATAGTCGATGTTAATCACAAAAGTTAACGTTAACATCGATGTGTTGAGACCTCGATCAACTTTTTGATTCGGGTTTGCATATTTCTGAGATTTACGCTGTGGTAAGGGCATGGGTAGTGGCACAGCATCCGTTAATAGCGGGATGCATGAAAACCAGGCCGGAATCGTGGGCAGGCTTAATGGAGAGGTATGGCGTCTTTAAAAGATGTGGCCAGACTGGCTAATGTATCGTTAATGACGGTATCGCGGGTGCTGAATGACCCTGACCGTGTGAAGGCAGAAACCCTTGCCAGGGTGCAGGCGGCAATATTACAGCTTAACTATGTGCCGGATCTTTCTGCCAGGCAGGTTCGGCGTGTCGGTGCCAAAAACAAAACGATTGGTGTGCTTGCGCTGGATACGGTCACCACGCCTTTTTCTGTCGAGATCACGCTGTCCATTGAGGAAACCGCGCGCGCGTATGGCTGGAACAGCTTCGTGGTGAACATGTTTTCAGATGATAACCCCGATGATATTGTCGATCTGCTTCTTGCGCACCGGCCTGGCGGCATCATCTTTACGACCATGGGACTGCGCGAAGTCAGCGTGCCACCCAAGCTACTGACGCATCCCTGCGTGCTGGCGAATTGTGAGAATAAAGGGGAGCCGGTGGCCAGCTATATCCCTGACGACGAACAAGGCCAGTATCACGCAGTGCAGTCACTGCTCGCGGCAGGATACCGCCGACCGCTCTGTCTGCATTTACCGATCAACCATCTGGCGACGCGCCGCCGCCGTAAGGGGTTGGATCAGGCCTGTCGTGAAGCCAATATTAACCCCGATAATCTTGATCATTGTTATATGCAATATGGTGACGAGCACTACCGCGATATCCCGGACATGCTGATGGCACATATTCATCAGGGGCAGCCGCAGTTCGATGCCGTGATATGTGGCAATGACCGCATTGCGTTTATGGTTTATCAGACGTTGCTGGGGCAGGGAATACGTATCCCACAGGATATTGCGGTGCTGGGTTACGATAATCTGGTTGGCATCGGTAATCTGTTTTTGCCGCCTTTGTCGACGGTGCAGTTGCCGCATTACGAAATTGGTCGCCTGAGTACGTTGCATATCATTAACGGGGATAGCCACCGCAATAGCGTGCTGGTCGACAGTCCGTTGCTGTCACGTCAGTCATTTTAAAAATGCCTTGTCAGCCAGGATAAGCCCGAACAACGACGGGCAGGGCTGATGTCGCGCTGCCCGAAAGAAGGCCGGTGTTATTTAAAGGCCTGGGAAGATTTATCCCAGTATTTTAAAAATGCCCGCCTCATTCGTCCGGTACTGCCAAAACCGCAGAGCCTGGCGACTTTTTCAACATTGCCCACCCCGTTTTCCAGCATCCCTTTTGCAGCATCTACCCGAATCCGCTCGACCACTCTCGCCACCGTTTCACCGGTTTCAGCGGTGAATTTGCGGCTGAACTGCCTGGGGCTGAGGCAGGCTATCTCCGCCAGGCGAGTCACAGACAGGTCTGCATCCAGGTGCGTATGAATATAATTCAGCACGCTGCGAATGTTGGATGACTCAGGCTCAGACAGTAACAGTGGCGAAAATTGTGTCTGGCCGCCCGCCCGGCGCTGAGCCACAACCAGTTCCTGCGCGACCTTTCGGGAAATATCCCCGCCAAGATGGTCTTCGATAATGGCCAGCGCAAGATCGATCCCGCTGATGATGCCTGCCGACGTCCAGACGTTGCTATCACGCACAAACAGGCTATCAATCGACAGCTGGACATCAGGATATTGCTGAGCAAAAGCACGTTTTTGCTTCCAGTGCGTCGTGGCATTTTTGCCCGCCAGCAGCCCCAGCGAGGCCAGGACGAACGCGCCGGTGCAGATGCTGCCAAATTGTTTGCTGTTCAGGCAGGCCGTCTTGATCGCTTCGCCCTCGGGCGTCGATCCTTTAATCCTTCGGGCACCTTTTCCGCCGACAACCAGCAGTAAATCGCAGGCTTGTTGAGGATCGAGGCGCTCAGATTCAAGCGCAAATCCCGCGGTACATTTTATCATTCCGCCCTGAAAAGAGCAGACCTTGAGCGTGTAGGGGAAAGGGTGCTCGGTAAACGACACCATCTGAAAAGCGGCCAGTGGGCCACTCAGATCGAGCAGTTGAAAATCGTCAAAAATGTAGAAGCAGATTCTCATGATGTCCTAAATTGAACGATTAATGTCATTTAGGATATTACGCCAGATGCTAGTTTGTGTCCTGAAAACTTCATTGATTAAGGTAAAAATCATGACCGGACATTTTGACGTACTCATTCCCCTCTATGACGGTGTGACGCAACTGGATTTTACCGGGCCCTATCAGTTCTTCTCTCGTACGCCGCAGTTTACGCCCATCCTTGCCTCTGTCGGCGGAAGAGCTGTCCATGCTGACGGGCGCTGAGTTGAAAGACCTGATGCAAATTGAGAAATGTGACGTGCTGTGCGTCCCGGGGGGCAGTGGCTGCACCAATGCCCTTGAGGACGACGTCTATATGGCGGCAATAAAGAAACTCGCATCATCCGCGACGTATATAACCTCGGTCTGCTCTGGCTCGATCATTTTGGGGGCGGCAGGTTTGCTGGTGGGCAAGCGGGCAGCCAGTCACTGGGCATGGCGTGACCAACTGCCGCTGTTCGGTGCCATACCTGATGCTGGGCGCGTGGTCAGGGATGGAAACATCATTACCGGCGGAGGCGTAACCGCTGGAATTGATTTTGCCCTGACCCTCATTGCCGAACTTTGCGGAGAAGAAACGGCGATGAAAGCGCAGCTCGGACTCGAATATGCGCCAGCGCCCCCTTTCAACGCCGGTCGACTGGAAACGGCCCCCGCCGCTGTCAGAAAGGACGTGATGGCGCGCTCAGCCGAAATGATTAACGCGAAAAAACCTCTCATTGAGAAGGCCGCCCAAAAACTGGCGCCTGCGTCGGCACACCGGGGTTAACGATAGACTTTATTCAGGAAAGACGGATATGAAACGCAGAGAGTTTCTTTATTCATGCTGTTGCGTAATGTGTGCTTCGATAGTTAACGCCGCAGGCAAGGCGATGCCAGCAATAGCGTTAACAAAGGGGAAAGCGATACTGCCGGCCAGCATTGCGGGAATTACCATCCCGCATAGCGCCATCGCCGATGGCGCCACCGCGCTGGTGGCCGCCAGCTCATCAGTGCCGTTGTTTAATCATGTTGTCAGAACCTATCTTTTCGGCGCATCAATTGGGAAAAAGCTGGGAAAAGTTTTTGATGAAGAGATGCTGTATCTTGGCTGCATCATGCACGATTTAGGGTTAACAGATAACTACATCAAAGAGGCGCGATTTGAACTGGATGGGGCGGATGCGGCCCACCATTATCTGATTGAAAACGGGTTTTCAGAAACCAAAGCAGAGGTGATTTGGGATGCAATCGCGCTTCATGCCAGTATGGAAATCCCCGTACGTAAAAGACCTGAAATCGCGCTGGTACATTTAGGGGCATTTATGGATGGAGGGATGAACGCAGACATGTTCCCCCTGTCATTTTTTGAGGAAATCTTCGAACGCTATCCTCAAGAGGGCAACAAAGCGCATTTTATCGAACTTGTGGCGAATGTGCTGACGAAAAAACCGCACACAGCCTACCTGACGTTTGAAAACGATATCGGCATACGCAGGGTCAAAGATTATCATCCGCTAAATTATTGCGATAAAAAGCCTGCTTATCCTTTTAACCACTAGAATTTAACGCGCAGTCGTATGAACGATAACCGGTCATTTAACGCCGGATTTACTATCCAGAACGCATGCCAGCCATCGTCTGATGTTTAACAGATGGTGCATCACCTGGCAGAAAAGGGAGCGGCAGGATGAGGATGCAAAAAAAACCACTACAAATTTTTCAGGGGCGAGCGCAAGTCAGCAGCTTAAAAATGATTTTAGCCTCAGTGACCGTCCTGTTTATCGCCCCGGCCTGTGCGGAGGGGGTATTAGCGCTGCAAAAGGGCATTTATGTCGATACATCACAATCGTGTCGTGACCCCGCGAACGCCGGGATAAAACACTATGACGGGGTGGGACTGAATAGTGCGCATACCCACGCCTGCAAGCTGAATATTCAGTCTGCTCAGGGCCGCAACTATGTTGTCACTCAGCGTTGCATTGATGCCGGTGTGGGGGCTGGCCCTGACGTCAGCGATACGTTTACCCTGACGATGATAAATCATCACCGGTTTACCTTCAGACAAGGTCAGGGCGCAGTCACTTACCGCTATTGTCCCGATAATCGTTTACCTGCCGGGCTTGTTGCCAAATAGCCATCACCTCACGACAGCGCCAGACTGAATGATTATTCTGGCTTCTGTGACTGGAACGAGCGGGATCAGAAGCCTGGACGTTCTGTTATTTCGGTCGCGGTTATGCTGCCTGGGTTTATATCGACTCCGGCAAAGCACGCCCTGTGATTTATGCCGATGAAGCTAATGATACATTCTTAAAAAGCTCGATTCCTCAACGCAAAGGCTATATCAGATGATAAAAAGTTACGATCATGTCGGGTTTTCAGTGAGAAACATCAAGCAGTCCTTGCACTTCTGGACAGCGGTGCTGGGCGGCACACTGTTACGTGAAGGGAACATGTCCGGCGCGATAATTGATGAGGTAACGGGAGCGCGAGGCGCGGATGTGCAAATGGCACTGGTTGAACTGGCAGGCATGAAAATAGAGCTCCTGCAATATGACAATATTGTGGTGCCGGATGAATCGTCGCCTCCCTATGCGCCGGGCTATGCACATCTGGCTTTCAGGGTTGAACATCTGGATGCACTGCTGGAGCGTGTTTCCCTACACGGCTGGAAGACGCCGGGCCAACCCCAGACCATCGCCGCCGGCCCGTTAAAGGGAACC
This sequence comes from Pantoea sp. Fr+CA_20, assembly GCF_024520835.1. Classification (NCBI taxonomy): domain Bacteria; kingdom Pseudomonadati; phylum Pseudomonadota; class Gammaproteobacteria; order Enterobacterales; family Erwiniaceae; genus Pantoea; species Pantoea sp. Fr+CA_20. Next base: position 52,896 of record NZ_JALNPN010000004.1, read on the forward strand.
AGAGTGATATACGTGATGAGTCCTGACGGGCAGACGCTTGAATTTATGGAGTAACCGGTGAACCATGAAAACGGGCCAGCAATCTGACCCGTTCGCAACGTCTCAGCAATCTTAACGTTTCATATGGTAGTACGCATCGTTCCAGCGCAGGGCATCTTTGAAAGCAGGCAACCGGGTATGTTCATCTATAACCAGCACTTCAATGCCGTGCATCTCACCGTACAGATACATATCATCCAGGCTCAATGCCTGACTGAACACGGTATGATGCGCGCCGCCGGCCAGAATCCAGGCTTCAGAGGCGGTTGCCAGTGACGGTTGAGCCTTCCACAGCGCACGGGCGACAGGCAGTTTTGGCAGCGGTTTAGGCTGTTCAATGGCATCCACCACGTTGACCAACAGACGGAAGCGGTCACCCATATCAATCACGCTGGCGTTGATCGCGCGGCCTGCGGGTGTCGAGAAGATCATGCGCGCCGGATCGGCTTTGTCGCCAATGCCCAGGAACTGAACGTCAATCAGCGGTTTCTCTTCCAGCGCGATGGACGGGCACACTTCCAGCATGTGTGAGCCCAGAACTAAATCGTTACCCGGTGAGAAGTGGTAGGTGTAATCCTCCATAAAGGAGGTTCCGCCGGGACGGTCGCCCGCCAGCACTTTGAAAATGCGCAGCAGGGCAGCCGTTTTCCAGTCGCCTTCGCCCGCAAAACCATAACCCTGGCCCATTAAGCGCTGTACCGCCAGACCGGGTAACTGGGTCATCCCATGGAGCGTCTGGAAGTTGGTGGTAAACGCCTTACAGCCTTCATCGTCCAGAAAACGCTTCAGGCCCAGCTCAATGCGTGCAGCATCCAGAACATGTTGACGCTTTTCACCGCCGACGGCGGCCACAGGGGTAAAGCGGTAGTGGCTTTCGTACTCATCGACCAGCGCGTTAACATCACCATCGCTGACGCTGTTAATCACCTCGACCAAATCACCCACACCCCAGCCGTTGACGGCATAGCCAAACGTGATTTGCGCGGCGACTTTATCGCCTTCCGTGACGGCCACTTCACGCATGTTATCGCCGAAACGGGCCACTTTCAGGTTCTGACTGGCCTGTTTAGCCAGTGCGGCACGCATCCAGTTGGCAACGCGCTGCTGGCTGTGTTTATCCTGCCAGTGACCGGTCACCACGCTGTGTTGCAGGCCCATACGTGCGCCAATAAAGCCAAACTCACGGCCGCCGTGGGCCGTCTGGTTCAGGTTCATGAAGTCCATGTCCATGCTGTCCCACGGGATTTCAGCATTGAACTGTGTATGAAACTGCAATAACGGTTTCGTTAATACGTTTAAACCGCCGATCCACATTTTGGCCGGCGAAAAAGTATGCAGCCAGGTAATAATACCCACACAGTTTTGATCGTGACTGGCGTCGCGGCACAGCGACAGCGCTTCATCAGGCGATTTCACCAGCGGTTTCAGTTCCAGGCGCACAGGCAGTCCCGCCTGATTTAAACCTTCCACCACCTGACGGGCATTCTGCTCAACCTGACGTAACGTTTCCGCTCCGTAGAGGTGCTGTGTACCAATGACAAACCACACGTTGAACTGTTGCATAAACCACTCCTTTACTTAGCGGAAGCGGAACGTGCGGCATAATGAGGTTCTGCCGTCACGCACCATTGTTGATAGCGTTGATAAAGTTCCTGATAGCGCGCGACGCGCTGCGGATCGGGCTGCAGCGTGACGTCAATCGGGCTGGCCATCACTTTCTGTGCCTGCTCGACGTCGCGGTGAACACCGGCGGCCACGGCGGCAAAGATCGCCGCACCCAGCGCACAGCATTCATCCGAGGCGACGATATCCAGCGGACGATTCATCACGTCGCAGCAGGCCTGCATGATGGCGGGGGATTTACGGGCAATACCGCCCAGGGTCAAAATGTTCTCAACCGGAATAGCCTGTTGCTCGAAGCACTCCATGATGGCGCGAGCGCCAAAGGCGGTCGCTGCAATCAGGCCACCAAACAGGGCCGGCGCGTCGGTGCCGAGATTAAGGTCGGTAATCACGCCTTTAAGACGCTGATTGGCGTTGGGTGTGCGGCGGCCATTGAACCAGTCCAGCACCACCGGCAGGTGATCCAACTGAGGATTAGCGGCCCAGGCGTCAGTCAGGTTTTTGATCAGCGACTTTTGTATCTCCGCCAGCTGCGGCTTGAGTTCAGGATGTTGCTGCGCTGCCTGCTGTAACGGCCAGCCCAGCAGACGGCTGAACCAGGCATAAATATCGCCAAATGCCGACTGACCGGCTTCCAGACCTATTGCGCCAGGCACCACGCTGCCATCGACCTGGCCGCATATGCCTTTAATGGCACGATCGCCGACTTTTTCGGTGTCAGCAATCAGAATGTCGCAGGTGGAGGTACCAATCACTTTGACCAGCGTATAAGGCCGCGCGCCTGCGCCCACTGCGCCCATGTGACAGTCAAACGCACCGCCCGAAAGGGTGACCTGCTGTGATAAACCCAGGCGCTGTGACCATTCGGCACTCAGGGTGCCCACCGGCAACTCCGCCGTCCAGGTCTCTTTAAACAGCGGCGAATCCAGCTGTTGAGTCAGACTGGGGTCCAGCGCATTCAGGAATTCAACATCGGGCAACCCGTTCCAGTCACCGTGCCACAGGGCTTTGTGTCCTGCCGCGCAGCGCCCACGCCGCAGTTTATCAGGGGCGACGGTATCGCTAAGCAGCGCCGGTACCCAGTCGCACAGTTCAACCCAGGACACGGCGGCCTCGCGCACCGCAGCATCGTTGCGGGTAACGTGAAGGATTTTTGCCCAGAACCATTCAGAAGAGTAAATCCCGCCAATATACCGGCTGTAGTCGGTAAAGCGGCCACTGTGACAAAGCTGGTTGATTTCCTCGGCTTCTTCTATTGCCGTGTGATCTTTCCACAGCACAAACATTGCATTCGGGTTTTCAGCAAACTCAGGCCGCAGAGCCAGTACATTGCCGTCACGATCGATAGGGGCCGGGGTGGAGCCGGTGCTGTCAACGCCGATGCCGACGACGGCCGCACGTTGCGTTTCACTCAGCGCATTTAATACGCCGAGCATCGCCTGCTCCATGGCGTCGATATAATCTTGTGGATGGTGGCGGAAGCGGTTGCTGTGAGGATCGCTGTAAAGTCCTTGCTGCCAGCGTGCATAGTTTGCCACGGCACTTTGCAGCTCCTGACCAGAGTGACAATCCACCGCCAGCGCACGCACCGAATCACTACCAAAGTCCAGTCCCAGGGTGATGGCTTCAGTACGCATTTGAATCTCCTGTTATGAATAAACCTCCTTATCCTGTGATGTGTAAGAAATAACGGTTAGTCATGGCTGGCTGAGAATATGCACTTTTCTGCCATGAGCAGTGAAATTGTGATCCATTGCAAAAGTTAATAGACGGTTAAATTTGCTAAATGTATGGATCATTCTGTCGTGATTTTAAGATGTGATACCGCTCTACATTTTTCTTCTCCATTCCCGCTAAAAATAGGCCAACGTTTAAGCAGGCTCCCATCGCGGCTCGCGCTAACGTCCTGATTTACTTCTGTACCCAAAAAAGAAAGTTAACTGGTAACGTTTACACCAATTCGTTTTTAACAGCGATAAAACAACTAGCGCCGGAGAGCATCATGCATAAATTCACTAAAGCGTTGGCAGCCATTGGGCTGGCAGCGGTTATGTCACAATCAGCTATCGCCGAAACCATGAAGCTGGGCTTCCTGGTCAAGCAACCGGAGGAACCGTGGTTCCAGACAGAATGGAAGTTCGCTGATAAGGCCGGTAAAGATCTGGGCTTTGACGTGATTAAAATCGCCGTTCCGGATGGTGAAAAAACCCTGAATGCCATCGACAGCCTTGCGGCAAGTGGCGCGAAAGGTTTTGTTATCTGTACACCGGACCCCAAACTGGGCTCGGCCATTATGGCCAAGGCGCGCGGCTATGGTCTGAAAGTGATCGCAGTGGATGACCAGTTTGTTAACGCCAAAGGCAAGCCAATGGATACCGTGCCATTAGTCATGATGGCGGCGACCAAGATCGGTGAGCGTCAGGGTCAGGAACTGTATAAAGAAATGCAAAAACGCGGCTGGGACGCGAAAGATACGGCTGTAATGGCGATTACCGCCAACGAGCTGGATACCGCCCGTCGCCGCACCGGGGGCTCGATGGATGCGTTGAAAGCTGCGGGATTCCCGGCAAAACAGATCTATCAGGTACCAACCAAGTCTAATGACATCCCCGGCGCATTCGATGCCGGTAACTCCCTGCTGGTACAGCATCCTGAAGTGAAACACTGGCTGATTGTCGGCATGAACGATAACACCGTGCTGGGCGGCGTGCGCGCAACAGAAGGTCAGGGCTTTAAGGCCGCTGACGTCATCGGTATCGGCATTAACGGTGTGGATGCGGTGAGTGAACTGTCAAAAGCTAACGCTACCGGCTTCTACGGTTCTCTGCTGCCAAGCCCGGATATCCACGGTTATAAGAGCAGCCAGATGCTCTACAACTGGGTGAGCAAAGGTCAGGAACCACCGAAATTTACCGAAGTCACCGACGTGGTGTTAATCACCCGCGATAACTTCAAAGCCGAGCTGGCGAAGAAAGGGTTGATGTAACAACAGGCTGCTCAGGCAGCACAGGTAAAGTAATCGGGCCACAGAGAACGCAGGGGTTTCCCACGTGACTGCAATGGGTAACAGGATAAACCCTAAACTGCCGGTGGCCCGACTCATCAACGTTATTTATTGGAGAAACCATGAACACTGATTCAGCCTTTCTGTCGTTTCATGGCATCAGTAAAACCTTTCCCGGCGTGAAAGCGTTACAGGATATCTCTTTTGAGTGCCACGGTGGTCAGGTGCATGCGCTGATGGGGGAGAACGGTGCCGGTAAATCGACACTGCTGAAAATCCTCAGCGGCAGCTATCTGCCGAGCGGCGGCGAAATTCGCATCAAAGGAAAGCCGGTCAATTTTCAGCACACCACCGACGCGCTGGACGCGGGTGTTGCAATTATCTACCAGGAACTGCATTTAGTCCCCGAAATGAGCGTGGCAGAGAACATCTATCTGGGTCAGTTGCCACATAAGCGCGGGTTGGTAAACCGAAAACTGCTGCGTTATGAAGCGGGCCTGCAACTCAAAAATTTAGGCATGGATGTCGATCCCGACATGCCGCTGAAGTATCTGTCTCTGGGGCAGTGGCAAATGGTGGAAATTGCCAAAGCGCTGGCGCGTAATGCGCGCATCATCGCCTTTGATGAGCCCACCAGTTCACTGTCCGCGCGGGAAATCGACAATCTGTTTCGCGTCATCCGTCAACTGCGGGCGGAAGGGCGCGTTGTGCTTTATGTTTCGCATCGTATGGAAGAGATTTTTGCCCTCAGCGACGCCATCACCGTGTTTAAAGATGGTCGTTATGTTCGGACCTTTACGGACATGGCAAACACGCATCACGACGATCTGGTTCAGGCGATGGTGGGACGTAACCTGGGCGATATTTATGGTTACTCCCCGCGTGAAAAAGGGGCCGTGCGGCTGGAGCTGCAAAATGTTGAAGCGAAGGGCGTCAGAACGCCGATTTCGCTTAATGTCCATGCGGGCGAAATTGTCGGTTTGTTTGGCCTGGTCGGCGCAGGGCGCAGCGAACTGCTTAAAGGGCTGTTTGGGGCGACGCGACTGCGCGGTGGGCGCGTATTGCTGGATGGTGAGCCGCTTAAGATCGGCGCACCGATCGATGCGATTCGTGCGGGAGTGATGTTGTGCCCGGAAGACCGCAAAGCCGAGGGCATTATTCCGGTGCATTCGGTCCGCGACAATATCAATATCAGCGCACGCCGCCACAACCTGACCGCCGGGTGCCTGATTAAAAACGGCTGGGAAGCTACCAATGCTGACCGCCATATCCGCTCGCTCAACATTAAAACCCCAAGTGCCGATCAGCTGATCATGAACCTCTCTGGAGGCAACCAGCAAAAAGCCATTCTGGGGCGCTGGCTGTCAGAGGAGATGAAAGTGATCCTGCTGGATGAGCCAACGCGCGGCATCGACGTTGGGGCCAAGCACGAGATTTATAACCTGATTTATGAACTGGCAAACAAAGGCATTGCGGTGCTGTTTGCCTCCAGCGATCTTCCGGAAGTGATGGGCCTTGCCGACCGCATTGTTGTGATGCGTGAAGGCGCTATCGCCGGAGAAATACTGCATGACGAGGCTACGGAGCAGCAGACGCTGAGCCTGGCTATGCCTAAAACGACACAAGCGGCCGCCGTGGCCTGACAGGAGAGTACCGTGACTTCATCCACGACATCTAATACGCCGCCAGTAGCACCACGCCGTGGTCTGCATCTTGGTCGCATCTGGGACAATTTCGGCATGTTGGTGGTCTTTGCACTGCTGTTTATTGCCTGTGCTGTTTTTGTGCCTAACTTCGGCTCTTTTATCAATATGAAAGGCCTGGGGTTGGCCATGTCGATGTCCGGCATGGTCGCCTGCGGTATGCTGTTCTGCCTGGCCTCGGGTGATTTTGACCTGTCGGTCGCCTCGGTTATCGCCTGTGCAGGCGTGGTGACCGCCGTGGTCATCAACATGACCGAAAGCCTGTGGATCGGCGTCGGTGCCGGGCTGGTACTGGGCATGGCAACCGGCTTTATCAACGGTTTTGTGATTGCACGGCTGAAGATCAACGCCCTGATTACCACATTGGCGACCATGCAGATTGTGCGCGGCCTGGCTTATATCTTCTCGGATGGTAAAGCGGTAGGCATCGAAGACGAGCGTTTCTTTGTTCTGGGTTTCGCTAACTGGCTGGGCGTGCCTGCGCCAATCTGGATCACCCTGGCCACCATGGTGATTTTCGCCTTCCTGCTGAACAAAACCACCTTTGGTCGTAATACGTTGGCCATCGGCGGTAATGAAGAGGCCGCTCGTCTGGCTGGCGTACCGGTGGTGCGCACCCGCATCATTATTTTTATCCTGTCAGGTTTGGTCTCCGCTGCTGCGGGCATCATTCTTGCCTCACGTATGACCAGCGGCCAGCCCATGACCTCCATCGGTTATGAACTGGTGGTGATTTCTGCCTGCGTGCTGGGCGGCGTGTCCCTTAAGGGCGGCATCGGCAAGATTTCATACGTCGTGGCCGGGGTGCTTATTCTTGGCACCGTCGAGAATGCGATGAATTTATTAAATATCTCGCCATTCTCACAGTATGTTGTACGTGGTTTGATACTGTTGGCAGCGGTGATATTCGATCGCTACAAACAAAAGAATAAAGTCTGATTTGGCGTGAAACCTTCCCGCGGACGCGAAAGGCGTCCGCGCGTGATCAATCAACGACGAAGTGAGGACGTTATGTATCACCGTGAATTACCGGCAGAGCAGCAAAACCCTTTGCTGCCTGGATATTCGTTTAATGCCTGGCTGGTGGCGGGTTTAACGCCTATTACCGCGGATGGTCCGCTGGATTTCTTTATTGATCGCCCACACGGCATGAAGGGCTATATTCTTAACCTGACCATTAAAGGCAAAGGCCGGGTATTTGACGGCGAAAAAGCCTTTGATTGTGAACCTGGCGAAATGCTGTTGTTCCAGCCTAAAACCGCCCATTATTACGGTCGTGCACCCGACAGCCCGCAGTGGTTTCATCGTTGGGTCTATTTCCGTCCGCGCGCTTACTGGCATGACTGGCTGCGCTGGCAGGATGAACAGGAAGGCGTTGGACGCCTGCGGTTACCCGAATCGCTGCGTGGCGAGTTTGATCGCCTGTTTGCCACCATTGAACAAACCCATAACTCCTCGCGCCGCTTTGCCGAAGAGCTGGCGATGAATCTGCTGGAACGTCTGTTGCTGCGCGCGGTGGAAGAAGATCCGCGTAATCATCAGCAAATTCGCGATCCGCGCATCATTGAAGCCTGCCAGTACGTCAATAATCATCTCGCCAGCGAGGTGAAAATTGAAGAAGTGGCTCGACACGTGTGCTTATCGCCTTCACGGCTGGCGCACCTGTTCCGTGAGCAGATGGGCGTCAACCTGCTTCGCTGGCGCGAAGATCAGCGGGTGATAAGAGCAAAACTGTTGCTGCAAACCACCCAGGAACCCATCGCCAGCATTGGTCGTGAAGTGGGCTACGACGATCAGCTTTATTTTTCGCGAGTCTTCCGTAAACGCGTCGGCGTTAGCCCAAGTGATTTCCGCCGACGTAATCAGGATGTGCACGATAATTTAGCCAGTCAGAGCGCCTGGACCGCGGCCCGCAGCACAGTCTCCTGATTTTAAGGGGAATCCTCCTTGTCCTGACGAGACTATTAGTCTTAAATCAGTCTGGTTAGCGAATAAAGAGGAAAAGGAATGAGCGAGAAACTGCGAGTTGGACTCATTGGATATGGCTTTGCCAGTAAAACATTTCATGCCCCGCTGATTGCGGGCACGCCGGATGTTGAACTGGCAGCCATCTCCAGCAGCGATGCCAGCAAAGTCAATGCCGACTGGCCATCCGTGAAGGTGGTGGCCGATCCTCAGGCGCTGTTGGACGATCCCAGCCTACAACTGATTGTTATCCCCACACCCAATGATACTCACTTCCCTCTGGCCAAAGCGGCGCTGAATGCGGGTAAACATGTGGTCGTGGATAAACCCTTTACCGTGACGTTGTCACAAGCACATGAACTGGATGCGTTAGCGAAAGCCAAAGGGCTGTTGCTGTCCGTGTTTCATAACCGCCGCTGGGACAGTGATTTCCTGACGCTCAAAGCCCTGTTAGCGGACGGCGAGCTGGGCGAAGTGCGCTATTTTGAGTCGCACTTTGACCGCTTCCGCCTTGAGGTACGTCAGCGCTGGCGTGAAATGAAAGGGCCAGGCAGCGGTATCTGGTACGATTTGGGGCCGCATCTGTTGGATCAGGCGCTACAGCTGTTTGGTCCACCGGTGGCTATCAATCTGGATCTGGCTGAACTGCGCCCCGGTGCACAGACCACCGACTATTTCCACGCAACGTTAACCTATCCGCAGCGCCGTGTGGTGCTCCACGCCAGCATGTTAGTGGCGGCAGAGTCCCCGCGTTATACCGTTCACGGTACGCGGGGCAGCTACGTTAAATATGGCCTTGACCCGCAGGAAGATCGTCTGAAGGCCGGCGATTTTCCGCCCAGCGAAGCGTGGGGCTACGACATGCGCGATGGCACACTGACGCAGGTTGACGGTGACACCATGACCGAGAAAAGCTGTCTGACCCAGCCGGGCAACTATCCGGCTTATTATGCCGGCGTTCGTGATGCCATCAACGGACGTGGGCCCAATCCGGTCACGGCTGAAGAGGCGATTCAGGTGATGGAGCTGATCGAACGAGGACTGCAGTCAGCCGAGAAACGCCAGACCCTGTCTCTGAAATAGTCAGAGAGTGAAAACCTGTAAAAAAGGCCGCTGATTCAGCGGCCTTTCTGTTTACTGCACTTTTTATTTCTGCATCTTTTATTGCAGCTTCGCCCGAATAGCCGCTTTTTCAGCTTCACTCAGGAAGGCAATCGTAAGGCCGTTTTCCTGAGCCTGGCGCATCTGCGCCTGACTCAGTCCCGCAGCAGGTGCAGCATGTCGATATTCATGCTCCAGCTCAATGCCCTGTACTGCAGGATCGTCGGTGTTAATCGTGGCGAGAACGCCATGTTCCAGGAACACTTTAAGCGGATGTTGTGCCAGTGAGGCAACGGTACTGGTTTGGATATTTGAGGTCAGGCAGGATTCGATACCGATGGCGTTTTCCGCCAGAAAATCCATCAGCGCGCGATCTTCAATCGCTTTTACGCCATGACCGATACGTTCAGCGCCTAACTCGCGAATGGCCTGCCAGATGCTTTCCGGACCTGCCGCTTCACCGGCATGCACGGTAATGCGGAAACCGGCATCCCGCGCGCGGGCAAAGTGACGCAGGAACTGATTACCCGGCGCGCCCAGTTCATCACCGGCTAAATCGACGGCGGTGATGTGATTGCGAAAGGCCAGTAAACCATTGAGTTCGTCCAGGCAGGCCTGCTCACCAAACGTGCGGCTCATGATGCCCGTTAAACGCACGTCGATATCATGCTGCTGGCATCCGGCTTTTATGCCGTCAATGACGGCTTCAACCACACCTGCAATCGGCAGATTATGCGTCATCGCCATATAGCCTGGCGAAAAACGCAGCTCGGTGTAATGAATACCTGCTCTGGCGGCATCCTCCACGTTTTCGCGAGCCACGCGCTGGCAGGCGTCAAGATCGCCCAGCACTTTCACGCCCCAATCCAGCTTTTGCAGAAAGCTCACCAGATCCGGCTGTGTTTCCGTAACCTGCACATGCGGACGCAGGGCTTCAAGGGTAGTGGCGGGCAAGGTCAGGTTAAACTGACGGCCTAAATCAAGAATGGTTTGTGCACGGATGTTGCCATCAAGGTGGCGATGAATATCAGTAAGGGGAAGCGTTGAATCAATCATGGAGTGCACTCGTCCGGGTATCTGTAAAGTGCAGAACATTATAAAAATATCTTGCGCAACAACGCCAGCGATTTGCGCAACAAGTGAGTCAGGTGCTGTTTAATTGCGCAAGGGAAGGTGCGGTAATGAGTAATTACCGCACCTCGTCCTAACTTCTTAAAGTCTGAATAGCGGAAAGTAAACCGGATACACCGGCATCAACTTTACGCCGTGGGCACCCGACATTTAAGCGTAAACAGTTTTTGCTGGTTTCCCCATAAGTCGCACCTGGCATTATCGCTATTCGCTGTTCATGAATAAGCTTGTACTGCAACAGGTCTGCATCAATGTTAAGTGGACTCAAATCGATCCAGGCAAGATAAGTGGCTTGTGGAACCACCCAGTTAAGGTCGGGGAAACGGTTATTAAGCCTTTCAGCCAGATAACAGAGATTAGCGCGCAGGTAACGGCGTAAGGCATCCAGCCAGGGCGCGCCTTCACGATAAGCTGCAATATGCGCTGCGACAGCCATGACGGACGGAGAAGATAATCCGTCGCGGTTTTTCATCATGTTGAACCATGCCGTCCGATCGACAGCCGAGGGAATAATGCCCCATGCGCCAGTTAACGCAGGAATATTAAAACTCTTGGATGCCGAGGTAAAAAGCGCCCAGTTATCACGCGCGACTTTTGACCAAGGGAGATGCGTATCGTTGCCCGTCACCATATCCATATGAATCTCGTCACTTATTACCTTAACCTTATGACGTTCACAGAGCGCGGCTATTTGATTGAGTTCCTCATGCGTCCAGACTTTTCCGGTCGGGTTATGGGGGCTACATAGCAGCAGTACTTTACAGCGAGGCCGGGCAAGTCGTTTCTCCAGTTGCGACATATCGCAGTGCCACGCTTTGGCTTCATAATGAAGCGGCATTTCTACTACGTGGCGCTGACTGGCACGAATTGTTTTATAAAATCCGTCATAAGCGGGAGTGTGAATGATGACTTCATCGCCTGCTTCACTCCATAGATGTAACATTTGTGACACCATATAAATTACAGAGGGAGCATACACAATGGTGCTTGCATCAGGTTGGTAGTGAAAGCGGCTGCTCATCCAGTGTTGACATGCCGAAAGAAAGTCATCGTGTTGCCAGCGAGTGTAGCCAAAAACACCATGCTCTAAACGTTGCATGAGTGCCTGCCTGATGCAGGGTGCAGTAACAAAATCCATGTCCGAGATAGTGAAGGGGAGTAAATCCATTACGCCAAAACGGTCAGCAACAAAATCCCACTGTGTACACCAACTGCCATGACGATCGGTCACTGTGTCGAAGTCGTACATTGTGCAATTGCTTCCGTTCATGCGGCACCTATCAGGTATGAGAGTTCATCTTTAACGGATTGTACCTGAGGTCCAATCACCACCTGTATGCTGGTTTGATTAAGGTGAACAACACCCAGAGCGCCATTGGCTTTTAATGCCACATCATCGACCTGACTACTGTCGACGACGGTTATCCGTAATCGTGTCAGGCAGTTATCCAGCGACGTAATATTATCTACGCCGCCCAGAGCAGTGAGGATTGCTGGCGCGTTATAACCCGATTTACCTTTGCCCGCACTGCTGACTTTTTGTTGTAAAGTGGTCGCTGATTCAACATCTCGTCCGGGCGTTTTAATATTAAAGTGCAGGATGGCAAAGCGAAAAATAAGGTAGTAACTCACAAACCAGATGGCAGAAATGAATGGCACCCAATACCACTTGGTTGATAAACCATGCAATACGCCGAATACGATGAAGTCAATGACATTACCATCCGTATTACCGATAGTGACACCAAGCAGAGCCATTACAGTAAAGCCGAGGCCAGTCAGTATGGCATGGAGTAAATAGAGGAAGGGGGCGACAAACAAAAATAAGAATTCGATCGGTTCTGTCGTTCCACCCACAACACAGGCCACCACGCCAGAAATCAATAATCCCTTCACGTTATGGCGATTTTCGGGGCGAGCACAATGATACATCGCCAGCGCTGCTCCCGGTAATCCTCCCAAAAAGGCAGGCATTTTTCCTTGAGACAGAAAGCGAGTAGCGCTTTCTGCGAAGCCTTGCGTTTCTGGGCATGCGAGTTGTGCCTGAAAAATTGTTAAGGCACCACTTACCGTTTTGCCGCAAACATCAAGTGTGCCGCCAGCATCGGTAAAGCGCATAATAGCCACCAGGATGTGCTGCAAACCAAAAGGCAACAGCAAACGCTCTCCAGTGCCAAAAATCATCGGACCTAAATGGCCTGCGCTATTAATCATCCAGCCCAGCCCGGTGATAGCGCGCGCGAAAAAAGGCCAAATTAAGGGCACAATAAGCCCCAGCATGCCCATCACGATGGTGGTAATTATCGGTACAAACCGCGTTCCGCCAAAAAATGCGAGTGCATCCGGCAGACGAATTGTATGAAACCGCTCATGAAGCCGGAACACAATAATACCCACAATGACAGCACCCAGAATACCCGTGTCAATTGACTGAATCCCCAGAACTGACTGCACATTGTTATTTTTGAGCAGAACCTCGTCGCTACTGGGCAATATGCCGTTAACATTGAGCCAAAAATTAATGATCAAATTCATGACCGCATAGCCGACAAATCCTGCAAAAGCCGCGACACCTTTATTTTCCCGTGCCATTCCGAGCGGAATGGCCACCGCAAACATTACGGGCAAATAGCTAAAGGCAAAAGAACCCATTTTGGCCATCCAGACAAAAATATATTGCAGGAAAGCCTGATCCAGAAAAGGAAGGAGTAACAGGACGTCACGGCTACTCAGGGAACTGCCTATTCCAAGCATGATGCCGCAAAATGACAGTAGTGCCACGGGTAACATAAACGTCTTTCCTAAACTTTGGAAAAACTCCCAGAGAGATATTTTAGGGCGAGGATTATTCATATTCACTCCGTCATAGTCAGCAGAAATAAACTGAACGGATGATAAAACGTTTTACCAAACACTATTGCGCTTTAAATCACATCTTTATCGGGAAAAAGATTTTATTTATGACAATTGAGATGTAACGTTTTACCTATAATCAAATCGGATATCCACCAGGTCAGATGCCTTATGATGCAGCAAAAAATTACGATTAATGATGTGGCTGATGCCGCGGGCGTTTCAGTCACGACCGTTTCTATGGTGCTGTCAGGCAAAGGTCGTATCTCCGCCGCGACAATAGAGCGGGTAAACCGAACGATTGAGGAATTGGGGTTTGTACGTAATCGTGCAGCGACAACGCTTCGCGGTGGGGAAAGTGGCGTCATTGGTCTGATCTTACAGGATTTTAGCCACCCATTTTATGCCGAAATGACCGCAGGGCTGTCTGAGAGTTTAGAAAAAAAAGGCAAAATGCTTTTTCTGACTCAAAGCGGCTTACAGGGGCAGAATCTTGACCGGTGTTTTGACGCATTAGTTGAGCAGGGTGTGGATGGGATTGTGTTCGGCGGAAGAATAGATAAAGCCGAGCATCTCATTGCTCGCGCAGCAGACAGGCAGGTTGCGCTGATTTTTGCAGCACGCTCCAGCTCCCATACGATGTTGGATACGGTCCGTAGCGATAATGCTCAGGCGGCAAGACTTGCCACTGAATATCTCATTCAGCACGGGCATCAGCGTATCGCCTGGCTTGGCGGAAGTAGTGCATCGTTAACACGAGCCGAGCGTATCGGCAGCTACTGTGCGACCCTGATGCAATATGGGCTGCCCTTCAAACCAGAATGGATCGTTGAATGTGGCAGTACACCAAAAGAGGCGTCGGAAGCCACCGTTAAACTCCTGCATCAACATCCTCATATCACGGCGGTTATGGCGTACAACGCGTCCACGACGCTGGGATGTTATTTTGGCTTGATCAAGAGCGGACGCAGTGTCAAAGGTGGCACCGTTGGAAGTTATTATGAGCAGCAAATTGCACTGCTCGGATTTGGTGATGATCCACTCGCGGAACTGGCCGATCCACCTATAACTCAGGTAATTGATTCTGCACGTGAAATGGGGCGGGCCGCTGCAGAGCGTATACTTCTGCGTATTGCACACCCAGAATCAGAGCGGCATGTGCAGATTATTGCGCCGCAGCTTATCGCGAGAGGATCAGCATAAAAAAAGGCGGCCAAAGCCGCCTGATTCAGGAAGATAACGCTTATTCTGGCATGCCTTCGTTGGTTGGCACGCCCAGCATATAACGCGACATAAACTGTTCCAGCGTCATTTTATCGCCATTCATATTCACCTGGCCGTTAGCATACTGCAGGCTGGTGACGATGTTGTTGTCCTGGGTTTGTGTCAGACGGAACATCTGCCCCATCGCCGCCAGGCCTTTAACCTGCTGATCGGCCAGCTTCTGCGCGTCGTCAGCCTGATAACCTTCTGCCAGTCCAATGTGACGCATGGTTTCTGTTGCCATTGGCATATTGATAGACAGTTTTAAATCCAGCGTTTTCAACACGCGGTCTACCGTGGCGGCCAGCGTCTGCGGCTCGCCAGTCACTGTCGATGGATCGTTAAAGTTCGCGTTCAGATTAAAGGTGCTTTCACCTTTATCATTCTTCCAGCTCAGAGGTGCAACGCTGATCGTTGGCGCGCCTTTTAACAGCACAGGCAGATTATTCAGCAGAATGGCACGAACGCCAGTCTGGAAACGTACCGGATCGTCTGCCACGCCGGGCTGATTCATCAGCGTGGTCAGCTGGGCGTTATAGTTATCAGAGAAGGTTTTTACGCTCTGCGCATCAAACTGTGACAGCTTCATTTTTAAGGCAAACTGGCCCAGATTTTGTTTTTGTACTTCAACGCCATCAATTTTGTAATTGATATCGCCACTGATTTTGCCCGCTTTGTTATCAAAGGCAGAATCACCGACCATCTTGTTAAGAATCACAGCGTCCTGACCATTCACGGCGGCGGCGACTTTATCCACGCTGATGGATTGATCGCCAATGCGCACGCCTTCGCTGGTGAGATGGGTATCGGCTTTAACTTTCAGGCCGTTCAGCGTAAACATGACTGGCTGGTCGACCTGATTCTTGCTGGTGATAGCAACGCTTGCGATGTCACTGTCCAGCGAGACTTTATCGCCTTTGTTATCTGCACTGATGTTCACCGTGCCGCCACTGGTGGCCGCGCGCTGCGCCGTTTGCGCATTTTGATAATCGATTGGCAGAATATTTACCGCGGTATCGGTGCTTCCACTGTAACCCACGCGCGTTTCAGCATTAATGAACGACTGGTTGTTCGTCAGCTCAAACAGTTTTTTGACCGCGTCGGTGTTAGTCAGGGTGGTATGAACCGATGCCATGCTCGGGATCAGGTTGAATTTTTTCAGTTGGGCGAACGGGAAAGGACCGTGATCGATCTGCTCATTAAGAATGATGCTCTGACCCGGTTTTAACAGCGGGTTATCTTCCGTTTGAGAGCTCGCCTGAATGACCACATTCATTTTACTGCTGAAAATGCCGCGTTGATAATCCTGATAGCTGACCTTCAGACGACTGTTGGGCGCCAGAGTAGTTAACTGAGCGTTGGCATTTTGAATCATCTGATCCATATTGCTTTCCAGCTTTTTGCCGGTAAACCATGCCGCACCTGTCCAGACTACGCCCAGAGCAACTACCACACCAACGGCAACTTGAGTCTTTTTCATTGCTGAATCGTCCTTATCCTTGATTTCATCCGCCTTGCAGACTGCGCCAGACAGCGGAAGAAGAAGCGCCCGCAGGCATTTTAGCTAATAGATTGAAATAATAGCAGTTAAGCGCAGTGACGTCAGCCGTCTCAGTTTAACGCATTAAATACACGTGCTACACGGCCGTGACCCACGATCGTCAGGGACGGATCGTTCGCCGCGACAAAACAGGATTCGCCGGGTTTTAGCACCAGTTGCTGCTGGCCGCAGACGAGCGTTGCCTCACCTTCAATGCAAAACAGCAGGGCTGCACTGTCCTGACAGACAGAAAGCGGCTTATCCGTAACCGTATGAATGGAAAATGAAAAATCATCCACCGGAATAGGGAATTCGAGACTGTTTTCGTGCTGTTCGGGTTGGGTCAGTAACTGACTGGCCGGTTTTTCTTCAAATTTCAGATTGGCCATCAGTTCTGGAATATCAATATATTTTGGCGTCAGGCCAGCGCGCAACACGTTATCGGAATTGGCCATGACTTCCAGCGCGACACCATGAAGATAGGCGTGCGGGGTTTCAGCAAACAGGAACATGGCTTCGCCGGGTTGCAGAGTGATCACGTTGAGCAGCAGCGGAGAAAACAGACCGCTGTCATCCGGATACTGCACGGCGATGTCGGTAATGGTCTGCCATGGCTCACCCTGGTGTTGCTGGGCTGTGGTCATCAGGACAGCTAACGCGTGCGATTTTGCATCGTTCTCAAGTGAGAGCAGGGTGGAAAACAGCGCGGCCAGGCTCTCCAGGTTAGGTTGGCGCAGGAACTGCGCAATCTGCGGATGCGCCCCGGCAACCGGCTCCAGCAGTGAAACCATCTCTTTCAGTTCGCGAAAGCCGTTGATGGCTTTAAAGGGCGTCAGCGCATAAACCAGTTCGGGTTTGTGGTTAGCGTCTTTGTAATTACGTTCCGCGGAGTTAAGTGGGATGGACGCGGCATTTTCCCGCGCAAAGCCCTCTTCGGCGGCGCGTTTGCAGGGATGCACCTGAATTGACAGCGGCTGATCGGCACACAGCACCTTAAACAGAAAAGGCAATTCGCCAAAGCGCTTCGCCACGGCATCGCCCAGCATCTGCTGCGGATTGGCCGCAATCACATCACGTAACGAACGGGGCTTGCCATGTTCTTCTACAGTCGATGGGCTTTTTGGGTGCGCCCCCATCCACAGTTCAGCCATCGGCAACTGCTTAGGATTCGCCATGCCATAAAGCGACGTTAATGCTGTTTTACTGCCCCATGCATAATTTTGCAGAGAGTTAGCCATTTTTTTCATGAAATTAATTGCCTTACTGGCGGGAAATATTGCGCTTATTAAACCAGAAACTGACATGGAAAATACATATCCAGCGCAAGAAGGATGCTAAGCTCGGAGGATGTTAATAAATTGTATAGGTTTAACCGCGTCAGACAGGCTTTAACCGGCAATGGGTGACGCGACGTCTTATCTAAAACTGTGCTAAGGAGAGAATCATGGCAGCCAATCGCGTTGAAAAAGATTCAATGGGGCCAATTGATGTACCGGCTGAGAAACTTTGGGGCGCACAGACACAGCGCTCACTGGAGCATTTCCGTATTTCGACAGAAAAAATGCCTGTCGCGTTGGTTCACGCGCTGGCCATGACCAAGCGTGCCGCCGCCAGCGTTAACCGGGATCTGGGTTTATTGCCAGCGGAGCGGGCTGAAGCGATCGTTAACGCCGCCGATGAGGTGTTAGCGGACAAGCACAGTGACGAGTTCCCCCTGGCGATCTGGCAGACCGGTTCCGGCACCCAGACCAACATGAACATGAATGAAGTGTTGGCTAACCGCGCCAGTGAACTGCTCGGCGGCGAGCGCGGAATGGCGCGTCTGGTGCATCCTAACGACGATGTTAACAAGAGCCAGAGTTCGAATGATGTGTTTCCCACCGCCATGCACGTGGCGGCAGTGATTGCGGTTCGCGAACATCTGGTTCCACAGCTGAACGTGCTTAAACAAACGCTGAGCGCCAAGTCAGAGGCGTTCAAAGACATCGTTAAAATTGGCCGTACACATTTACAGGATGCCACGCCGTTAACGCTGGGCCAGGAAATCTCTGGCTGGGTCGCCATGCTCGAACATAATCTTAAGCATATTGAGCAGAGCATTCCGCACCTTGCGGAGCTGGCTCTGGGCGGCACGGCGGTGGGAACCGGCCTGAATACCCATCCTGAATACGCGGTTCGCGTGGCTAAAGCCTTAGCCGATTTAACCCAACAACCTTTTGTGACCGCGCCGAATAAATTTGAGGCGCTGGCAACCTGTGATGCGCTGGTACATGCGCACGGGGCGCTTAAAGGGCTGGCGGCGTCGCTGATGAAGATTGCCAATGATGTGCGCTGGCTGTCATCAGGCCCACGCTGTGGTATCGGTGAAATCGCTATCCCGGAAAACGAACCGGGCAGCTCGATTATGCCAGGTAAGGTGAATCCAACCCAGTGCGAAGCCCTGACAATGCTGTGCTGCCAGGTGATGGGGAATGATGTGGCGATTAATATGGGCGGTGCGTCAGGCAACTTTGAGCTGAACGTTTATCGTCCGATGATTATCCATAACTTCCTGCAGTCGGTGCGTTTACTGGCAGATGGCACGGACAGTTTCAACCACCACTGCGCCACCGGTATTGAACCTGTACGTGAGCGAATTGAGCAATTGCTTAACGAGTCGCTTATGCTGGTTACCGCGTTAAATACGCATATTGGCTATGACAAAGCCGCGGAAATTGCCAAGCAGGCTCACAAACAAGGCTTAACGCTTAAAGCCTCGGCGCTGAAGCTGGGTTATCTCACTGAAGAAGAGTTTGATGCCTGGGTTCGTCCGGAAGAAATGGTCGGCAGTATGAAGCAGTAAGTCAGGTGCATCAGGGCCAGCACGGCCCTGATGTCATACCGGACAATCCACCCATAAATGTAGTCGGGGAATCAGCAAATACAGTGGTTCAGCGGCAGGCTTATAGCGATGCGTAATATTGTCGGCATCATAATTCAACAGTTCACCTAACTGGGGCACCTGGCTGCGGTCGCGACACAGCACCAAAATCGGTGACGGACAGGCCAACTGGGTTTGCTTTTTCTCTTCTGCGCGCCAGACCCGCGCAATAGGCTGCACTTTGACCGGACGCTTGATTTTAAGACGCGCCGAAGCGGGAAGGGCACGCACATCCGCCAGCTCTTGCTGCACCTTTTCTGCCCACTGCTCACGCGTCCAGGGCGCCTGTGCGCGACCGGCTTTCAGGCTTTTTTCCAGTTGGGCGACAATTTCTTCCCGTTTCACGTTTTTAATGACCTGCTTATTGGCCCAACCAAAACGTAAACTCTCTGGTGCCGCGATAGCGGTAAGGGTTCGGTAGGCATTAAGGGTGATCAGTCCACGTAAATGCTGATGAACAAATTCAAAGCGGGCTTCAGAGGGCAGGCCGGACTCCACGGTAATCAACTGCTCCAGACGGGCTTTACATTGATTGATCCCCGCGATACGGCCGGTCAGTTCACGCTCTTCCTGTTCGTTGCATTCAATGCAAAGCGCACCCGGTAAGCGCACGGCGGCTTTAGTGCTGAGCTTTTCCGACTGATGTTGCATAAACAACCGACAGTAGTGATTAAGCGCCATCTCGCGTGCCGCAATGCCAAGATGCTGCTCGACGGTAATCTGGCTGATGGGGTCATGTTCGTGGCCTTTTTCGACCGGCGGTAAACGAAAGACCCGGGCAATCAACAGCGGAAGCGACTCTGTCTGCTGACGGAGTTCCCCCAATGCCTGCTCAAGATCCTTTACGCATTGCTGCATGTCTGTCACTAAATCGTAGCGCACTGTTGCCATCTCCATAGTTACAACATGCTTACTGTGGCAGAACGGTTCCTTCTCTGCAATAGTGCTTATAGTTACAACATACTTTTACTGAGGCAATGAAAACCGTGCCGCCAGCCTGCGTTGACAGCAAAAAAGCCATCGGCAACATTTTTCCCCCTATGCATTAACATGTTATAAAAACCCTTTGCCTGCTAACGGATGCCCGACATGGATGTAATGAAAAAGCCTGGTTCATTCAGCATTATCCTTATGGGGCTGGTTCAGATCGTCTCATGGGGGGGATCTTTCTACCTGATGGCGGTGATGGCTGCGCCCATCGTGGCGGAAACCGGCTGGTCACAACAGTGGGTTTATGGCGCGCTGTCGTTGGGTATTCTGGTCTCCGGGCTACTGGCACCTCGCTGTGGGCGCATCATTGCACAGACCGGCGGGCGTTTGATGCTGGCATTAAACGGGCTCGTCATGGCAGCAGGGTTAACCCTGATGGGGTTCAGCCATCATTTACCTGTATTTTTATTTGCCTGGGTGATCATTGGTGTGGGCATGGCGATGGGGCTGTACGATGCGCTGTTTGCCACGCTGGGCACTCGCTATGGCGGACACGCGCGCGGTGCCATTACCGGCATCACGCTCATCTCGGGATTCTGCACCAGCCTGGTTTGGCCGGGCACGGCGCTGCTTATTCACTGGCTTGACTGGCGCGGCGCCTGTTTCGCCATCGCCGGGTTGTTACTGGTCTGTGTCCTGCCTGCCTATCTGTTTGCATTGCCGCCAGGTAAACCGCCCGCACCGGTAAAGCGTAATAAAAGTCCGCACGGCGCTGAAGCGGATTTTCCTGTAGTGCTGTTCCGCCTGCTGTGCGCCATTTTTACCCTGGCATCGGTGATCATGACGGCGATATCCGTTCAGTTAATCACGCTGCTGGAAGCAAGCGGTTACAGCCTGGCCTCTGCGCTAGCAATCAGTGCCATTCTGGGGCCGTGTCAGGTGGCGTCGCGCATTATCGATATGGCTTTTAAAGGCGGGCATCCCATCTGGACCACATTTTTTTCAGTGGGATTGGTCGCGCTGGGTTTATTGCTGTTGGCACTGTTTCCTCAAACGGCGCTGTTCAGCATGATATTGTACGGCGCGGGCAACGGCCTGCGTGCGATTGTGCGTGGCACCTTGCCGCTGGTGATGGTTAAGCCGGAAGCCTATGCGGTACTGGCGGGCAGAATGGCGCGTCCGGCGCTGATCGGTCAGGCGCTGACGCCGCTGGTGTTTGGCTATGTATTTGCCACCTATGGGGCAAACGTCACGTTGTGGCTCCTGTGCGTGCTGGCCGTGCTTAATGTATTGCTGGTGGTGGCGCTGAAAAAACGGCTTCCCGCGCGCGTCAGTGCTGCACCGTAAGCGAATCGGGGAAGTGGCAGGGCGGTAAGCACCTTGTGCTGTCGTGGGCCTTATGCTGGTGAATATGTGCCTTGTCGCGGGCCTGTTGCTTCTAAAAAGTAACCGTGTTTGTTATATTTACAGCTGATTCATTGTTCACTCATGCGGCAATACAACAATAAAAACGTACCGCAACTCAGGATACAAAGATGCTTGATTATCGCTTCCCGACAGCTTTGCAAATGGTTCTGAGCGTGGCGATGGCGGAGCAAATGGGAAAACGCTCTACCAGCGCGATTCTCGCTTACGGGCTTGAAGCAAACCCAAGTTTTATACGCAAGTTGATGGTGCCATTGACGCGTGACGGAATTATCGTGTCCACGCTGGGTCGTACTGGTTCCATCCATCTTGGCCGACCGGCGGCGGATATCACTCTGCGTGATATTTATGTCTCCGTCACCGATGACAAAAAACTCTGGGCCGCCCGCCCGGACGTTGCCCCGCGCTGTCTGGTCAGCGCCAACCTGTGCTGGTATTTTAAATCCATCGCAGAAGAAGCCGAGCAGGCATCCCTGGCGGTATTAGCCAAACGTACCGTTGCGGATGCGCTAAATGAGCTTAAAACCCACGATACCAGCAACTGCACCGCCGTGCCTGAGCCGGATGTGGCAGAGCCAGAAAACCTGTGCAAAAAAAGCCGCTGATGCGGCTTTTTTTATGTGCGTGTCCCGTCCCGCCCTGAAAAAAAACCGCAAGTGGCCCGCAACCCGGCTTTGTCTTTGATCCTGTTTCAGGGCGCCTCATCACTGTGGTACGTCATCCTTTCGCGCGCGAGCCTGGCGCATCACAACCTCATCATTGACGGCATACAGCGCGCAGATGCTTTTTTTCTCGCGGTTATAACGGTTGCAATTTTGCAGTGCTCGTACGGCCGCGGCATCGCGTGTTCTTGCATGGTAAGCTGTCCCCCATGCGCCGTCCGGGCTTACCGCGAAGGCTTTTTCATACAGACGGGACGCTGTGTAACGTTGGAAATCATTCAGCCCGGCCTTATTTAGCGTCTGAGGCGCGAACAGCCTCGCGTCTGCGAGAGAAACAACCTCTTGATAAGGCAGGTGATGCGCCTGAAGAAATGCTGAAACAGTCGGCCACCAGAATGCTTCAGGTGCGTTATCCATGAAAACATGCCCATTCTTACCAAAGGGGGGCATTTCACGAAATTCCGCGCTACCGCCCTGACGACGATAGGCGTTGTAAAACGTTCTTCCCATCTCGGGCGAGAAATCCTGATCGTTTGTTGAGTAGAGCCAGAGTGAAGGGATGCGTGCCGTGGCACCATAGCTTTCTAAGGCGCTAATCAACCCAGGCCCATCGCAGAGCGATTTACCGTCTTTGGCACCTCTGCCGCCGTCAAAATTAATGACGGCACTGACGCCGGGCGGATTGGTCGCGCTGGTGGCAATCACGGCAAAACCGCCGGAAGACATGCCAGCCAGAATCGCGTTTTCTTTTCGTGCCCAGGGCTGCTTTTTCAGGGCAGCCAGTGCAGCCAGAAGATCCATCTGGTCTTTCTTTCCGGCCTGCTTATGACGTGGCTGTTTGCATGAGCCACCTGCGTATTCTGTGGTTCCGCTTGATGTGCCATAGCCTTCACGCAGCACGACAACAGCCGCATAGCCGTGACGGGCAAACGCTAAAGCGGTACCTGACATGTAATTGGGATTCATCTCACCGCGATCAAACTCAGCTGCGCCCTCGGTACCCTGAGTAATCAACACCAGCGGCAGCGCTTGTGTTCCAACAGGGCGGGTAACAAAGGCATCCAACTGAGCAGGCTGGCCATCGCTCAGCTTTACCTCAAGGATCAGTGGCTCTCTTATCAGGCCATCCAGTTGCTGGTATTGAGACAGTGGCGAGCTGAACGAAGGAAGTGAAATCAATAACAGCTTCAGAAGCATCAGATTGCGCTGAAAACGAAACGGCATGCTGGTCATTTCCTTTTGCTTAGAGAGGTTGCAAGTGCGGGCCATTGATTATCATCAGGCGGGATAGCGCGCCAGTCACATCATCCATAACAAATATGTCATGCTTGCAACCGCAAAAGACTGCCTCGTGAATAACAACACTTTTATTTTTAAAAGCTAAAGCAATAAACAGGCGAGGCAAGGATAAAGCAGGCTGGATGGCAACGGGCGATTTTTATCGCCCGTTGCCAAACCCATTACGGCGCGTTGTGTAAAGCGTGATGCGCAGCTTTACGCGTCACCAGCTTACGCAGCGCCACGTAGAACACCGGGGTCAGAAACAGACCAAACAGGGTGACGCCTAACATGCCGGAAAATACCGTTACACCCGTGACGCCCCGAACTTCAGCGCCCGCACCTTCACCCAGAATCAGGGGAATCGTACCGGCAATGAAAGCAATAGAGGTCATGACGATAGGGCGGAGACGCAGGCGACAGGCTTCCAGCGCGGCCTCAACAATGCCTTTGCCCTGAATCTCCAGTTCACGGGCGAATTCAACAATCAAAATGGCGTTTTTACAGGCCAGCCCCATGAGCACCACCAGTCCGACCTGCACAAACACGTTATTGTCGCCGCCGGTTAACCAGACGCCCACCAGGGCAGACAGCATCGTCATCGGCACAATCAGGATCACCGCCAGCGGCAGCGTCCAGCTCTCATACAGCGCGGCCAGCACCAGGAACGCCAGCAGGACAGCGACAGGGAAAACAATAAGCGCCGTATTGCCCTGCGTCGCCTGCTGATAGCTGAGATCGGTCCACTCAATATTCATACCGTTCGGCAGTAACTGGCCGGACAGGGTTTCAAGTTGACGCATCGCCTGAGCAGAAGAGAGCACGCGCGGATCGGCATCACCGATTAAGTCTGCTGCCGGATAGCCGTTATAACGAATAACCGGATCGGGTCCATAGGCCGTGGTGATGTGCACCATGCTGCCAATGGGCACCATTTCACCGCGGTCGTTGCGGGTACGCAGGTTCGCAATGTCCTCAACGCTGTCACGGAATTCCCCATCCGCCTGCGCCATGACGCGCCAGGTGCGGCCAAAACGGTTGAAATCGTTAACATAGGATGAACCCAGATAGGTTTGTAGCGTACTGAACAACGCGGTCAGCGCCACGCCCTGAGCTTTCGCTTTATCACGGTCAACCTGCACCTCTAACTGGGGCACGTTGGCCTGGTAAGAGGAAATGGGGAAGTGCATGCCTGGCGTCTGCATCACCGCACCCGAAAGAGTGTTAATGGCGGTTTGCAGTGCGCCATAGCCTAGTCCGGCCCGATCCTGCACGTACAGGGAATAGCCCGAACCCTGACCTAATCCCAGAATAGGCGGTGGCATAATCGAAAAGCCAAAGCCCTGTTGAATGCGGGAAATTTTCGCATTGATCTCCGCATTAATCTGCGCCGCCGTTTGTTTGCGCTCGCTGAAGGGTTTCAGGCCAAAAAAGACCGTGCCACTGTTCGGCGTGTTGGTAAACTGCAACGCATTCAGGCCGGGGAACGCCACCGCGTAAGCCACGCCTTCCGTTTGCAGGCCGATTTCGCTCATCTGTCGAATCACTTCATCGGTGCGCGCTAACGACGAGCCTTCCGGCATTTTTACGCCACCAATCAGGTAAAGTTTATCCTGAGTAGGAATAAATCCTCCCGGTACGGCATGAAACATCCAGCCTGCACCAACCAGTAATACCAGGTAGACGCCAAACACGGCACCGCGACGACGCAGTGTTTTTTCCACCATCGATTCATAGCCGTGCGCGCTGCGCTGAAAGACGCGGTTAAACGGACGGAAAATCCAGCCAAACAGCCGATCGATCAGGCGCGTCGGCATATCTTTCGGGGCCTGATGATCCTTAAGTAACAGCGCGGCCAGCGCGGGCGAAAGGGTGAGCGAGTTAATGGCGGAAATGACCGTTGAAATCGCAATGGTGGTGGCGAACTGCTTGTAAAACTGCCCGGTCACGCCCGACAGAAACGCCATGGGGACAAACACAGCACACAGCACCAGGGCAATAGCAATAATGGGACCGGAGACCTCACGCATCGCCTGATGCGCAGCCGCCTTAGGTGACAGTCCCATCTCGATATTGCGTTCAACGTTCTCCACCACCACGATGGCATCATCCACCACGATACCGATGGCCAGTACCAGCCCGAACAGGCTCAGCGTATTAAGCGAGAATCCAAGCAAATAAAGCACGCTGAATGTGCCTACCACCGACACGGGAACCGCCAGCAGGGGAATGATCGAGGCCCGCCAGGTTTGCAGGAACAGAATCACCACCAGCACCACAAGAAACACCGCTTCCAGCAGGGTTTGCACCACGGCCTTGATGGAGTCACGAACGAAAACGGTCGGATCGTAAGGCGCGGCCCACTTCACATCATCAGGGAAACGGGTTGCCAGTTCGTCCATTTTGGCCCGCACCGCATTGGACAGATCGATGGCGTTGGCTCCCGGTGCCTGGAAGATACCAATACCGACAGCGTCTTTGTTATTTAGCTGCGAACGCAGAGCATAGCTGCCCGAGCCCATTTCAATACGCGCGACATCACGCAGGCGCACCAGCGAACCGTCATCCGAGGTTTTTAAGATGATATCGCCAAACTGCTGCTCGTTCTCCAGCCGCCCCTGCATATTGATGGACAGGAGAAAATCGCTCTGTTTTTTTAACGGTTCTGCCCCAAGTTGCCCGGCGGACACCTGCACGTTCTGCTCCTGCATCGCGTTCACAACGTCAGACGCGGTTAAACCGCGCGCCGCCACTTTATTCGGGTCCAGCCAGACGCGCATCGCGTATTCACCGGCACCAAAAATCTGGATTTGCCCAACACCCGGCAGGCGGGCCAGCTCATCTTTCACTTTCAGCGTGGCGTAATTGCGCAGGTAGAGCGAATCGTATGTGTTATTCGGGGAAAACAGATGCACCACTAACGTCAGCGTTGGCGACATTTTTTGAGTGGTGATGCCGAGCCGACGCACGTCCTCCGGCAGCCGCGCTTCCGCCTGAGCCACGCGGTTTTGCACCTGAACCTGCGCCTGATCCGGATCGGTGCCGGGACGGAAGGTCACCGTGGTCACCAACACACCGTCAGAACCGGCCACCGACTTCATGTACATCATGTTTTCAACCCCGTTTATCGCTTCTTCGAGCGGGGTCGCTACGGAATCAGCGATCGCTTTCGGGTTAGCGCCAGGGTATTCAGCACGCACCTGTACGCTGGGCGGCACGACATCGGGATATTCACTGATGGGCAACAACGGGATAGCGATCAGCCCGGTAATAAAAATCAATACGGACAGCACGGCAGCAAAGATCGGCCGATCAATAAAAAAGCGGGAAAAATCCATAACAACCTCAGATTATTGAGCGGCAGTGGCAGCCATATCGACAGTTTTTGCCGTTACCGGCATACCGGGCATAAACACTTTTTGCAGTCCGGCAACGATAACCCGATCGCCTGCCTGTAAACCGGCGGCAACGATGCGTAATCCGTCTGCCATCGCGCCGGGCTTAACGTCCCGACGTTGGGCTTTCCCCTGGGCATCGACCACATAGACATATTTGCGGTCCTGGTCGGTCAGCACGGCTTTATCGTCGATCAACAGGGCATTAAACTGCGCGCTACCGGGAAGACGTACGCGGGCAAACAGGCCGGGCGTATAGGTGCGATCGCGGTTATCCAGCAGGGCGCGCATACGGATTGTGCCGGTGCTGGCGTTGAGTTGGTTATCCAGGAAGTCGACGTTGCCACGATGCGGATATCCCTGTTCCCCTGCCAGGGCAATTTCAACGGGCAGGGCGTGCCGCTGTTGTCCCTGACGCGCCATCGCCTGATAGTGCAGAAACGTCGTTTCATCGACGTCGAAATAGACGAACATCTTGTCCTGCGCGACCAGCGTGGTGAGCACGCTGGCGCTGTCACCGGCGGTGACCAGGTTGCCGCTGGTGATCATGGCCCGGCTGGCCCGACCGTCAATCGGGGCGGTCACGCGGGTAAAATCCAGATTGAGCTGGGCCATTGCCACAGAGGACTCAGCGGCGAGCACATCGGCCTGCGCCTGACTGGCTGTCGAACGCCGCTGTTCCCACATCTCGCGCGATACGGCCTGAGTCCCGACTAACTTCTCCGTTCGCGCCGATTCGCTTCGGGTCAGGCTGGCCTGACTCCGTGCCCGGGCCAGCGTCGCTTTTGCCTGTTCCAGCGCCGCGCGGTAGCTGCGATCGTCGATGGTAAACAGCACCTGACCTTTTTTAACCTCATCACCTTCGTGATAATTCACGGTATCGATATAACCCGAAACCCGTGGCCGAAGCTGCACGCTTTCTACGGCTTCGACGCGCCCGTTGAAGCTGTCCCACTGACTGACAGGCTTTACCAGTACATCTGCAACGCTGACCTCGGGCGGCGGCGGCGGTGCATTTTTTGTCTGGCCGGTGTCGCACCCGCTTAGCAGACTGACCAACAGTCCCATTCCCAGTAGGGTAGATCCCTGACGAACCCAGTTAGTAATCATTGTTGTGATTCCGCGATGAACAGTGAAATGAAGCCCGCAGGCCAATATTTGCAACTTCTATGGTTGCAATTTATCGCGAGGAGTGTAGGCTTGTGCGTCAAAGAACTGCAAGAATTACTGATACACTTTATGTGCGGTATGACAAGGCGAAGAAATCGGCCTGGCGGTGACTGAAAATAAGCCCCATAAAAAGTGCGGCATTTAATGTATTAATTAAACTTGCATTAAGTGGCATTGTCATCCACGCTTTTAGTGTAACTGCAACTGATACTAATACTGTTCGCTGCCGCGACGGGAGACTAAACATGATGAGTAACGCTTTTATTCACGACCTTATTGACTGGATCGACAACAACATCGAAGCACGTCTCGATCTCGACACCGTTTCTGAGCGCGCGGGCTACTCAAAATGGCACCTGCAACGGATGTTCAAAGAGCACACGGGCTATCCACTGGGTGAATATATTCGCATTAAAAAGCTGAAAAAGTCGGCTGACCGCCTGACCAGCACCAATGAACCAATCCTGAACGTGGCGATATCGCTGGGTTTTGACTCTCAGCAGTCTTTCAATCGCAGCTTCAAACGACAGTATGGTGTGGCGCCGGGCGCATGGCGTCGTCACAGCGTGCCTTCTCAGGCTGCCATGCAGTCAATGCAGTAAACACCGCCGGGGCCAGGTAATCTGGCCCGCGCTTTTTGATCCTCGGGTAAAGCTGCTATCATCTGCATCCTGTTTAAAGGGATGCCATCATGTCAAAAAAACTGTGGGTTGGGCTGGTTCTGATCCTTGTCCTCTGTTGGGTAGGGTTAAAACCTTATTTGACCTCTGCACCAGCCAAAACGTCTGCGTCAGACATTGCTGCCCTTACGGATGTGCGAACGGTCGCCCGGTGGGTCCTGCAGCACCAGCAACTGCCCGATTATTACATTACCAAGAAGCAGGCCCGTCGCCTTGGCTGGAATCCCGCGAAAGGGGACTTGTGCGAGGTGTTGCCGGGTAAAGCTATCGGCGGCGATCGTTTTTCCAACCGCGAAAGAAAATTACCTGAACGTTCCGATCGTCAGTGGTTTGAGGCCGATGTGAACTACCGTTGCGGTCACCGTGAAGCAGACCGGTTGGTTTACTCCTCCGATGGCCTGGTTTTCCTCTCTACCGATCACTACCGCACCTTCAAGCCGGTCCCTTAATCATGCTGACCTTACGTTTCGACCTGCGTCAGATCACCGAGCGTGATGCCTTCTATCGCGCGTTTGCCGCGCAGAGCGGTTGCAGCGCTGGATTCGGCAACAATCTGGATGCGCTATGGGACTGGCTGACCGGAGGAATGGCGTTGCCCGCCGAGATTCATCTGCTGCATGCAGAACAGTGTCATGCCGAGCTGGCACCTGTGGTGGCGTTGCTGGAAGAGGCGGCGCAGTCGCTGGCGGGCGAGCTGCGCCTGATTGGCAGTTAGTGGCGTAACGGTTTGAGCAGCGCGGTGAGTGACTCGCGCGCGGCGACCGGCAGATCGCCACCGCCGGTGTAACCGTTGTTCTCAATAATCACCGTGTTCAGCCCCACCAGCCAGTCGTAAATATAATAGGCCGTATGGTTAGCGGGCGCGGCAGAAAGCTTCGTCAGTCGCTGACCTGCGCTAAAATTCACGCTGGGCGCGGGCGGACGCGAGAAAATCGACTGTCCCCGATTGACCCGGCTTCCCGGACGTTCCGCTTCTGGTCGCTGAAGAAAACCAAGCCAGGCGACAAAATCCCCCAGCACCGTCATCGCGCGGGTTACCTGACGGTCAGCACGTGATTCGTGTGTCATGCTCTGTGCATCCGGTTCATGTAACGCCTGCTGCAGGGACTGCAGAATACCGGTGCGGAAGCTGGCCGTAATCAGTTCTTCGATCAACCATTCCATCGTCGCTTTATCAATATTCAGCAAGGCTAAGAGGCTCTGGTTTTCCGGCAACTGACGCAGATGGTTCAGCCACAGGCTAAAAACCTGACGTGGAAACTGGGCTGAACCCTGACCGAAGCTGGTCTGCTTAGGGGCAGGCTGTTCAACTTCGGCATCGCTGAACAAATCAAACTCAAAGCCAATACCAAACTGATTTTCCGGTGCCTGAATGCTGGAGGTCGCCGCCGGAACAGACGAGGTGGACTGGTTGAGCCACAGCTGGCGCAAGGCTTCGCGGGACGGCTGTAAGCGCTCAAGCAGTTCGCCATGCAAACCGGTGCGGTGTTGTAAACATTTCAGCAAGGTGTCGGCGATGCTTTGTCTGCGTGCGGCCTGGTCTGGCGACGCACCGGCTTCCGTCCAGGGCTGCAGTCGGCGTTCGACCACGGCGTGCTGGATTTGTGCCAACTGGGCAATCAGCATATCGCGACGTGCCTCTGGCTGCATTTCTTCCTGCAGCCAGTCAGACATCCGATCCACGCCTGCGCGATCCAGGGCCAGCATAGAACCCCACTGCTGACCCGGTTGTCCCACCTGGCGCTGTACCGCCTCGTCAACATTGATCTGCTGATGGCGCGCATCGTAAGGCGTGATCGCCCAAATCAGGCGAGGTTTTTCACCCGCTTCATTGACCGGCTGGTGGCGCTGCCATTCACGCAATGCCCGACTGGCGACATCGACATCCTGACGCTGGCTGGCGGCGGTGCAGATCAACAGCAGGTCGATACTTTGCCGGGCGGCATACAGGCCCGGGATCAGGATTCGTTTGTGCTCAAGCAGGCGCGCGCGTAACGCATCCTGCTTCTGCAGACGCTGGCGATCTTCACGCAGCGCCGGATCGCTCGGCGTTCCGGGTGCAGGCAGTTCCAGCATGTCGGCATCGTCATACAGCGCGGTGCGCGGGGTGGAGCTGAGTGGGATGGTGACCTCAAGCGTTAGCAGGGCCAGTAATCCCAGCGTCACGTTCTGCGGCTTACCCAGACGGTTACCGTTTAACGGACAGACTTCAACCGACAGCGACTGATCCTGCTCGCTGGCGGGAACGATCAGCTGCTCAGCGGGCAGCAGGGAATTATCCGTCAGCAGACTGAGCGGAGCCAGTACCCGGGTGCTGTTACGCAGCTGATGGCGTAAGTGCAGTAAGCTCCGCACCAGCTCATTCAGGGCCGGCTCGGCGGGCCACAGCAGTGAAAACAGCTGCACACGGTCATCCACGCTCAGCCAGGGAGCCAGTTCAACAGCCTGCGGCCAGAAATGGCGATCCAACTGGGCGTCATACAGATGATGACGGCGGCACCAGGACCAGAGCGTGACCAGTGCATCGCTCTCCAGACCTGGCAACGGCGTAGTTAAACGATGGCGTTGCAGGCGCTGCAGCACGCTGTCAATTTTCGCAGTGTCGGGCTGCGTTACCCCTTCACCACAGGAGATGGCCAAACGCAACACCTCGGCCTCGCTCAGCAGCGTCAGCTCGACCGGCCACTCCGAGGAGAGGATTTCACGCTGGTGGGTAAAACGCGTTGCGGTGGCAAAATCGAGATTGCCGGGGTTGACGTGCTGGAAATAATTAATCGGTTTATCGCTCAGCGCGGTGATCAACTGACCTTGTGCGTCAGCCACCATTTCCGTCAGCAGCCAGGCTTTGCCCGCCTGTGACTGTCCAAACAGCGCCAGCGTTACCGGGCGCGCAACCTGCTGCGCCAGGGCCTGCGCCTGCACACGCGCCTGCCGTAACTGCAGGGTCAGGGTTTCGGCTTCCAGTGCCAGCCGCGGCGACTGTTCGCGGGTGCTCTCAATCCAGGCCAGGCTGCCGTTCAGGGCGTCCTGCAATAAACTCAGGCGTTTTGCCAGCGTCTGCGGCTGGCGGGGTTTTACCGATCTCATCGTTTACACACACTCCCGCTGTCAATCCAGTATTGCGCATTGGCATTGCCCGTGGCGGAGAGAGTATTCAGTTTGAGGCTCAGATGTTCAAGTGGAACACGCGTGCCATCATCCAGTTTGGCTTCGCTTAACACCAGATTTTCAGGGCCGGGCGTACCCGGACCGGCCTTCACTGCCAGCTTCACACGCAGAACGCTTTCACCTGCGACCTTGCGTGCCAGTGCCGCATCGTTGAGCGTCAGGCTGTACAGTGGCGAGGCGGGCCAGCGTTCATTATCTAACTGGCGGAATCCCAGGCATACGTTACCGCGAATGCGGAAGCTGCTTTTACGGTCCAGCGAGAACTGGTGATCGTCGAGATCGATGTCGCTATAGCAGAGGTTCTCGTCCGTCAGCGCCTGATTTTCGTCCAGCATGCCCAGATAGCGAATGGTGGAGTAAGGCTCAAAGTCACCTGCACGGAACCAGAAGCTGCTCAGGCGTAGATCCAGCGCCAGCAGACACAGCATCGCGCCGACTGCGGCGGTCGATTTCGGGTTATCGATACGGCCGTGCTTATTAAACGGGTACCAGTCACTGGTGTGATAGCCTTCAAGCGACAGAATACGGCTACCCGGCAGTGGCTGTAGATGGCGCACCAGTGCCTGAATGCCCGGGAACCGAGACGGACGTCCGGTCAGTAGCAGCACATCGCACTGATAGAGCGAGACCACTTCACACATGGAGCGCAGGGCCGGAATAATCGCCATGCGGTGCTGCATAAACTCACCGTGAAGCTGGGACATGCTCACGACCAGCGGCACCTCAAGCAGATCGAAACGGCTGTTACCGCCCAGTTCTCGCTGAATTTCACCATTAATAAAGGCAAGCACCGCATCGGCAGGGCGCTGATCGACCAGTTCGCCAAACAGGGCGTTGATCTCGGCATGGCTTTCCAGCGGGTCCCAGTTTTCGTACCGTTCCAGCACCGCCTGAGCCAGCGGGATAAACAGCTGTAACGTGGCCTGCTGGCGTAACGTTGCCTGTCCATCCATGCGGCTGTCGTGACCAAACAGCTTGTTGATCAGCGGCTCAGCCAGCGTCAGTCCTACTTTTTGCAGGCTCTGCTGCAGTGCAGGCAAAATCCACAGCTGAATCACATCCAGTAAAATATCATCACCGGCCACTTTGAAACCTTCGCGGAATAGCAGGCGCGGGGTGATTTTGACGTTGTTGCCCTGACCGTCATCAAGACGGTACTGGGTAATGGCTAAATCGGTGGTGCCGCCGCCAATATCAATGGAGGCGATACGCAGGCTCTTGCCTGGCAGCTCGTCGGCTTCGCGCGGGCGGTCGGGGCGCGCCATGCTGCTAAAGAAATCTTCTGCACGACCGGCAAAGTTAACCTGGGTCTCGTTAAACAGCCACACCATCTGGCCGCAGGTGGCTTCGTCCCACTCCATCTGCACATCCGGCACGGGTTTGCTGCTTTGGGCCTGGCTCTGCTCGGTAAAATCCTCGTCAGCCGGATGCCAGCCCTCGGCTTTCCACACCAGCGCGATGGCTTCCTGCATACGGCGACGGAATATTTCACGTTCGGGTTTTGGCATGGCGGACGGCAGCGTCAAAATGACATGGCGCAGCTGGCGCGGTGCATGGCTTTGCGGCATACGCTGACGCTGTGCCGCGCTGTTCATTTGCATCAGCGCCTGGGCCAGCAACTCACACAGCATAAAGGTCATCAGTGAACTGCGGCTGTAGTGGGCGGAGAACACGGGTAAGCGCTCGTCCACGGGCAGCGCATACAGCGGCTGACCTTCGTCATTCATCAATGAGGTAAAAGGTGCAGCACAGGCCTGAGGCTCACCCTGCGGACTCTGTTGATTGAAGCGCCAGCCTGGCTGATAGCGTGCTTCGTCCCACAGGTAACGGCGAGGGCTGGACAGGCCGGTACTGCCTTCCAGACCGGCACGCTGCAGCGCCAGGCGACTGGCTTCACGTCCGACGCGAGTTAACGAGGGCCACATAAAGGCCTGCTCGCGGCCGCTTTCCAGCGAAAAGTTAGCTTTACCAAAACGGGCTTCGGCAAATTCCAGTCGACTGTCGAACAGTTCGTTATAAACCCGATGGGGCTGAGACAGATCGCGCATTTGCAGCTCATAGGTCTGCTTCAGGCCATTGCTCTCTTCCGGGTGATCTTCCACGAGGATGCCGCAGGTGTGGGAGTTCCCCACGTCGAGAATGATATCGACATTGACCGCCGGCGTTTGCAGCGTGGCGGCCTGAATATGAATTTCAGTAAGGTTAAGTTGTTCGCCCAGCAATTCCAGCAGGTTGAGGTAATGCGCCTGGTATTCAAACTCACGCAGAGCCTGGCTAATTGCCTGTTCCCGGCGATCGGATACGCGATCCGTGAAGGACTCGCGCAGCCAGCCATCCACCCACGTATGGTCAAGAAAATCGCCCAGCTCGTAGTTGTGCCAGGCCAGCGCAAAGGTGACACCGTTTTGCGCATCGGAGGGCGTCAGTCCCAACTGCTCGCCGCCGTCTTCTTCAGGCACGCAGCGGGTATCAAAAGCCAGGGTGACGCGGTGCGTATTGCCTGTACTGTCCGGCTTATCCAGGGCAACCAGCCGCATGCGCGCCCAGTTTTCCGGGCCGCCAATAAAACGTCGGCCTGATGCGCAGCGCAGCATCGGCAGCGGCAGCCAGCATGCTTCCAGCAGCGTCAGGGAGTCGGCCAGGGCGATGTCGGTTTCAGGGCGAACCACTTCCGGCGCACCGCCGTCCTGCGGATAGAGTAAAAACTTACCGCTGTTGCCGTCTACATTCAGGCGCAGCAACGGGCCGTTCGCGGTCTGGCGCACGAACTGGCGGCGCGCCTGAGTAGCGGAAAGTTGCAGACCAAAATCAAGAAACTGTACGCCACTGTTCTCAATCAGTGAAATCTTCTGCTTATCATCGATCAGGGGAGCCAACATAGTTACTTACTCTCACGCTTAATCGTAATGGGATACGTACGATCCCCACTGTACTGTGCTTCACATGCTGCCGCGCCAATGCTGGAATGACACACTAACAACGGCATGCGATAACGCGATTTGTCCGCGCACCGGGCAGTAAAGCGGCTCTCAATCACCAGGTTACCGGCGCTGGTCATCGCAGCGGTCACATCAGCCTTACAGGTGGTGTTGCCCTGGTTAATCTGGACGTTGCCTTTGCCGTTTTTGAACTGGAAGCGCATCACAGGCGGTTTACCGGTTGGGGTTTTGACCTGGTCAATCTCCACACGCCAGCGACCATCAATGACCTGTACCTGGCCATCGCGAACGGCATCCGGTGTCACCACCAGATCCTCGGGTTTAGCGGGCACTGCCGGTACGACGACGTTTGAAAGCGTGGATGACGGGGCGCTGGCCGTTGCTGTCGCGGTGTTTGCCACCACTGCGGCCGGTTTTTGTGGCAGCGTGGCGGACAGTTTTTCAGCCGAAGCCACCACCGCCGGAGGCTTACTCGCGATAACCGGAGCAGGCGTCGGGCTGTTTTGAGCAACGGGTTGCGCTGTGGTAACCGGTTCTGACTTTGGCATATGTAAAATAACAGCCGTTGCTGCCGCAGCGGCCACGGCCAGGGTTGGGATGAGATACCACAGGCGGAAAGGCCGACGGCGTACTGCCGCCACAGGCAACGGTTCGGGTGCCTGAACAGGGACATCGCTGATCGTCGGCTCCGTAACCTCGGGTTCAGGTATCACCACAGGTTCAGGTTCTGGCGCAGCAGCCACGGCGACAGGCTCAGGTGGCGGTTCAACCAGCACAGTGGGCAGTGACTCTTCAAGGCTGTCACGCAGGCAGGCCAGCGCATCATCACGATTACGCTCCTGAGCGTCGACAAATCCCCAAAAGGTAATGACGGGTTTACCGTTAACCAGATACACATATTGCTGATTAGGGAACTGCAGGCTTTTGCCTAACAGCGCACCAAACAGGCGCATGGCCGGATTAGCTGCATCGCGTGCGCGGGCGCTGATCTCCTGCAGGTCCTGCTGGCAGGCGGTGAGGTGTTGTAAAGCCTGACGGCGTTCATAATCGCTGGCACCCATCCAGGATTTCACTTTGCCCGGGAAGGGCGAGTACCAGTCAAGCCGGTCGCCACGTTCATTGGTTTGTGGAATGGCCAGGCAATTTGCCAGTGCGCTTTGACGGCGCAAACGCAGGGTTTCACGGATTTGCAGGGCGGAAGCAAATACAGGCTGGCCGTTCTCGCCCAAAGCCAGAACCGCATCCAGATTGCCGCTGCGCAGAAAAGTTTTTGCCACCTGTTAAGCCCTTATCGGTCGTTGTCTGAGGCAGAAGATCGCGTGTTATCGTCGATTACGGTGATTTTACGTGGGACAATGGCAAATCAAACCGCTGAAAAAGGGGATAAATGCGTGGTTTTTTGACCCGCTGCCGGGAAAATAACCAATGCCCTGATGATGTTACGCTGTTTTACGCTTTAATAACAGATGTGCAACCACGCCACCGACCAGGCCCCAAAACGCCGAACCGATACCGCAGAGCGTCACGCCGGATGCCGTAATCAGAAAGGCAATCAGGGCGCTGTCGCGCTCGTCGGGCGTATCCAGCGCACGTTGCAAACTGCCGCCGAGGGTGGCAAGCAGGGCCAGACCGGCCAGAACCTGAACCATCACCTCAGGCAGTGCGCTGAACAGCACGGCAATCAACGCCCCGGATAATCCGGCGAGCAGATAAAAAAAACCAGCCAGCGCGGCCGCTATCCAGCGTCGTTGCGGATCGGCATCCACCTCTTCGCCCATGCAAATCGCGGCAGTGATCGCTGCCACACAAACCGAAAATCCACCAAACGGAGACAGCACCAGGGCCAGCAGCCCGGTCCAGCTCATTAATGCAGAGATCGGCGGTCGGTAGCCGTGTGCCTGCAAGGTGGCAATGCCTGGGGCATTTTGCGAGGCCATGGTCACCAGAAAATAGGGTAGACCAATACCCATGAGCGTGGGCAGTGAAAAGGTCGGCCAGACAGGGGCGGGAAGGCTAAAGCGCGCCACATGCTCAGGGAAATGAATGCTGCCTTGCCCAAAGGCGATGGCAAGGCCCGCCAGCAGGGCGATAAGAATGGCATAGCGGGCGAACCAGCGGCGTGCCAGCAGCCAGATTAAACACATTGATGCGGCCAGAGTGAAATTAACTGATAAATCGCTAAACGTCTGCAGGCCAAATCGCAGTAAAATCCCCGCCAGCATGGCGGCTGCCAGCGAGGCGGGAATGTGGTTCATCAGCCGGGCAAACAGGCCGGTTACGCCGCACAACACAATCAGGGCGTTGGCAAAAACAAACACCCCGACGGCGTCGTTGACAGAAACCCCTTGCAGGCTGGTCGCGAGTAACGCCGCGCCAGGCGTGGACCAGGCGGCTAAGATCGGCATCCGGTACGCCAGAGACAGCCCCGCCGAGGCAATGCCCATCGCAAGGCCAATCACGGAAAGCCAACCGGCGATCTGCGTGGGCGATGCGCCTGCCGACTGAGCGACCTGATAAATAATCGCACCGGTACTGCTATAGCCCACCAACACCGCGACAAAGCCGGAAACGGTCATGGGCAAGGTAATGGGGAACGGCGCGCGGTGTGCAGACATGATGTAACCCTCTTGTGCGTTATAGCGCACATCGTCGCACAGGGCGTTATAACGCACAAGTGTTACACTGAAGTGGTACAGCAGGAGACAACATGGAAAATTTGCAGCAATATCTTGGCGATGCGCTGAAACAATTGCGCCAGGCCAACGGCTGGAGCCTGACTTCAACCGCGGAAAAAACGGGCGTGAGCAAGGCGATGCTGGGTCAGATTGAACGTGGCGAATCCAGCCCCACGGTGGCGACCTTGTGGAAAATCGCCACCGGATTCAATGTCCCGTTCTCGTTTTTTGTTCATAACGGATCGCTTTCCGCCGGTGAGGTGGCAAGTTACCGACAGCACAATGCCCAGATGACGGTCACACCGTTGTTACCTTATGACGAACGACTGCGTTTTGATTTGCTGGCGGTTGAGCTGGCGGCCGGTGCACAAAGCGATTCCGCGGCCCATGAGCACGGTGTGATTGAGCAGGTGGTGGTGCTGGAAGGGGAACTGTTACTGGGCATCGAGGACACCTGGCGGCGGCTTAAACAGGATGAGGCCTTTCAGTTCAGGGCGGATGTTGCCCACAGCTACCGTAATCCCCTGAACAGCCGCTTACGCTTTCACAGCCTGATTCATTACCTTGGGCGAACCTGAGCTTACAAATTGAAACCAGCCGCGCCTGTTCAGATCTGACCGGCATTTGTATACTCACTTCCCCTTTGTAAGGCCGCGCTGCACGCCTGTTTGCACCTCGTTGCAAACGCTGACTGCCTGAGCGTCGCAGTCTGCACCTTACTGACTCGTTATCTGTTACCGCTTCCAGAGGAATTATCATGGCTTTAACCACACTTGATGCGAAAACCGCGCTGATCGTCATCGATCTGCAAGAGGGGATTGTTGCGCTGCCAGTTGTGCATGAGCCACAGCCAGTTATCGAACGCTGCGCAATGCTCGCCGCTGCATTCCGTGAAAAAGATCTGCCCGTTGTGCTGGTCAACGTTGCTGGCGGTGCGCCAGGACGCAATGAGATGCCGCGTCACGAAGGCGAGCTGCCTGCCAACTGGGCAACCCTGGTTCCTGCCATGACACCGCAGCATAACGACCTGACCATCACCAAAAAAACCTGGGGCGCTTTTCATCACACGGCGCTGCATGATGAGCTGCAAAAGCGTGGCATTACGCAGGTCGTTATTTGCGGCATTGCCACCAGCATTGGGGTGGAATCGACGGCACGTCAGGCCTATGAATTAGGTTACAACGTCACGTTGGCGGTGGATGCAATGACTGACCTTAATAGCGACACCCACGAAAACAGCATCAAGCGCGTGTTTCCCCGTCTGGGTGAAACGGGCAACTGTGATGATGTGCGTGCAAAACTCAACGCGCTATAATCGCTAAGCAATATCCCAGGGATTGAGCAGCATAACGCCCAGTCCCTGGAAATCTTTCAGGTTACGCGTGACCAGGATTAAATCGTGCTGTAGCGCCGTCGCCGCAATCAACGCATCGGTTTCAGCGCGCCGGTCGGGCACGTGCAGTTGGGCGCAGCGCCGCGCGATGGGGCCATCAACAGGCAAGGTTCGCTGACGATACGCCTCAAGTACCTGTGTCTGATACCAGAGGCGCAAACGTTGGGTCTGCTCTTCATCCCGCTGTTCAAGATGCAAAATCCCTCTCTCAATTTCCAGCAACGTCAGGGCGGAAATAAAGGTGCTATCAGTGCTGACCGTGACAGCCCAGGCTTCGACGTTTGGATCGACGCGCGCTGTTCCTGCCTTGCGCAATTCGGAAACGACATTCGTATCCAGTAAATATCGCATCAGAAATCGACATCCCGCGCGGTAATACTTAGGCGTTCCGGTGTAAAATCAATATCTGCTGTTTCAGGCATGGCTAATGCCATCGCCAGATTTTTTTTGCCACCCGTTAATGTTTGATAAGCTTCAAACGTTAACAGGACATGCGCGGGTTTACCGCGATCGGTAATGTACACTGGGCCGTCCTCCGCCTCTTTTTTCGCCTTTGACACGTCTTGATTAAAGGCACGACTTGAATAGATTTTGTTCAACGTGAGTGCTCCTCACATGTAGTTACGTTACTACATAGAGTTTATGTGAGTGGATCTTTTTGAGCAAGTTTTGAACGAAACCTCGAGTGCTCTCGCAAAATGGCACAGCGGAAACCGGGATGGGTGGGTGATACGATGAACTGACTGACGACAGCGAGATGCCAGCGTCAGGAAGGATAGCGGAGAGAGGCCACCAGAGCGGCGGCCGCGTGAGCCCTGTATTACTGGAAAGCGTAACTGACCGTCAGGCCCACGCTGTAGTTGCGCCCCGGTGCCGGTTCGAAATAACGGCTGTTACTTTCGTTGACGATCACCGAGCCCACGTAATTCCGGTCAAACAGGTTATCTACCCGCCCAAACAGATCCAGTGTCCAGCTGGCAACCTGCCACTTATAGCCGCTGTTCAGCGAGATAATGGCGTAAGAGGGCGCGCGAACGTCATTGCTGTCATCCGCCGCAATATTGCTCATGTAACGCCATTCTGCCCCGGCGTAAAAACCCTGTTCAGGGGCGTAAGCCAGCCCGGTATAAAGCATATTGCGCGCGATGCCGGGAATACGATTGCCGTTGCAGCTGTTGTCACCACAGGCGTTGGTCCGGTATCACCGAATACATGGATATGCGTCAGGCCGTGTGTGCTTTTGCAGAACGCGCCGCAGAAAAGCTGAGGAAAGAAAGGCAGTACTGCAAACAGATTGCTGTATTTGTGCGTACCAGTCCGCACGCAGAAGAAGAGGTGTTTTACGGTAACCAAGCCGCTGGAAAGTTGCTCACGCCTTCTAACGATACCCGCGACATTATCCGGGTGGCTATGGACGCACTGGATCAGATATGGCTCGACGGTCACCGCTATATGAAAGCAGGCGTAATGCTGGGCGATTTTTTCAGCCAGGGAGTGTCTCAGCTCAACCTCTTTGATGAATACCGGCCACAGCCCAACAGCGAAGCTCTGATGCGTGTTGTGCATGGGCTTAACCAGAGCGGCAAGGCTAATTTATTCTTTGCCGGGCAGGGAATAGAGAAATCTTGGGACATGAAGCGGGAGATGCTTTCCCCCGCGTATACTACAAGGTTTTCAGATTTGCCAATCGTATGCTGGGCAAATCTATATAAATCTTAATTATATTAAAAAAGTACTCTGTCACTTGTTTGCCCAAGTAAATCTTCAATACGATTTAAATTGTCTAATTGATCTTGGGTTAAGTTTATATTGTATTTAATAGTTATTGAATCCAGGATATCCATAACTTCTTTTGTGATTTTTTTAATTTCATCTCGCTCTATACGATTTTGAAATGACTCTTGAGAAATGTCGCTTTTTTCCTTGCTAAGGATTTTTATTTTATCATTTAGTTCATTTTTTTCTTTGATTAAGGCGTTAACGTTTTTTTCTTTTTCTCCATTTTGCTCTTTAAGTTCATTAATACCAAGCCTCATTTGTTCAATTTCTTTTTCTGCATCCGTAGTCTTACGGTCGTAGGCAATGTCAGCTTCAGCCCTTAGCATCTCTGTGGTTTTCTTCCTCTTTAATGCATTATCAATCCTATCAGCTAATTTGTCCTGTGAGCGCTTGAATGGTCCACTCTGAAATTTATAAGCATACTCCACGATGTGCGGCATCACTACTACGTAAAATATTGCAGAAATAACAGGGAAAGCCAATGATACTAATACACCGCCTGCGTCGATCATATCCTTGATTCTAAATTCTATGTCTTTTTTGCTTAGAAATAGAATTAAAATTATTTGCCAATTTAAACAAATCCAAGAAAATATAAACGCGGCTATTAAAGGGTTTGATACACGTTCAACGACAGAATATTTTAGAGAATTTTTGAAGTCAGACAGGCTTTTAAACATGGTGAAGTTACCCAGAAATGATTAGCAATTCTTACAAATCATACATCACCATTTGCAGTGAGAAAAGTCCTAAAATGTGTTGCCCGCATAGTGCGGGCAACTAGTTTAACGGTTAGAAATGTATAGGGTTACTTCCAGTCCTAAACGCAAGTCGATAAATGCTGGTTTCTTCCACATGAAAAACTCCTTTCTCAAAGAAAATTGGCAACATTAAGAACTAGAAAGTCTAGCCAAAATGAGTACATAAATGAGTACATAAATGAGTACATAATTAATATGACTCAATTGATTGAATGTATTAAAAAACAATTACATACAATCAATTCAGTCAAGTATCTGCCTGTTTAGCCAAAACTTTGTCGATTCTGAATCTGCAATCCTGGTACGCTGGTCAGGCTTTCTGACAGGTTAACGCGCGGCGTGGCCTGGCGCATATCATCGCCGTTAACCACGCTAACGGCGGCAGGCGTATCAAGTTCGCTCAGGCCTTTTGCGGACGGTGCCGCGCTGACGACCAGCGTATTATCGACGTCTGCTGCGAAGAGCGGCAGCGAAGAAAATATGGCAGGCAGGACTAAAAACGGCAGGCTGACCCGACGTAATCGCGTAATATTCATTTGTATTTGGCCTGAAAGCGTGGATTCCCTGGGTATGTCGCCTGCCAACCAGTGGCTTAAAAACACAGCGGTTAACGGCAGGTCGCGAAACTAGTGGTGCTAAATGAACCAACTGGAACAATCGCGGCATATATTAATATTTTTGTCAGTTGTTTGGAAATCGTAAATGATTGATTGGTTTATATGATCGTCATGGCGTTAAAACGTCATGCCCTTAGCGCGGTTAACCCCGTGATAGCGCACTACGGGCGGGCAGGGGGCAAGTAAGGCAAAGGCCAGCGGACGTACAGGGTCACAGGTGCTACATTTTAGCGTGCAACGCCGGGTAAGCTTAAGGCGGACACCACTAATCAAAAATAAGGAAATCAGCATGAAACAACCTGATGTTGCAGTACTGGGATTAGGTGCCATGGGGCACGCCTTTGCCGCCAATTTACTCAAAAAAGGTTTCAGGGTTTACGGCTGGAACCGCACCCGCGCACGGGGCGAAGATTTGATTGACGCCGGGCTGACGTTAGCCGCATCCGCCGCGGACGCGGTGCAGCAGGCCGACGTCGTGATTGCGATGTTATCGGACGGTAGCACCACAGAGCAGGTGCTGCATGAGGCGAAAGCGGCGTTAAAACAGGGCGCAACCCTGTGCCAGATGGGCACCATCGGTGTGGAAAAAACCGATGCGCTGATTGCCTTCTTCGCTCAGGAGCGCCCCGATGTGGTGTTTATTGACGCGCCGGTTTCCGGCACCAAAGCCCCCGCAGAAAACGCCCAGATTCTGGTGATGGCCAGCGGCGATCGGTCTCGTGCTCAGGCAGCAGAAGCCGTGTTCGGCGCGATAGGTAAAGGAACGCAGTGGCTGGGTGAGGCGGGCAAGAGTTCGCGCATGAAGCTGGTCATCAACAGTTGGCTCATTGGTCTGATGCAGAGTCTGGCCGAAAGTACCCGGCTCGCCGACCAGTTTGGATTTTCCACCGACGACCTGTGGCAGGTGCTGGACGGCGGCCCGCTGGCCGTGCCCTATGCCAAAATGAAGCTGGGCATGATCGCCAGCGATGATTATACCCCGCAGATGCATCTGCAATGGGCGCTCAAAGACGCAAAGCTGGCGCTGGATGCCTCTGAGCGTTCACTGCCCGCACTGGAAAATATCGCCAGCGTCTGGCAGCAGGCCGTGGAAGCCGGGCACGGTGAAGAGGATTTAGCGGTGATCTACAAGTATCTTAAATCGCAATGAGTTCGACGGTCAGTTTTGATTTCAGCACCCGCCCGCTGGTGCCACTGGCGCACGATTATCCGCATGGTGCCACAGAACCCTGGCACCATCACAGCTGCGCGCAGCTTATTCATACGCTGAGCGGCGTAGTGCGGGTTGAAACGGAACTGGGCAGCTGGACCGTACCGCCCAGCCGTGGCGTCTGGCTGCCTGCCTTCACCCGCCACAGCTTACACATCACCGGGGCGGTCGCTGCGCGCACGCTGTTTATCGATTCCTTTGCCAGAGCCGATCTTCCCGCCAGCTGTCAGGTCGTGCAAATTTCTGCGCTGCTGCGCGAGCTGATTATCAACGCCATCGATTTGCCTGTGTCCTACGCGCCAGCCAGCCGCACCGAACGGATTTATGAATTGATTCTGGATGAGATACGCAGCATGGACGTGCTGCCTTTTGCCTTGCCCCTGCCACAGAGTCCACGTTTACAGGCGCTCTGCCTGCAGGTTCAGGCTGACCTGTCTGGCGACTGGTCGCTGGCGGCAGCCAGCGCCAGGCTCAACCTGTCTGGTCGAACGCTGGCTCGCCATTTTGTACGTGAAACCGGCCTGCAGTTCAGCGACTGGGTACGGCGAGCCCGCGTGGCTATCGCCCTGACGCGGCTGGCACAGGGCGACAGCGTATTGCGCGTGGCTCTGGATCTGGGCTATGAAAGCCCAAGTGCCTTTAGCGCCATGTTTCGCCGTCTGCTGGGCGTGTCACCAACGGACTACTTTCCTGCGGCAGAAAGTGGCTCGCCGCGTTAAGCAACGCCTGCAGTGCGGCGCGCGACGTATCATTGTCGATGCTGACGCCCCAGTGGCGTTCACCCTGCAGATTCATACAGCTGACATAGGCGACTGAGCGGCTGTCGCTGCGTTTTCCCAGCGTGTGTTCATGATAATGTTCAATGGTCAGCGCCAGGTCCAGCGTCTGACGCAGTGCCGTAACGGCGGCGGAAAGCAGGCCATTCCCGCTACCAGTCAGCGGCACGGTGCGGTCGTGATGATGGACGTGAGCCCGCAACTGCGTCTGCTCGCCCGACTCGCTTTGACTGTGTGCATCCATCAGGCGCAGGGCAGGCTGTTCAATCTGATAGTGACGGCAAAAAAGTTGCCAGACAGCATGCTGCGTCATTTCTTTTCCATACAGATCGGTTTCCTGTTGAACACAACGGCTGAAATCCTGCTGCAGTGCGCGGGGAAGGTGCAGGCCGTGGTTTTGCTCCAGCAACCAGGCCGCGCCGATTTTACCTGACTGACTGTTTACCCGGATAACGGCTTCATAACTGCATCCAATATCGGCAGGATCGAGCGGCAAATAGGGGATCTGCCACCGCGTTTCCTGGTGCTGGTGGCGATAAGCGAATCCCTTTTTGATCGCATCCTGATGAGAGCCGGAAAAAGCGGTAAAAACCAGCTCGCCTGCATAGGGATGACGGGGATGGACCGGCAGTTTATTGCAGTCGGTGACCACCTCAATCACCCGGGCCATAT
Organism: Pantoea sp. Fr+CA_20; assembly: GCF_024520835.1. Lineage (NCBI taxonomy): Bacteria > Pseudomonadati > Pseudomonadota > Gammaproteobacteria > Enterobacterales > Erwiniaceae > Pantoea > Pantoea sp. Fr+CA_20. The sequence goes on from NZ_JALNPN010000004.1 coordinate 97,568, forward strand.
CGCTAAAATCCAGTCCCGGCGCAATGCCCTGGGTGTAAAGATTTAACGCCAACGTGACTAAATCGACATTACCGGTACGCTCACCATTGCCAAACAGGCAGCCTTCAATGCGATCGGCACCCGCCAGCAGAGCCAGTTCCGCGCAGGCAACGCCCGTCCCTCGGTCGTTATGAGGATGAACGCTGATACATACCGCGTCACGTCGGCTAAAGTGACGGCAGAAAAACTCTATCTGATCGGCGTAGACGTTGGGCGTGTTAACTTCAACGGTGGCCGGCAGGTTAATGATCATCGGCCGTTCCGCGCTGGGTTGCCAGACGTCGGCGACCGCTTCACAAATCTCCAGCGCGAAGGCGGGCTCTGTAAAACAGAAGGTTTCGGGCGAGTACTCAAAGCTCCACTGTGTTTCGGGCGCGGCCTCACAGGCGGCTCGAATCTGTTGTGCGCTTGCGGTCGCCAGCGCCACGATCTGTTGTTTACTCTGATTAAACACGCGCTCACGAAATAAGGGGGCGGTGGCATTGTACAAATGCACAATGGCGCGCGGTGCCCCTTCCAGTGCGCAGAAGGTTTTTGCAATCAGGTCCTGACGCGCGGGCGTTAATACCTGCAGCGTCACATCATCTGGAATTCGCTTTTGTTCAATCAGGTCGCGCACAAAGTCAAAATCGGTTTGCGAGGCGGAAGGAAAGGCGGCTTCAATTTCTTTGACACCGCAGTCCAGCAGCAACTGCCAGAACTGAAGTTTTTGCGTGCGGTTCATCGGTTCCGCCAGCGCCTGATTTCCATCCCGCAGGTCAGTAGACAGCCAGCGCGGCGCACGGGTGATCTGTTGTGAAGGCCACTGGCGGTCGGCCAGATCAACGGAGGGGAACGGGCGGTATTTCTCAGCCGGGTGCATCAACATAGTCATCTCCTTGTAGGTGTTTAAGCCAGTGTGGCGTGGCGAGAAGTCTGTCGCGCGCGGAAAACTGACAACCTGAAGCGCAAAAGTGACAACCTTGTTGACGGCTTGTGGCGCTGCGTGCGCAGGCGTTTGCCGAAGCGGAAAGAGAGCGGTAGCATAAGCCGATGTTTCCCAAGGTGGTTTCCTATGCTGGTTTTTGACGGGCACAACGATCTGTTACTTAATCTGTGGCTGTACCATCGCGATGCGCCCGCAGAGGCATTCTTTGCGGGCGTGCCGAAAGGCCATCTGGATTTTTCTCGTATGCAGCAGGGCGGTTTTGCCGGTGGGCTGTTTGCTCTTTTTGTACCGCCGCAGGACTACCTTGCTCAGGTCGCCCCGGCGCGTGCGGCGCAAGAAGCCTATGAGCCACTGACGATTATGTGGCAGCAACTGGCGATACTGCAGCAAATAGCCGCGCAGTCAGACGGGCGCGGCAGGCTTTGCCACTGCGCCGCAGAGATCGAAGCCTGCCGCGCTGAAGGGGTTCTGGCGCTGGTGGCGCATATTGAAGGCGCTGACGCCCTGGACGCGGACGGCGAAACGCTGAATGCCTTTTATCAGGCTGGCGTCCGCTCCATCGGGCCATTCTGGAACCTGAAAAACCGCTTTGGTGAAGGCGTTAACGGCAGTTTCCCGGGATCGCCGGACACCGGCCCGGGGCTGACGGCAGAGGGGGAAAGGCTGATCGGCCAGGCCGCTGCGCTACACATGATGATTGATGTTTCGCATATGAATGAAAAAGCCTTCTGGGATACGGCCCGCCTGTCAGACGCGCCCCTGGTTGCCAGCCACTCCAACGCCCATGTTCTGTGCCCACAGCCCCGAAACCTGACGGATGACCAGCTCAAGGCTATCCGTGCGAGCGGTGGGGTGGTCGGTATTAATTTTGGCAATGCTTTCCTTCGCGCGGACGGTAAACGTGACAGCGACACCGATCTGGCAGAAATCGTCAAACATTGTGATCACTTGATTAACATAATGGGCGACGATCATGTGGCGTTCGGATCGGACTTTGACGGGATTTCGCCGCCGGAAGCGCTGGGCGACGTGAGCGGTCTGCCGCGATTGCTCGCCGTTTTTCGCGACTCGGGCTATGATCAAAGCGTACTGGAGAAATTAACGTGGGGAAACTGGCTGCGGGTTTTGCACCAAACCTGGCTGGGTTAACACGTTTTCTTACGGGCTTTTCATTGATTTCACTGTGCGGTCTGCGAGAAAATAGTGTGACAAGGTTCGCATTTCAATCCCTGTCGCACTGCTGTTTTGCAGTAATTTATTTGTCTGTTTATCTAAAAGGAAGAAAATTATGTGGAAAAAACCAACGTTTGTTGATCTGCGCCTCGGTCTGGAAGTCACGCTGTACATCTCCAACCGCTAATCATTTGCCCGCCGTTTGCGCGGGCATTTTGTTTCAACACCTGGTCCCTTTCATGTTTATTAAAGTCCTTGGATCTGCTGCAGGCGGTGGATTTCCGCAATGGAACTGCAACTGCCCCAACTGCCAGGGTGTGCGTAACGGCACCCTGCAGGCCACGCCGCGTACTCAGTCCTCGATCATCGTTAGCGATAACGGGGAAGACTGGGTTTTATGCAATGCCTCTCCTGACATCAGCCAGCAGATTTTGCACACGCCAGAACTGGTTAAAAAAAACGTCCTGCGCGGTACAGCCATCGGCGGAATAATTCTTACCGACAGCCAGATTGACCATACTACGGGCCTGCTCAGCCTGCGTGAAGGCTGCCCACATCAGGTGTGGTGTACGCCCGAAGTTCATGACGATCTGACCACCGGTTTCCCGGTCTTTACCATGCTCAAACACTGGAATGGCGGACTGCAGCATCGGCCCATTCGTCCGTTAACGTCGTTTAACGTCGATGTTTGTCCGGATCTCCAGTTCACCGCCATCCCGATTCTCAGTAATGCACCGCCATACTCGCCATACCGCGATCGTCCGCTACCGGGCCACAACGTGGCGTTGTTTATTGAAAATCGCGCTAACGGTCAGACACTGCTGTATGCGCCAGGCCTTGGTGAGCCGGATGCGGTGATCCTTCCCTGGCTGGAGCGGGCCGATTGCCTGCTGATTGATGGGACGGTATGGCAGGATGATGAGTTACTGACCGCCGGAGTGGGCAAAAATACCGGAAAAGCGATGGGGCACCTGGCGCTGGCCGACGAGCAGGGGCTGATGGCATTACTCGCCCGGCTGCCGGCAAAACGTAAAATTTTAATTCACATTAACAACACCAATCCTGTCCTTAACGAACAGTCACCTCAGCGGCACTTCCTGTCACAACAGGGAATAGAGGTGAGTCACGACGGGATGGCGATACATCTTTAGGACTAAATCATGCTGATTACGGAAACCCTGTCGCCGCAGGCCTTTGAACAGGCGCTGCGCGATAAAGGCGCGTACTACCATATTCATCACCCTTACCATATTGCGATGCATAACGGCCAGGCCACGCCTGAGCAGATTCAGGGCTGGGTGGCGAACCGCTTCTACTATCAGACCAGTATTCCGCTCAAAGATGCGGCGATCATGGCCAACTGCCCGGACCCGGCGACCCGGCGTAAATGGGTACAGCGCATCCTGGATCACGATGGCAGCCAGGGCGACGATGGCGGCATTGAAGCCTGGTTACGTCTGGGCGAAGCGGTGGGCCTGAGCCGGGATGAGCTGGTCTCGGAACAGCATGTCCTGCCGGGCGTGCGGTTTGCGGTTGATGCCTACCTCAACTTTGCGCGCCGCGCTAACTGGCAGGAAGCCGCCTGCAGTTCCCTTACCGAACTCTTTGCTCCCCAGATTCATCAGTCGCGGCTCGACAGCTGGCCTCAGCACTATCCGTGGATCAAAGAAGAGGGCTATTTCTATTTCCGCAGCCGCCTGAGCCAGGCGAACCGCGACGTTGAACACGGCCTGGCGCTGGCGCTGGCATTTTGTGATACCGCTGAAAAACAGAACCGCATGCTGGAGATTCTGCAGTTCAAGCTGGATATTCTGTGGACGATGCTGGATGCCATGACAATGGCTTACGAACTCAAACGCCCGCCTTATCATAGCGTTACGGATAAGGCAGCCTGGCACACAACCCGACTGGTATAACGATGAACGAACACGCAATTGCCGCTTTTCGCCGTGGCTACCGTATGCAATGGGAAGCAGCTCAGGACAGTCACGTCGTGCTCTACCCAGAAGGCATGGCGAAACTCAATGAAACGGCCGCCGCCATTCTGGCGCTGGTGGACGGCAAACAGGATATTGCCGCCATCATTGCCATCCTGGATGCCCGTTTTCCCGAAGCAGGTGGCGTCGGCGAGGATGTTAAAGAATTCCTGCAGTCAGCGTATGAACAAAAGTGGATACAGTTTCGTGACCCAGCATAAACCCGGCGTGAACCCACCGCTCTGGCTGCTGGCAGAACTGACCTACCGCTGCCCGCTCCAGTGCCCGTACTGCTCGAATCCGCTGGATTTTGCCCAGCAGGAAAAAGAGCTGAGCACCGAGCAGTGGATTGAGGTGTTCCGCCAGGCACGTGCCATGGGCAGCGTGCAGCTCGGCTTTTCAGGCGGTGAGCCGCTGACGCGGAAAGACCTGCCCGAACTGATCAAAGCGGCGCGCGATTTAGGTTTTTATACCAACCTCATTACCTCCGGAATCGGCCTGACGGAGAAAAAGCTGGAGGCATTCAGCGACGCCGGGCTGGATCATATTCAGATCAGTTTTCAGGCCAGTGATGAAACCCTGAACGCAGCGCTGGCTGGTTCGAAAAAGGCGTTTCAGCAGAAGCTGGACATGGCGCGCGCGGTCAAAGCCCATGGTTATCCCATGGTGCTGAATTTCGTCCTGCACCGTCACAATATTGACCAGATCGATAAGATCATCGATCTCTGTATCGAGCTGGAAGCCGATGACGTGGAGCTGGCGACTTGTCAGTTTTACGGCTGGGCGCAGTTAAACCGCGAGGGCCTGCTGCCAACCCGTGAGCAGATTGCCCGGGCCGAAGGCATCGTTAACCAGTACCGTGAACGCATGAGCGAGAGCGGTAATTTGACCAATCTGCTGTTTGTTACCCCCGATTACTATGAAGAACGTCCCAAGCCGTGCATGGGCGGATGGGGCGCTATCTTCCTGAGCGTCACGCCGGAAGGCACGGCACTCCCGTGCCACAGCGCACGCCAGCTGCCGGTGGCTTTTCCCTCTGTGCTTGAGCAGAGCCTGGAAGATATCTGGTACCACTCGTTTGGCTTTAACCGCTATCGGGGCTTTGACTGGATGCCGGAGCCTTGTCGCTCCTGTGACGAAAAAGAGAAAGATTTTGGCGGCTGTCGCTGCCAGGCCTTTATGCTTACCGGCGATGCAGACAATGCCGATCCGGTGTGCAGTAAATCCCCGCACCACGGTAAAATTCTCGATGCACGCCGTGAAGCTGACTGTAGCGACATCAAAATCGGCCAGCTACAGTTCCGCAATCGCAGCAACTCTCAGCTGATTTATAAAACGCGGATTCTGTAATGCACACACGTTGCCTGCAACTCAACGGACTGAAGGTGACGCTGATCCACCAGCCGGAGGCCAGTCAGTCAGCGGCACTGGTGAGCGTCGCGGCAGGCAGCCATGATGAGCCGGATAGCTGGCCCGGCCTGGCGCATTTGCTTGAGCACCTGCTTTTTACCGGCAGTCAGCGCTGGCCAAATGACGGGCGGTTGATGAGTTGGGTTCAGGCCTGTGGGGGGCAGGTGAATGCCAGCACCCAGGCCCGCCAGAGCGCGTACTTTTTTGAAGTCGCGCCTGAGAATTTTAGCGAAGGCCTGCTGCGCCTGCAGGATATGCTGAGTGCGCCACGACTAACCCTTGAGGCTATCCGCCAGGAGATTGGCGTTATTGATGCGGAATACCGGCTGCTGCTGCACCATGCTCCGGCGCGGGCGGAAGCCGCTATCTTCACGCCGGTGACGTTCCCCGCCGTATTTCAGCGCTTCCAGACGGGCAACAGGGCAGCGTTTGGTGACAACGTCACCGAATTGCACGCGGCGTTGCAGGCCTTTCATCAGCGTTTTTATCACCCTGAGAATATGACGTTGTGGCTCCAGGGGCCACAGTCGCTGGATGCGCTCACCAGTCTGGCAGAAACCTTTACCGCCGCGTTTCCCCCACGTCCATTGCAGCTGCGCAAGCGTGCCAGCATCGCCCCGCAAGCGGTTCAGCTGTCCCCCGACCGGAGCCTGGCCTTGCAGCAGGAAGGGCCGTCCGCGCTGTGGCAAAGCTGGCTGTTACCTGCCGCGTTTCGTGACAGTGTCACTATGGTGCGGGAATTTTTACTTGATGAGGCGCCGGGTGGCTTACTGGCCTCGCTCCATGCGCGCAACATCGCGACCGGCCTGCAGGTGAAATGGCTTTATCGATCTGACACGACCGACTGGCTGGCGATAACGGTCGCCAGCGAGCAGCCTGCGCCTGTGATGGCACTCCTGAATGCGTTTCTGCAGGCGTTAAGTCGTACCACCACGGCGCAACGGCAACATTACTGGCAACTGGCACAGCAACGGCTGGCTGCGCAATCGCCACTGATGCAACTGCAGGCGCGAGCACTGGGCTTTGCGGCCGTGGGTGAATGTCCTGATATCTCTGCCTTATTGAGCGAACTGTCCACCCGTGCCGCGACCACGCTTTTTTGTACCGCCGATATGCAGGGGGAAAAGCGTCTTGTACAGGGCTATGAACTCGCGCTGGCAACCTGGCAGGTGCCAGCGCACCGTAGCCCGGCGGTTAGCTGGTCATTTTACCCGCAGCAAAGTCCTTTCCCACTCAGAGATGCGCCCACGGATGTGGCGGTTCTGCCGCATATCGCGCCGGATACGTCGCCGGGTACGCTGGTGCTGCGCCCCGAGCTGTTTACCACGCTCGCGGCGGGCCCGGCATATGACCATGCCTTACGGCCCGTCTTTGCGGTGTTACGCCATTTTGCCGCTAGCGGCGAGTGGCGCGACGTTCAGGGCATCTGGCAACTCAGGCTGCAGTTGCCGTCAGACAAGACACTGCTCAGCGCGGCGCTGGCGCAGCTTCTGCAACGCCTGAGCCAGCCAGCCAGCGCATCCTCACCACATATACCGGGCATTGCGATACGCGAGTTGCTGCGGCAACTGCCTTACCAACTGGCTACCTCTGTGGAGCCTGCAGGCTGGCGTGCCGTCCTGTTGGGTGGTGATGCTGACCAGCAGCGGATCGTGGCGCAGCAGCTCAGTGTGCTTAAGGTGAATTCCCCGACGCGTCCGGCTCCCGCATCGGTTGCCGGTGAAACCTGTATCCCCCAGGCGACGGATGACAGTGCTGTTTTGCTGTTTATTCCCCTGGACGACGGGCAGCAACTGGCAGCGCTTCGTGCTCTGGCGCTGATCTGTGAGCCGCGTTTTTACCAGCGCTATCGCGTTGAGCAGCCGGTAGGTTATGTGGTCAGCTGCCGCTACCATCGCAGTGTGGACACCGATGGCCTTCTTTTTGCCTTACAGTCGCCGGATTGTCCGGCATCAACATTGATTCAGTTCTGTGAAGCCTTCCTGCATGACATGACGCCTGGCGTTGCACAATGTGATATCAACCCGATCAAAACTCAGCTCATGGGGATGAAAGAAGACCCCGAGGTGGCAGCCCTGCGTCAGGCGAACGGCCTGACCAACCTTGAGCCTGAAAAGGTCGCCTCACTGACTCAGGAAGCGGTGCAACAGCTGCATCAACGATTGTTAACCTGCCGACACCGCTGGCGCATTCTCTACACTAAAGGTAAGAATTAAAATAATCACTCAGTGATATTGCTGAATAAATTTGATTGTTTACGCCAAATCTCTTCACTTTTTATTCGCGTTTATATGCCCCAAACTCAGATGGACGCCATAAAATAAGGAATAGAAAGTGAAGAATGTAAAACGTTTAACTCTGCCACTGCTCGCGGCTGCTGCGCTGTATGTCCCTGCTTCTCAGGCAGAAGCCATGCATTATCAACTCGACCCACAGCATACGTCTGTGGTGATGAGCTGGGAGCACTTCGGCTTTTCGCATCCTACCGCTGATATTCCAGATGCTACAGGTTCCCTGGTGTTTGACAGCAGCAAACCTGAGCAGTCGCGTGTCGACGTTACCCTGCCGGTAAGTAAAATTGACAGCCATGTCGCTGCCCTGACCAAAGAATTCAAAGGTGCGGACTATTTCGACGTTGCGAAATACCCCAGCGCCACCTTCCGCAGCACTAAAGTCATCGCCAAAGGCGATAACAAGTTTGATGTAGAAGGGAACCTCACCCTGAAAGGTATTACCAAACCTGTCACACTGCACGCCACGCTGAACAAGCAGGGCGAGCATCCGATGGTGAAGAAGCAGGCGATTGGTTTTGATGCCACCGGCACCATCAAACGTTCAGACTTCAAACTGGACAAGTACGTGCCCGCGGTCAGTGATGACGTGAAACTGACGCTCTCTACCGAAGCATACGCGAAGTAATTCTGCGTTTGTGTTCTCAGCCCGGCACTCAGGTGCCGGGTTTTTTTTTGCCTGGCCTGGCTACGGGCAACCCGGCAAACAGGCAGCGTCTGCATTCAGCGTTGTCAGGCCCTGAACGAGTCGGCGGCACCGAAACCGCCTCAAAAAGCGCCAGCATTGTCTGAAAAAAAAGCACTTCATCACGCTATTTTCGGCGGCTGAAAAAGCCTGAGCCCGTCCCGCGTAAAATTAATCCTCTGCCGTACCTAAAAAAATGAGGCGAAAATCACAAATTTGCATCGTGATTTTATCGACGCCTGCGCGATATAACGTTGACAGAAAAGCGAGGGGGATCGACATATTTAACTTGTTGTTTTAAAAGGATAAGCTCACAACCCACCTTTGCGATTAAAATGTGATTTCTTTCACATAAATAAGCCATCTGTACGCGCTGTCAATACATCACCTAAATAAATTCCTCTCATTTTTGTGATCTTAATTGCAAATATCAGTCTGTTATCCCGAAACAATAGCGTCAGACGCATTAAGCCAGAAGGAAGTCAGGATGAGAATCGGAATGGTAATTAGCGGCGGCGACGTAACCGGCATTAATAATTTCATTTTCCAGGTGGGCAGAATGACCCAGGCGGAAATGGTGTTATTTAATGGCGGTATTCCTGGACTGCTGGATAATGTCTGTCAGGAAATATCGCAGCGTGATTTACTGGATTTTTCCATTACGTCCATTCCGGTGATGCAGTCGGGCAGAACTGCGCGAAAATTAATTCGCAGCGAATATGAAACCATTGCCCGGCAGTTAAAAACATTGCGTATTGATGTATTAATTCTGGCTGGCGGTGACGGGTCGCTGCAATTTCTGCACACGCTGAGTGAATTTGGCGTCAACTGTTTTGGCATCGGAATGACCATTGATAACGATGTTTACGGCAGTGATTATACCGTGGGTTTTTCCACCGCCTGTGAGCAGGTTTTAAAAGAGGTGGCAAAGCTGAGAAACACCGGTCGGGCCTTAACCGGGCGTGTGTTTATGGTGGAACTGCTCGGTGGTTATTGTGGTGAGCTGACGCTACAGTCCGCCATAAAATCCAATGCCGATTTTGCGCTGATCCCGGAGTGCCAGATTCCCACTGGCGTGCTGGCAGAACGCATCACTCAGCGGCTCAGCGAACAGAACAGCGTGGTAATCCTCTGTTCAGAAGGTTACACACGAGAATATTCACCGGGATTTCAGGGCGCGATTGATACATTAATCAAGCAACTTGAACCGTTGATCGGCGTGCGTATTCGCAAAACGATCGTCGGCTATGGACTGCGTAATGGCGACCCCACCTGTGAGGAGATTTATCAGGGCACCATTATGGCAAGTGAAGTCGTCCGTTGTATTCAATCCGGGATGCGTAATAAAGCCGTCATTATTAATGGCAGCAATAAGCCTATTCCGATTGACTTAATAAGCATGAAAAAACGCCTGGTCGATACAGAAGGGCACCATTATAAACTCGCTAAACAACTGCATATATTGTGAGGAGAAAACATGCTGAAAATTTTATGTGTCTGTGGTTGCGGTCTGGGATCAAGTTTCGCTATCGAAATGAGTGCGAAATCAGTTTTAAAAAAACTGGAGATTGAAGCCGATATCGATCACACCACGATTTCAGAAGCTAACGCATTTAAATCCGACATGATTTTAACGCAAAAAGCCTTTGCGGATGTCTTAAATGCCGACGCCACACCAGAGCAAATTAAACGTGTAATTATATTAAATAAACTCACCGATAAAGCTGAAATTGAGCAAAAGATCGTGGCTTTCTTAAAAGAACGTAATATGAAGGTTGCTAATCATGAATAGTGTAATCAATTTTCTGGTTAAAGACTTATTGGGGCAGGCGTCTATTCTGATCGCGTTTATTGCGCTAATCGGACTGGTCCTGCAAAAAAAATCGGCCGGGAAGGTCGTGGAAGGGACCTTTAAAACCCTTCTGGGCTTCTTGATCATGATGGCGGGCATCAACATTATTGTGGGTGCGCTTACCTTCCTTAACAGCATTTTTACCCACGGTTTCGGCATGCAGGGCTACATCACCGACGTGGCCGCGATTGCCGGGCTGGCAAACCGTGAGCTGGGCTCGGAAGTGGCCATGACGCTACTGGTGATCTTTATCGTCAATATCATCATTGCGCGCCTGACACCGTTCAAATACATTTTCCTCACCGGCCAGGCGCTGTTGTGGATGGCAACCATCGGGGCCGTGATCGGCTACAAAGCCGGTCTGACCGGATTACCGTTAATTCTGACCGGCGGTATTTTCGGCGGCATCATGGCGGTGGTGATGCCGGCACTGGCACAGCCGGTGGTGCGTCGTATCACGGACTCGGATGACGTCGCGCTCGGCCACTTCTGCACTATCGGTTATCTGCTCACGGCGGCGGTGGCGAAAGTCGTCGGCCGAGGCTCACGCTCAACGGAAGATTTAAAGCTCCCCGATAACTTTAAGTTTTTGCAGGACACCTATCTGTCGATGGCGGTGGTCATGGTGCCGATGTACCTGATTCCCGCTGTGGCGGCAGGTCCAGCCTTTATCGCCCAGTACAGCAGTGGTACCAACTACCTGATGTATGCCTTTATGCAGTCTATCCAGTTTGTGGCGGGCGTCTTTGTTTTATACAGCGGCGTGAGACTGCTGCTGAATGAACTGGTCCCGGCCTTCCGCGGCATTGCGATGCGACTGGTGCCGGATGCCAAACCTGCACTCGACTGCCCGGTCATGTTCCCTTATGCGCCTAACGCGGTCATTGTCGGCTTTCTTGCGACCACGCTCGGCTCTGTTGTGGGCATGCTGGTCTTCCCAATGTTTGGTCTGGCGATGATTCTGCCCGGCTTGCTGACCAACTTTTTTGCCGGCGGTACAGCAGGCGTATTTGGTAACGCACTGGGTGGACGGCGCGGGGCAATGATTGGTGGATTCGTCCACGGATTATTTATTACCTTCCTGCCCGCCATTCTGGTACCGATGCTGGAAAGCTACGGCTTCACCGGCGTGACCTTCAGTGATTCCGACGTGATCAGTACCGGTCTGGTTCTGGGACATGCTTTCCAGCATAACTGGCTGTTTGTCGCCGTATTCGTTGCCTTTGTTACCGCCATCGCCTGGTTTGTTAACGGAAAATCCACTAAGCCCCGTGAGGAAAACGTGCATGAAACTTTATAACTTTACCGAATTACTGAAAATTGCCAAAGAACGTGAATTTAAAGCGGTAGGGTCGTTTAATTTACACTGTCTTGAGATGTTGCCGGCGTTTTTTAAAGCGGCAGAAAATACGCACAGTCCACTGATGATTCAAATATCAACCGGGACCGCGAAATATCTTGGGCACGAATTATTGGTTGATGCCATTAAGTCATTATCCAAAAGTAAAAATATTCCGACCTGTTTGCATCTGGATCACTGTTCCGATTTAGACGCGATTCAGACGGCAATTAATGCCGGATTCAGTTCGGTGATGTATGACGGTTCACATTTATCGCTGGAAGAGAATATCGCGAATACCCGCAGGGTGATTGATATGGCCCGTCCCGTGAATGTTTCCGTCGAGGCTGAGCTGGGCGCGATCGGCGGTTCTGAAGACGGAAAATGTGTGGAAATGAGCGATATCGTGTTTACCACGGTCGAGGATGCGAAACGCTTTGTGGATGAAACCGGCGTGGACATGCTGGCCATTTCCATCGGTACCGTTCACGGCCTTTACACCGGTAAAGCCCATATCCAGCATCAACGCCTGGCGGAGATCACGGCTGCCACGGGAACGCCGCTGGTCCTGCACGGCGGAACCGGGGTCAGCGATGAGGACATGCGTCTGGCCGTGGGCAGCGGTATCGAAAAAGTTAACGTAGGTACGGAAATGAATGTGCAGTGGGTTGCCCAGTGTAAAGCGACCTTTGAGAAAGGCAAAGTCAATGACAGCGTGCGTAATTTCCTCGTGCCTGCCAATAATGCCGTCACCAATGTATTAGTTGAGAAAATGCAGCTGTTCCGTTAAGCACTTTTATTATCCCGACGTGAATAAACCTGAGGTGCCCTGGCGCTTTTCGGGGCAGGAGACGCTATGTTTGGATTCATGAAAAAGAAAGGGGGAAATAATGCCCCAGATGATGCAGAACGGGATCGTCAGGCAGAAAGTGTCAGTGAAAAAATAACGGCGCTGGAAGCGAAGCTGGCGATTAATTCAGGCGATATTGAAACGCAGAAACAATTAATGCTGGAATATAATCGTGCATTATCCCTGTTTGCGAAAAGCCGCCGTTACCGGGATGACATTGATCCTCTTTTTGTGAAAATTGATGAATTACGTAATCTGGTGCGTAAATCAGTTTAAGGAGCAGTAATGACCATTAAACAGTTATTACAGGAAGCCAATGCTGTTCAGGTAGGCATTGCCGCCAGGGACTGGCAGCAGGTGATTGCCATGGCGGCAAAACCGCTGGTGGAGGGCGGTTATGTTCATGCCTCTTATCCTCAGGCGGTCATTGATAATACGCTGACGCATGGTGCCTATTACGTGTTTGAAGAAGGTATCGCTATTCCCCATGCCCGCCCGGAAACGGGCGTTATCCGCGACTGCTTCAGCATGGTATTGCTGGCGGAACCCATCTCGTTTGAGGGAAGCGATAAGGCGGATATTGTGATCATGTTTGGTGCCCGCGACAGTAATGCGCACATAGAAGAGGGCATTCGCGCCATTGTCAGTATGCTTGAGGATGAAGAGACGCTGGTAAAATTACGGCGTGCCAGCAGCGTTGCGGAAGTAATGGAGATCCTATGACCAGTGAGACTGACATAAAGCGCGTGGTGTTAGTTAACGGTATTCCTGCCTCCGGGAAAAGCACGCTGGCCCGCACGTTGTCACAGCGCTTTTCCTTGCCGGTGTTAACGCTGGACAGCCTGAAGGAGCCGTTTATGTCCAGCTTTGCGCCGGTCGATCGCCAGCGCAACCGACAGCTGGGCTGTGCGGCTTATCAGGCTATCTGGAATATCATCGGCCAGTCGCCCAGCGACTGCGTATTCCTGATTGATGCCTGGTTTGGCTTTCAGCCTAAAACGGTACTGGAGCAGGGATTACAGCGGGCTGGCGTGAATGACGTGCTGGAGGTATGGATGCAGATCTCACCGGACGCCGCCGTGGCACGCTACCAGGCACGGCTGACGCAACGCATGCCGGGTCATCCCGGTGCTGAGTACCTTCCTGAGTTGCGTCGTCTGGCTGAGGAAGCGCAGCCGATGGCACTGGGGCCGCTGTTAAAGGTCAATGCCAGTGCTATCGATGAGCACGCCGTGATCCAGTGGCTGGCTCAGTCTCTGGGCCGGGCAGGCTATACTGCTTCTGATGAGGATAATACCGAGGAGAAGCAGCATGCCACAGCCGCCTTATCTGCAAACGGGCGAGAGCGTCGTGCTTTATGATGGCGTTTGCAAACTCTGTACAGGCTGGGTGAGTTTCCTGCTGCGCCATCGACTGGCGCAGCAGGTTCGTTTTGCTGCGGTGCAAAGTGAGCAGGGCAAAGCGCTGCTGAAGTGGGCGGGGTTGCCGGAGGACAATATCAATACCATCGTCTATATCCGTGGCGATCGGCACTGGCTGCGGGCACAGGCGGTGCTGCGTGTGATGCAGCAGCTACCGATGCCGTGGCGGGCGCTGAGCGTGCTGCGCTGGTTTCCCCGCCGCATCAGTAATTTTTTTTACGACTGTATTGCGCTAAACCGCTACAGGTGGTTTGGCCGCCACCCGGCTCAACAGGCTATTCAGGCAGATTATCCGGGCCGCTTTCTGCCGCCACATCCCTAACCGCAACGCGGTTGCAGTAAAAAACACCACGAATGTGAATTAAAACCCTCATTTTCCTTCAGGTTTACTAATATTTTACAGGCAGGTTTACCGCGCGATGGAAACGTAATGCGCTGTGCCTGAGCGGTATTATTATTGAAAATGGAGATGAAAATGCGCAATACCTCTGGACGATCGGCCGTTGCCGTGACGCTTTATGCTCTTCTGGAACCCGTGCCGCTTGGCTTTTTTGTGGCAGCCTGGTTGTTCGACATCATCTATATGAAGACCTATATCATTCTCTGGTCAATCAGTGCCAGCTGGCTGATTGCCATCGGCCTGGTGATGGCCATCCTGCCACGAGTAATTAGTCTGGTTTATATGTTTCGCGGCAGTACCGCACCCGAGAAAACCCATTTCTGGCTCTCCCTGGTTGCCGTTCTTCTGGCTATCGCCAATGCCTTTATTCACAGCCGTGATGCTTATGCCGTGGTGCCGACGGCGGCTGTGCTGTCGACGCTGGTCGTGATACTGCTGCTGCTGGCGAATGTGCAACTTGCACTGCGTCAACGTACTGCTTAAGGAGAAGCCATAATGAAAATGCCGCAACATTCCCTTATTGCGCTGACGATGATGGCCCTGCTGACGGGTTGTGATACCGGTGCGACAATCGATCCGCAAAAGCAAACGGGTGCCAATCCCGAATTACCCGAAGCCAAAAACTTTATGGTGCCGCCAATGCAGGTGCCTAAAGGCGTGCCGTGGAAGAACGGTGAAAAACCCACGGTGGCGCAGGGCCTGAAGATTGAGAAGATTGCTGACCATCTTCAGCATCCGCGTCAGGTTTATGTGCTGCCCAATAACGATATTCTGATTGCCGAATCCAACGGCATGCCCAAACCCACGACCAAACCCAAAGAGTTAATCACCGGTCTGGTGAAAAATGCCTCGGGGAAAGGTGGTAAGGGCGGCAACCGCATTACCCTGCTGCGTAACGTTAACGGGAAATGGGAACAGCACCGCTTTATTGACAACCTGAGCGCCCCGTTTGGTATGCAGCTGGTGGGTAACACCTTGTATGTCGCCAACGCAGACAGCCTGGTGAAATTCCCTTATACCGAAGGACAAACCGAAATTCGGACCGCTCCGCAACGGGTCACCGAGTTACCTGGCGGCCCGATCAACCACCACTGGACCAAAGCGCTGCTCGCCAGTCCGGACGGCAGTAAACTCTATGTTGGCGTGGGTTCCAACAGCAACATTACCGAGAACGGCATCGGCGCAGAATATCGCCGCGCCGCCATTCTGGAAGTGGATGCCGCCAGCGGTGCCAGTCGTATCTACGCCAGCGGTTTGCGTAATCCCACCGGTCTTGGCTGGGAACCCCAGACGAAGCAGCTGTGGGCGGTGATTAACGAGCGTGACGAAATTGGTTCGGACCTCGTGCCTGATTACCTGACCTCCGTGAAAGAGAACGGCTTCTATGGCTGGCCCTACAGCTATTTTGGTCAACATGTGGATGTACGGGCACAGCCGCAGCGTCCAGACCTGGTCGAAAAAGCGATCAAGCCTGACTATGCACTAAGCTCGCATGTCGCCCCGCTGGGATTGCTGTTCTATGGCGCGGAGAATATGCCACAGTATCGCGGCGGCGCATTTATCAGCGAGCACGGGAGCTGGAACCGTAAACCGCTTAACGGCTACAAAGTGGTTTGGGTGAAGTTCGAGAACGGAAAACCGGTGGGGCAACCGCAAACCGTGGTATCGGGCTTTTTAACCGAAGATGAAAAAGAGGTGCGCGGCTTACCGGTCGGCCTGGCCAGTGACAAACAGGGCGGTTTGATCATCGCAGATGATGCGGGTGATTCCATCTGGCGCGTCAGTTCGGCGAACTAAGCGGTAAATAGCAGGCATAAAAAAAGGATTTGGCGTGATGCCAAATCCTTTTTTCTTGTGTTCGTTGCCCGGCGGGTAACCGGATGGCGAACGAGGTGCTCAGCACTCTCCACAAACAGATTGTAAAGAGTGCCGCCGCAGACTTCAAGTTTAGCCAAAATGCTGTATATTTATACAGGTGTTGAGTGTTGAGCATCGCCTCATGGTTAACTGACTGCTTCCAGGGGAGCACGGTTACATAAATCCCGGCAGGTAACAGGTGGTGCTGACCTGTGGCTTAAACCATGAGTGCCGCTCAGCCCTCTCCACAAAGATGTGCTCAGGCACCCGGCGGGTAAGGGTAAAGCCCCGGCTGCTGAACAGCGCGCTCCTGTTGTGGGAGAAGGAAAGTGATGGAACTGACAAAGCTGATTCTGGAGATTATCCGGATCATCTTGCAGATCATCGTTGCCCTTATGCAACTGACCGGTCATGCAAACTAACCGGAACTTTGACCAAGGCGGAGCTAACCACTCCGCCTTTTTCGTTGTCAATTGCCTGTCATCTTTCCCGGCTACAGTGGCGCGGCAATCAGGCGCCCGAAAGGCACGACTTATCCAGACATCAGACCAGATCCGGGAGTTTTTTCATGTCACTTGCCGCAGTCAAACCCGCCAGGCTTCAGCAGACCGAAATTGACACCAGCGTACGTATGCGTGAAACCGAGGTTGGGGCGCAGTGTGAAATTTTGGCGCACAGTTACCTTGAGTACAGCGCCATTGGCGATTTCTCTTACGTCGGCGAGCACTGCTGCATAGCCGATACCGAAATAGGCCGCTTCACCGCCATCGCCAATCAGGTGCGTATTGGCGCGCCCAACCATCCTATGGATCGGGCATCACAACACCGCTTTACCTATTGCCCAGAGTATTATGATTCTGCCGCGACGCGCGACCACGGTTTTTTCACGGCGCGCCGTGAGGACCGGGTGGTGATTGGTAACGACGTCTGGATAGGCCATGGCGTGATTGTGCTGCCGGGCGTGACGGTAGGCGATGGGGCGGTCCTGGCGGCGGGCGCAGTGGTGACGAAAGACGTTGCGCCTTATACCGTGGTCGGCGGCGTGCCAGCGAAACCGATTCGCGTTCGCTTTCATCCGGCCATTGCAAGCCGGTTACAGCACATTGCATGGTGGAACTGGCCGCTGGAAAAAATCATGGCAAACCTGGCCGATTTTCAGTCAGACGACATTGAGCAGTTTTGTGCCAGACATGGCTGAAAACGTTCAGAAAAGCCAATAAACGGTGGCGAACACCACCGTTTGGCGTGCGGGTTAGCGCTTAGCGCGCGCTTCCTGCACCTTGCTGGCGATACGGTCGCCGATGGTTTGATCGATATTGCGCCAGTAGGCAAAGGCACGTGAAAGCACCGGTTCTTCAACGCCGTTCAGCAGATGCCCGCTGACATTATTCACCAGCCTGTCGCGCGCGGCGTCATCCATCACCTTGTTGATTAAGGTATTTGCCTGGCCGACGTCGTCATCGTCCCGACGCAAAGTGTAAGGCGCACGCACCATATCACCGCTGGCAGACCAGACAGAGTCGGTCGGATAACGATCGCCATCGGCGGCGGGGCCACCTTTGCTGTTAGGGGCATAAACCGGATCGGACACCGGATTCATGCGCATCGCGCCATCTTTGCTGTAGCTGTTCACCGGCGACTGCGGGGCATTAACCGGAATCTGCTTATAGTTCACCCCAAGTCGTGCGCGGTGGGCGTCGGCATAGGCAAACACGCGACCGAGAAGCATCTTGTCCGGGCTGAGTCCAATGCCAGGCACCAGATTATTGGGCTCGAAAGCGGCCTGTTCAATCTGCGCATGGTTATCGGTCGGGTTCCGGTCGAGCGTCAGCTTGCCGACTTTGATTAGCGGATAATCACTGTGCGGCCAGACCTTGGTCAAATCGAAAGGGTTGTAACGATAGTGGTCAGCGTCGGCAAACGGCATGATCTGCATGTACAGCGTCCAGCTCGGGAAATGGCCGTTTTTGATAGACATGAACAGATCACGCGTGTGGTAATCGCCATCTTCCCCTGCCAGCTTGTCGGCTTCTTCCTGCGTCAGGTTTTCAATGCCCTGATCGGTATGGAAGTGGTATTTCACCCAGAACTTCTCACCCTGGTCATTCACCCACATATAGGTGTGGCTGGAGTAACCATTCATATGACGCCAGTTTTTAGGGATACCGCGATCGCCCATCAGCCAGGTGACCTGGTGTGAGGATTCGGGCGACAGGGTCCAGAAATCCCACTGCATGTCGTTGTCACGCAGATTGTTATCGGCGCGGCGCTTTTGCGAGCGGATAAAATGCTGGAACTTCATGGGATCGCGAATAAAGAACACCGGTGTATTGTTGCCCACCATGTCGTAATTGCCTTCGCTGGTATAAAACTTAATGGAAAATCCACGTGGATCGCGCCAGGTATCCGGACTGCCGCGCTCGCCAGCCACCGTTGAAAAACGCATCACGACGTCGGTTTTCGTGCCTGGCTGAAAGACTTTGGCTTTGGTGTAGCGACTCACATCTTCAGTCACCTCAAAAAAGCCAAATGCACCGCTTCCTTTCGCATGGGGCTGCCGCTCAGGAATACGCTCGCGGTTGAAGTTGGCCATTTGTTCAATCAGGTAGTGGTCGTGAAGCACCAGCGGACCGTCGGGACCGACGGAAAGGGAGTGTTCATCGCTGGCGACGGGGATACCAGCGTCTGTTGTGGTGGGTTTACGCTCATCATGACTCATTGAAATTGTCTCCATTTTTGTAAGGGTAATGCATGGAGTAAGCGTAGCGTAAATCTGGAGACAGCAACGGCCGATCCCGCGCCGATGTGCATTTTCACGGCGCTCGCCCGTTTCTGACGCGCTTCCCGCACCTGTTCCCGCAACGCCTTGCTGACGCAGAGGTTGTGTCATTTTGACTGACCACCTCAGGTTGTTGCCTGAGGTGATTAATACGTGACCGCCCTCGCAATTTACTTATTTCCTCCACAACAACGGTTGCGCGTTATCGCGTAAAGAGTAAATTCTATTATAACTTCACAGTTAGTTGTGAAAAAGGAAAGTACATTACAACCCTGTTACTAAGGATTGAGCCTCATGTCAGATTTAAAGTTTGCTACACGTCTTAACTCATTCGCTTCAGGGGCACATCTCTACTGGCCAGATTTGCAGGGCAAACCCTCTGTACTGCAAATGGTTGCGCGCGCGGGCAAGGTTAAAGGCTTAACGCATTTGGATCTCAACTATCCCCAGCACCTGACCAGTGATGTGAAAACCCTGCGCCAGGCTATCGACGACGCGGGCCTGGCGGTCAACGGCATGCAGATGCGCTGGGATGCACCGCAGTTCAAAATCGGTGCGTTTACGCATCCCGACGCAAAGATTCGTCGTGAGGCGATTGATCTGACCAAGCGCGGCATCGATACCGGCCGCGAGTTTGGCTCGCGGTTAATGACGTTATGGATGGGGCAGGACGGTTTCGACTACTGCTTCCAGGTCGATTACAAAAAAATCTGGGAGGATGCGGTGAGTGCGGTGCGTGAAATCGCCGACTATGCGCCGGACGTGGATGTGAGCATTGAATACAAACCCAATGAGCCTCGCGCCTACAGCATCTTTCCTAACGTAACAACCTGCCTGCTGGCCGTAGAAGAAGCCGGTAGCCCTAATCTGGGCATCACGCTGGATTTTGCCCATGTCCTGTTCGCCAATGAAATTCCTGCCTGGGCGGCGGCGATGGTGGCACGTCGTTCAAGGCTGCTGGGGCTGGATTTGAATGACGGCTGGGGCAAACGGGATGACGGGCTGATGGCGGCCTCGGTTAATCCGCGCGCCACGCTGGAGTTTCTGTGGCAGATGCAGCGCGATGGTTATCAGGGTGCCTACTATTTTGACACCTTCCCGGATGCCAGCGGACTGGACCCGGTGCGCGAAGCAGAAATCAACATCGCCACCGTGACGCGATTACTCAAGCTTTGCGACCAGCTTAACGATAATCCCGCATTGATGGAGGCGATAAGCCGTCAGGACGCCGTCGCCTCACAGCAAATCGTCAACGACATTATGCTGGCGCGTTAATGCAGGGCGTCAGCTGCAGAACAGCAAAATCTTACCCTACAAATGCATAATAAAAGGCTGAAAAAATGAAAAAACGTTTACTCGCCGTCATCGCTTCCTCGCTACTGTGCGCCAGTGTGTATGCCGCAGAGATGGCGCCGCTCAAGTCCGATACCGAACAGGATCGCACCGAATGGTCGCAGCTCGACAGTAAATATGGCGCGATGCCCAAGGTCGATAAATCGCTCAAAATCGGTGGCGTCTCTAAAACCCTGACCAATGAATACTGGCGTTTGCTGGGCGAGGGTTATCAGAACGCCGCTAAAAAATATGGCATCACCGTGGCTTATCAGGCCGCAGCGAATGAAGACGATCAACTGGGTCAACTGTCGATTGCCGAAACCATGATCTCCCAGGGCTATAACGGCCTGCTGGTTTCCCCGCAAACCGACATTAACCTTGAGCCTGCACTGGAAAGCGCCAACAGTAAAAAAATCCCGGTAGTGAACGTTAACGATGCGGTTATGCCGGATGCGGAACATTACGTCGGTAACGTCCAGAAAGACAACGGTGTGCGGGTGGCGAAATGGTTTATCGAGCACCATCCGCAGGGCGGCAAAGTTGCGGTGATTGAAGGCCAGCCTGGCGTCTATGCTGCCGGACAGCGCACCAGTGGATTTAAAGAAACGCTGAAGGCCAACGGCAAGTTCAATGTGGTGGCCAGCGTACCTGCCAACTGGAGCCGTGAGCAGGCATTTAACGCCGCCAGCACTATTTTGCAACAGCATCCTGACCTGATCGGCTTTTACGCCAATAACGACACCATGGCATTGGGTGTCGTGGAAGCGGTGCGTTCGATGGACAAAGCCAAACAGGTAGCCGTATTTGGTACTGACGGGATCTCCGATGCTTATGCGTCCATCAAGCGCGGCGAACTGACCGGTACCGTGGACAGCTTCCCGGTGCTGACGGGTGAAGTGGCGATGGATGTGATGCTGCGTTTGATTAACGGCCAGAAAATCTCACGCGTGGTTTCCACCCCGCAGGCGCTGATCACCAAAGAGAATGCGGATGCATTTTCCACCAAAGACATGGACAAGCTGCGTCAACTGTTAGCGCAACAGTAAGCCTGGCGGAGAGCGTATGGAACAGTATCGTTTAATGATGCGCGGCATCAACAAAACCTACGGCAGCGCCGCAGCTTTACAGAATGTCGACTTTTTTGTGAAGCCCGGTGAAGTGCATGCCCTGATTGGTGAGAATGGCGCGGGGAAATCCACGCTGTTGAATATTCTTTCCGGCGTGCGGGGCGCAGACAGTGGAGAAATCAGCGTCAACGGTCAGACGGTGCAGATGAAAAGCCCACTCAGCGCCCGTCATGCGGGGATTGCGATGATCCACCAGGAACTGCAACACGTTCCAGAGCTCTCAGTTGCGCAGAATATGTTTCTGGGCCGCCCACTGACCAAAGCAAAAGGGTGGTGGGTGGACAAAAAAGCCCAGCTGTCGCGCGCCACGCTGATTTTGAAACGGCTTGATCCCACGATCGATCCCAACAGCCCGATCAAAGATCTTAAAGTGTCTCAGCAGCAGATCGTCGAAATTGCCCGTGCGTTACTGGATGACGCTAAAATCATCGCCATGGATGAGCCGACATCCAGCCTGACGCCGCGCGAATTTGACCGGCTGGCTGAACTGATTGCCGATCTCAAGTCGCTGGGTGTGTCCTTGATCTATGTGTCACACAAGATGAACGAGATTTTCCGGGTCTGCGACCGGGCGACCATCATGCGCGATGGTAAACAGGTCGGGGTGGTGAATATCTGTGACGAAGATGAAGAGAGCATCGTCGCCAAAATGGTCGGCCGCAAGATAGAAAGGCTCGATCACAACGCCTTCGTGACCGCACAGGAAGTGTTGCGGGTCGAAAATCTGGCGCGTGGCAACGAAATATTACCCGCTAATTTTAGCGTCAACGCCGGGGAAGTGTTGGGCATTGCCGGGTTGGTCGGGGCAGGACGCACCGAGTTGCTCAAGCTGATTGCCGGTATCGACAAGCGCAGCAGCGGCACGGTGCAGGTCAATGGTCAGCCCGTCCCAAATCATAATATCAGCGCGGCCATAAAAGCCGGAATCGGTCTGGTACCGGAAGACCGGAAAAAAGAGGGCATTATTAAAGCGCGCTCGGTGAAGATGAATATGGCGCTGCCGTCCATGCGTCAGTTCACCCTGGCGGGGGTGATAAATAAACTTCGGTTAAATCGGGTGGCGCACGATGTCATGAGCGACCTTAAACTTCGCCCCATGGATATTGAAAAAACCATCGGTACGCTGAGTGGCGGAAATCAACAAAAAGTCATTATCGGACGCTGGGTCGCAGCGGATGCCAAGGTCTTTTTATTTGATGAACCCACGCGCGGCATTGATATTGGTGCCAAATCCGAAATTTATAATCTGATTGAACGACTGGCGCAGGCAGGTAAAGCCATTATTGTTGTCTCGTCAGAGATGACGGAAATTATTCGCATCTCCGATCGCGTATTAGTGATGCGGGAAGGAAAAATAACGAAAGAGTTAAAGGGCGAGGCGATTACTGAAGACAATATTGCCCGCTTTGCGATTAAAGATGTCGAAACTGCCTGAGCGGACACCTCTCTATAAAGGTTATCACTATGACGACTGAAACAAACATGCAGCCGGTTGGCCGTGCATCACCGCTGTTGAAATTTAACCTGCGCGATGCCGGAACCTTAATTGGCTTACTGATTATTGTGGTGACATTCTCTTTCCTGTCGCCGGTATTTTTTACCGTCCCGAATCTGTTGAATATTTTGCAGCAATCTTCGATTAATGCCTTAATTGCTCTGGGCATGACGCTGGTGATTATTTCAGGCGGTATTGATTTATCGGTCGGGCCAACCGCCGCACTCTCTGCCGTATTTGGCGCAACGCTCATGGTC
The DNA here is from genome assembly GCF_024520835.1 of Pantoea sp. Fr+CA_20. Taxonomy (NCBI): domain Bacteria; kingdom Pseudomonadati; phylum Pseudomonadota; class Gammaproteobacteria; order Enterobacterales; family Erwiniaceae; genus Pantoea; species Pantoea sp. Fr+CA_20. Next base: position 120,782 of record NZ_JALNPN010000004.1, read on the forward strand.
TCTGGCGTGCCTGTGCCCCTGGCGGTTATCGCCACGCTGGGCATTGGCGCACTGAGCGGTATTTTCAGCGGTACGCTTATCGCCTATGCCGGGCTGCAACCCTTTATCGTGACGCTGGGCGGCTTGTCGCTGTTTCGTGCCATCGCGCTGATCTACACCGGCGGCAATCCGGTCTTTGGTATTCCGATGTCGTTCCGCAGCCTGATTAACAGCACGGTGTTCGGTGTGCCAACGCCCATCGTCGTGGTGGCCGTGATTGCCCTCTGCCTGTGGACGGTAATGAACAAAACCCCGTTGGGTGAGTACATTCTGGCGATTGGCGGCAATGAAGAGGCGGCCCGCGTGGCCGGTGTGCCGGTCAAACGAACCAAAGTCACGGTGTACGTGATCTCAGGCATGCTGGCCTCTCTGGCATCGCTGATTCTGATTGGTCGCCTGGGCGCGGCGGAACCGACCATCGGCAACCTGTGGGAGCTGGACGCCATCGCCGCTGCGGCCATTGGCGGCGCGTCTTTAATGGGCGGCAAAGGTAGTATCTTTGGCACCCTGATTGGGGTGATTATTTTGGGGGCGCTGCGTAACGGTCTGACCTTGCTTAATATTCAGGCGTTTTATCAATTGCTCGCTACGGGTCTTATTATTATCATAGCGATGTTGATTGACCGAGCGACCCGAGGCAAGTAATGAAGCAAGATCCGCGAGCCATTGGCGCTCAGATACGTATGCGATTACCTCAACTGACGCCGTTAGAACGGCGGGTTATTGAGGCAATCACTGCCAGAACCGATATTACCGAACAAACGTCGTTAAAAGAGATCGCGCAGGAGAACGGTGTATCGGAAGCAATGGTGGTTAAGATCACGAAAAAGCTTAACTTCACAGGATTCAGAAATTTCAGAAGCAGTTTAATTTATTATAACGCCTCTGAAGTGGCAGGTTTGCATGCGGAAATTGAGCCCGATGATTCATCGGAACAGTTACTGGCGAAAGTATTCAGAACCTCAATTCAGGCCATTGAAGAAACCCTGTCGGTTTTAGATGTCTCTGAATTTAACCGTGCGGCAGAGATTATTTTTAAGGCTCGTCATATCGATCTTTATGCCGTGGGCGGATCGGCAACGGTTGCGCGCGATCTTTCCCACAAGATGCTTAAGATTGGGATTAAATCCACCGCTTATGATGATGCCCATATAATGCTGATGTCTGCGGCAGTGTTATCTGATGATGATGTGGTTATCGCCATCAGTCACTCCGGTGCCACGCGTGCTGTGAACGATCCGGTTAAATTAGCCGCCCGTAACGGTGCCAGAGTGATTGTGATTACGAATTACGCCGAGTCGCCTATTGCGCGTCATGCGCATGTGGTACTTAATTCAACTTCTCAGGGATCGCATCTGTTAGGTGAAAATGCCGCATCACGAATTGCCCAGTTAAATATACTGGATGCGCTGTTCGTGGCTATCGCGAAAAAGGATTTAAAGCGGGCGGAGAAAAACCTGATCAAAACCCAGCATGCGGTTCAGGATCTGCGGGAATTCTGAGCATGAGTAAAATTGCAGTCACCGGCAGTCTTCATTACGACATTATGCTGGATGCCCATCATCGGCCTGAAAAGGGCGAAACGGTAATGGGAAACGCCTGTCACTACAAGTTTGGTGGCAAAGGCGGTAACCAGGCGATAGCGGCAGCCAATGCTGGCGCAGATGTGCGTTTTATCGGGGCCGTAGGGGCCGATGAACAGGGTGTGTTTTTACTAAATACGCTGCGTCAGGCCGGGGTTAACACCGATTCGGTCGCAACGATTAAGGATGTCCCGTCTGGCATGAGCGTGGCGATTACCGACGCGGAAGGCGACTATGGCGCGGTGGTGGTATCCAATGCCAATCAGCACATAGCGGCGGAGCCGTTCATGCAGGACGGTTTCTGGCAGGATGTGTCGATGCTGGTGTTGCAAAATGAAGTGCCGGAAGCGGTGAATCTGGCGGCGGCGCAGGCTGCGCGGCAGCAGCGTATTCCGGTATGTATTAATGCCGCCCCGGCTCGCCAGCTCTCTGCCGAATTTGAACGCTGCGTCGATTTGCTGGTGGTGAATGCGGTTGAAGCCCGGGATATGAGCGGCGTAGCGGTGACCGATCTGCTGTCAGCCAGACAGGCGGCAGAGCAGCTGGCATCACGTTTCAGTCGTGTTGTGGTCACGGCAGGGGAACATGGCGTGGCTTTCAGCGAAGCCGGCGAAACGCACAGCCTGCCTGCCCGTCAGATTACGCTGGTCAGCACGCACGGCGCGGGTGACTGCTTCATGGGCGTCTTGTGCAAGGCGCTTAATGATGGCAACAGCCTTGCGCACGCGGTAGCAACCGCCAACGATGCTGCGGCAGAGCACGTCTCACGCCCGATCAGATAAAAAAAATGCAACGTCAGGGACGTTGCATTTTTACAGGATCGGCTGGTTTACGAGGCAACTTTAACCACGGTTTTTCCGAAGTTTTTGCCGTTCAGCATATCGATAAAGGCTTTGGGGGCCTGTTCAAGGCCCTCAATCACGTGTTCGCGATACTGAATTTTTTTGCTCTCAACCAACGGCGTCATGGCTTTCAGGAATTCGGGATAGCGATGGCCGTAATCCTGGAAAATAATGAAACCCTGCATACGAATGCGACGTTTCAGGATGCCCGCCATAATCAGCGAGGTTCTGTCCGGACCGGCAGGGAGTGCTTTCTGGCTGTAGGCGGAAACCAGACCGCAGACCGGCACGCGCGCGGCGGTATTTAACAGCGGGAAGACGGCGTCGAACACTTTGCCACCGACGTTTTCGAAATAGATATCGATGCCGTCCGGACAGGCGTTTTTAAGCTGTTCTTCAAAGTCCGGGCTGTGGTGATTGATACAGGCATCGAACCCCAGATTTTCTACAGCATGACGGCATTTTTCTTCGCCGCCTGCCACGCCCACCACGCGACAGCCTTTCATTTTACCTAACTGACCCACAGTGGCACCCACCGGACCGGTTGCGGCGGCGACCACGAGGGTTTCACCTTCTTTCGGCTGACCGATGTCCATTAATCCCATATAGGCGGTAAAACCGGGCATGCCCAGAATACCCAGCGCCCAGGAAGGATGGGGCAGATTGTTATCCAGACGGGCAACATCTTTGCCATCAGAAACCGCATATTCCTGCCAGCCACTTTGGCAAAGTACCCAGTCGCCCTCTTTAAACTCACTGTTTTTGGATGCAGCGACCTGACATACCGTACCGCCGACCATCGGTTGATCCAGCTCTGCCGGTGGCGCGTACGATTTTCCCTCATCCATGCGACCACGCATGTAAGGGTCCAGTGACAGATAAATCGTCCGCAGTAAGATCTCGCCGTCTTTAATCTCCGGCGTCGGCTGCGCAACATAACGGAAATTCTCTTCCGTTGGTTCACCCTGTGGGCGTGAAGCCAGAAGCCAGGCGTGATTTGTTGTCGATTGTTCAGTCATAGTGTCGTCCTTTGCATGGGCTAACCGCTACGGGTTGCCGGGAATGAATGGCTAAAGTGTAGATGACTGAAAAAAGGATGCTTAACCCTGCTGGCGGTTAACGGGCAGGAGGGAAAGGGCAAGACCGGCGCGCGACGCAGCAGCGCGCGATTCTGCTGGGGTGATTCAGATTGCTCTGAATCACCCGCGCGGCGTGACAGTGCTTTAACGCGCGAAGCGGGTTGGCGGTGGCACTTTTCAGGACCGCCGTGACAGCCCTGGTGTGAGACACAGCCGCTAAAACTGCGGAAACCGAGGTTAGCAGACCTGATATTTGTCTCTTTCTGCAGTCGAGTCAAAATCAAGCCTGCGCCAGTAACGACATGCACGGCAGTGACAGGCTTCAGGGCGTTCATCCAGCGCCATAACGGCCATCACCGCCATGACGCTGGAAAGGGCTTAGCTAAACCTTTCTGGCCGGAAAGTGGCGAGCATCGGATGTTGCACACCATTGAGTATTTCATCGGTGAGAAGCTCGCCCAAAATCAGTGCCAGCGTTGCGCCCGAATGGGTAAACGCAACAAAGCACCCCGGCACTTTTTTCAGCTCCCCGACAACCGGTTCACCGTCACCCGGAACCGGCTTTAACCCGATTTTCCAGCTCTTTGCGTCCAGGGGTTTACCCTCACCAATCAGTTTACCGGCTTCCGCCATTAACTGGCTGATGACCGCCTGATCAATGCTGTACTGACCATCGGCATGCGCAACGATATCCTCTTCGTACCAGTCATGGTCCACCGCCAGCGTATTGCCCGGATTGGGGCGTATCGCCGCGCGCGGCGTGTTCATGACAACCTGCAAACCCTGATTTTGTGCAGTGCTGGTGACCAGCATGGCGACAGGCGACGCGTTTGCAATGTGCACACCAAGCGGCGCAACCACCTCGGGTGTCCAGGGGCCACAGGCGACAAGCACACGATCTGCGCTAAACTCACCGCGCTTTTCGCTACGAATGCCTGTCGCACGCCCCGCAGTGGTGATTACGCTTGCTTTTCCCGCATGCTCAACGACTTCGCCGCCTGAGGCTTTGAACTCATGAATCAGATGTTCCATAAGATGGGGCAGACTGACCCAGCCTTCACCCGGATTGGCAATCGCGACACGGGTAAGGGCGGTTCTGTTCACCTGAGGGTCAACACGATTTACTGTGGTGTGATCGACAAGGAGAGATTCGTAGCCATGCGCTTTTTCGTAATCATGGCGCGCCAGGGTTCCCGTATCATCGTCCTCCTCCCAGAACAGCGCGCCATCAAAACGCAGCCAGTCGAGATCGGGATGGCGTGCAAACAGGGTATGGTAACGCGCAATCCCTGCCATTCTTAGCGCATGATAAGGTTGCGACCGTTCGCCCGACGAGTTGAGCCAGGAAAGTGAACGTCCCGAGGCCCCGGAGCAGAGTTCCGCTTCGGTTACCAGCGTCACTCTGGCACCGGCTTTGGCCAGTTGCCAGGCGGTCGATACGCCCAGCACGCCACCGCCCAGTACAACAACGGTTTTGACTACAGCTTGTTCAGTCATGATTGATTCCTTTGTTAAAAAGTTACGCCGTTCAGGCAGTACGCACGCGGTTTTGCTGATGAAGCTGATCGATAAGCTTCAGTACCGCAAGCGCCTCATCTGTCTCGACAGGCGGTGGGCCGCCATGCAAAAGCGCACTGGCAAGCAATTGATAAAATGCGGGATAGTTGCCGCGCTGCAGGGTAACGACATCGCTTTCCTCCGCGGTCCCCATCCGGGGATAACCTTCGGGCGGCGTAACGCCGTACTGGTTGTCCGTGGGCGACATGCCTGCAGCCAGCTGTGGCTCCTGGTTATCCAGTCCCCAGTGGGTAAAGGCGCGCTTGCTGCCCAGCAGATGGAAGCGCGGTGCGTTCAGGGCAGCCTGACCATTCATCCACAGCCGCGAACGCACGCCGTTTTTATGCAGCAAGGAGACAAAACAATCCTCGTCGGTGTCCGACTGTTGGCCCGAATAGCGGGCTAACTCGGCGCTGGCTTCCTCTACCGGACCGAATAGCTGTATGGCCTGATCAATCAGATGACTGCCGAGATCCAGCAGCAGGCCGCCGCCTTGTGCAAGGGACACCGTGTCACGCCAGTTGCCAAACCCCTCAGGTCGCCACCATTCAAAGCGGGATTCAAAACTTCTTACAGTGCCAAACGCCTCTTCCTGCACCAGGCGCTTAAGCGTCAGAAAATCCCCATCCCAACGGCGATTGTGAAAGACCGTCAGCAAGGTATTGGCTTGACGGGCAGCGCTGATCATCGCTTCTGCTGCCTCGACGTCAGGGGCGAAGGGTTTGTCCACCACCAGATGAATGCCGCGCATACTGGCCTGCAAAGCCTGTTCACGATGTTGTGCGGGTGGTGTGGCCAGCACGATGAGATCCAGGGCGATTTCACCGCTATCGATAAGCTGCATCAGCGAAGGCCAGTCCGGCACAATCCGTGCCTGCGGGTAACCTTGCTGGGCGGATGCCACGCGCTGTTCATCGCGACTGACAATCACGTCAAGCCGGTAATCGGCATTGTGCGCTAGCAGCGGGGCATGAAAGACGTTTCCGGCAATACCAAAACCCACCAGCGCTGTGCGGACAGGACCTGAAACGGTAGAATGTGACATCAGAGCACCTCCGATAAAAATCGCTGTAAACGGGCAGACTGGGGACGTTCAAACAGTTGCTCAGGCGTGCCGGCTTCGACGATCTCGCCTTCGTCCATAAAGACCACCTGGTCGGCAACGCGTCGGGCGAATCCCATCTCATGCGTCACCACCACCATTGTCATGCCGCGCTGACACAGCTCGGCCATCAGCGTCAGCACGCCTTTCACCAGTTCGGGGTCGAGTGCGGAGGTGGCTTCGTCAAACAGCATCACTTCCGGTTCCATCGCCAGCGCCCGGGCGATGGCCACACGTTGTTGCTGCCCCCCGGAAAGATCGCGCGGGCGATGATCGGTGCGTTGCGCTAATCCCACTTCGGCCAGACGTTGCCTGGCAATGCTCAGCGCCTTCGCTTTCGGCTGGCCTTTGACTTTCCACGGTGCCAGCGCCACGTTTTCCAGCGCGCTGTGGTCGGGGAACAAATTAAAGTGTTGAAACACCATGCCGATGCGCAGTCGCAGCGCATCGGGTTTGTCTTTTAATACCGAGCGGCCGGCGAGTAAAACATCGCCGCTTTTCGGTTCATGCAGGCGGTTGATGCCCCGCAGTAACGTCGATTTTCCCGACCCGGAAGGGCCGATAATGCAGGTCGTGGTGCCGGGGGCGATGGCTAACGACACATTGCGCAGCACTTCAATCGGGCCGTATGCCAGGGTCAGATTGCGCAGCTCAAGACTTGCGCCATGAAAGGCAGAAGAGGTTGCCATGTTAATGTCCTTGTCCGCTGGTCAGAGAGGCAGTGGGCGCGACCGCCCGTTTTACCTCCACTTCATCGATTTCTTTTAAACCGCTCTGAGGGGCCGCAGCACGACGGCGTCCGGTGCGGTAACGGACATCGATGTGGTTCACGGCGTGCGTGAGTGGCACGGTAATCACCAGATAAAACAGGCCGGCCAGCATCAGGGGAGACAGGTTGCCGCTCAGTACCGCAGCATCCTGGCCTACCCGGAACAGCTCGCGCTGATAAGTCATCAGCCCCAGCAGATACACCAGTGAAGAGTCTTTGATGATGGCGATAAACTGGTTCACGATGGCGGGTAATACACGCCGGATGCCCTGTGGGATGATCACCAGCCGCATGGCCCGGCTATAACTCATGCCCAGCGCCCTACAGGCTTCCATCTGACCCTGTTCGATGCTCTGAATACCCGCACGAAAGATTTCACCCATGTAGGCACTTGCAATCAGGCTTAGGGCAAAGATGCCGAGGGGATAAGGCGTGGGGCCAAATAACTGGTAACTGAAACGCGCCAGCCCCTGACCAATAAGCAAAATGGTGAGGATGGAAGGCAGGCCGCGAAACAAGTCGGTATACAGCCGGGCAGGCAGGCGCAGCCAGCGCGAAGGTGAGATCCCCATCAGCGCCAGGATCAGGCCGAAAAAGGTGCCAAGTAGCGTGGCCGACACCGAGATAATCATGGTGTTAACCAGCCCCGTTGCCAGCAACTGGGGCAGGACGTCCATCATCGCAGGGATATCGAAGAAGGTACGCGAAAGAATAGTAATGAGATCCATAGCCGATTCTCTTTTGCGGGTGACAGACAGGGTCCATCACCAGGTACATTCACACGCACAACGTGCGCGGCGATTAAGGGTGCTGGGGCAGGTACTGTGCAGGCATCGGCGAGCCTGGGAACCACTTCTCATAAAGCTTTTCCCAGGTGCCATCCTGCATCGCATCTTTAATGGCTTTATCCAGCGCCGCTTTGAACGCTGGCTTGTTTTTGGCTATCGCCACCCCGGCAGGCGCATCAAAAGAAGGGATATTCGCGGCCATGACCAGATTGAAGCGCGCGGCATAATCTTTGGCGGCTTCATAATCAAGGAAGGTGGCATCAAGCGTGCCGTTATTCAGCGCGGAAACCGCCGCGTTGTTGTCAGGAAACCGAACCAGGTCGGTCTGTTTAAAGTGCTGCAACGCATAGGTTTCCTGCAGCGTTCCCTGAATCACGCCCAGTCGCTTATGGGCCAGCGTCTCGACATTTTTTACGCCAGAATCACTGCGCGTTAACACCGTCAAATAACCCGCCAGATAACCTGTCGAGAAATCCACGGTTTTTTCACGGGCGGGGGTAATGCCGATTGCGGCTACGCCCGCGTCATATTGCCCATTGGCGACGGCGGGCAGGATGGCAGAGAAATCTTGCCCAACGAAATCCACCTTATCGATCCCGATGCGATGGGCTACATTTCTGAAAAATTCGACGTCAAAACCGGTGAAATTGCCGTTTTTGTCAGTAAAGGTATAAGGCTTTGAATCACCCAGACTGGCGACACGCAGGTGCCCCGGTTCGATTAAGCCATACGGATTGTTATCACTTGCCGCGTGTGCACTGAAGCTGGCTGAGAGCATTACAGCAATGCCAAACAGGGCTGCGGATAAAGAGGGTAAACGTTTATGCGATGTCATAAAGCTCTTCCGATTTTGCAGGTGAAACGTCAGAGTCCACTTAGCCGGTGATATTATATTGAGACCGGTCTCAGTGAGGCGTAAAATGAAACCGGTGCTTGTTGTGAGACCGGTCTCAAGTGGATATAATGATATTAAGCACACGCTTTAAGCAGCGTCAATCCAGATGTTATCAACTTGTGATTCGAAATAATTATGACAACAAAAAAACCTCAATTACGGGGGCCGACGGTCGCGGATGTTGCACGCCAGGCAGGCGTTTCCAAAGCGCAGGCAGCAAGAGCGTTAGGCGGATATGGATCGGTCAGTGAAGATGTACAAACCCGTGTGGCTCAGGCGGCGGAAACGCTGGGCTATCGGCCAAATGAGCTGGCGCGCAGCATGAACACCGGGCGTTCAAATACCCTTGGCGTCATTGTGGGCGATATCGAAAACCCCCATTTTGGGCTGGCATTACGCGGCATGGCCGATGTTGCCCGCCAGGCGGGTTTTCATTTGCTCCTGAGTAACAGTGATGAAACCGTGGAAGAGGAGCGGGAAGCCGTACGTGTGATGCTGGACAAACGCGTCGATGGCATCATCGTAGCGCCCTGTAGCTCCCTGGCACGGGATAATGAACATCTGAAACAGGTGCTGGTGGAAGGGCGGGCACTGATGACCTTTGACCGCTCTGTCGAAGGGCTGGAGGTGGAAACGATTCAGGCAAACTTTCTGAACGTGGCAAAGCATGCCACGGAATTATTACTGAACGCCGGCCACCAACGTATCGCTTATCTTTCCAGTATGCGCATCGCCACACCTTATTCCCACTCTGTGGCGCTGGGGCCCACGCCTGTCGCGCAACGTGTTAAAGGCATGATTGATGCGCATCATGAAGCGGGAAAGGTTCTCGATCCGGCCCTGGTCCGTCTGAATGCTATTAATAATGACTGCATTGAGCAGATATTAACTGAACTGCTCGCACTCTCCGATCCGCCCAGCGCATTGATCGCCTCGGATAATCTCATTGCCATGGGGATACTGCGCGGACTGGCAAAACGCGGGCTACGCGTCCCCGAGGATATCTCGTTCGTGATGTATGATGATTTTCCCTGGACCGAACTGATGACGCCGGCGATTACCGTCGTGGCGCAGCCAGTGTATGAGATGGGCAGAGAGGCTGCGCGCAGGCTGATCTGCCATATCCGACAGCAACCGGCCGGCGTGTTACCTGAGTTTGAAAGCTGGATGGTGGTGCGGGGATCGATTGGCGAAAAGCGGCCAAAAGCGTGCAGAGAATCTGGCGGCTAGCTTGCGTTGTTGGCAGCAACCACGGCAACCGCATTGATCACCTGAGACCGCTGTTATCAGCCGTCGTGATGTCGGCGCCTTCACTGCGCGAGCCTTAAGAATCTGCGTTTCAGCAGTTGAACAACTGCTATTACTCTCTGGCGCTGGGGGTGTTGCCCGCCGCCCTCAGTGCTTGCCACGCTTTCTGATTAATCGAATAAAACAGGCTGGGTGGTGCATTGTCGACATCATAGATCTCGTCGATAAACCGCAAACCGGTTTTTTCCAGCACGCGTATTGAGGCCTGATGAGGGCGTCTTACCGAGGCTGAAATCGTCTCCAGCCCCAGTTCGCCAAAACCATAGTCAACGGCGAAGCGTGACAACTCGGTAGCGAACCCTTTGCCCCAGGCGTGGGTGGCGAAGCGGTAGCCAAGGTTGTTGACGGTCCTTTCGCCATAGGTGCGCACGCTTAATCCACCAAAGCCGATGATGATCTCTGGCGCTTCCTGGGTCGCTATCGCCCAGCTGTCATAGCCATAACGCTGAAACGACGCCAGTCTGTCGGCCAGCACCTTTTGCGCGTGGGCCAGGTCAGGATAAGGGCCTGCGGGGTTAAACGTATTGGTCGCGGGGTCGCCGTAAATGCTGAACAGATCCTTGTCATCGGAAGGGCGCATAGCTCTGAGCAACAAACGCTCGGTCTGAAGATGCACTACAAACCTCACTGTAAAGTCATCTGAATGGCGTATTAATAGCCTGTTTACTCAACAAGGAGAAGTGATGAATATTCAGCAAATGCGTATTGCGCGGCCCGTGAGCGATGTAGCCGCAAGCAGCAGCCTGTATTGTGCCGGTCTGGGACTCACGCGCATGGGAGAATTCACGGATCATGAGGGTTTTAGCGGGGTGATGTTGGGCGATAAAACCCTGTCATGGCATCTGGAATTTACCCAATGTCATCACCATCCTGTACAACCGGCTTCGACAGCCGAGGATCTTCTGGTGCTTTATCTGCCGGATGAAACCCACTGGCAACAGCGCTGCTCAGACCTGACGCGCGCAGGCTTTGTGAGAGTCACCGCGTTTAATCCTTATTGGGAGAAAAACGGCGCAACCTTTCAGGACAACGATGGTTATCGGATCGTGCTTCAGCACGGCGCGTGGCAACCTTAACGCCTGCCTTTTCAGTTTCGCGCGTTACAGGCGCTTTGTTTCAGTTAATGCGAAGCAAAGCGCAACGCACTATCGTCGCCAGACGTTAATTTTATGGCAATCAATTAAACGTTAATGCATGGCATATTTTCATTTACGTTGTCGATAAAGTGAATTCTTGCCTGTAACCAACAGAGTTTTACGACTCACATCGGTTTTTTTTAAAACTCAGCGCAACGGCTAAGCCACGGAATTTTTCACAGGCACTACAGCAACTGCCATTCTGATGCCCGATCTTGTTAACGCAATTTCCCCGCTATTCTTTTGCTTTTACCTCTACCGCAGGCATTCTTTTTCATGATGGCTGAGGTCAACGGGATTCGTTGTTAAGCGTCGTACTGCGCCGCGAACTTTCAGCATGAACGACTAAACAGCGATAGCGGACGTGATGGTTAGCGGATTCGTCAGGCAATGCCCACGTCTGTCAAAGTGGACATCTCTGCGTGCGCAAGCCTGGTGTTGGTGTCCGGATAAACGCATGGCATGATGGGGAACGTTTTCTAGCCTAAGAGCCAACACGTGATCAATATTGCCTGCTTACATACCGCCGCCAGCAATATCGCCATCTTTGACGATGCTGCCCGGCAGCTTAATCTGACGCATCTGCAGCTCAGCCATCTGGTCATGCCGCACCTGCTGGCGGAAGCCGAAACCAGCGGTGGCCTGACGGCAGGGCTTTACGATCGGCTGGTGATGCTGCTACAGGATCTGCAACCGCATTTTGATGTCATTCTGATCACCTGTTCAACGCTTGGGCCGGTTTCTGCCGCGTTTTTTCCGCTCAAAAAACCCTGTGCTGTCTGGCGTACCGACGGCATGTTGGCAAAAGCTGTGCACAGCAATGAGAAAAAAACGGTGGTGCTTTGTGCCGCTGAATCCACGCTCGGCGCAACACGGGCACTGTTCTGCACTAACGGACGGACGCCTGAAGTACGGCTTATCCCGGATGCCTGGCAGCGATTTAAAGCGGGTGATGAGGCGGGATATCTTCACTGTGTGCGTACGGCGGTAGAAGATGCCTGGCTGCAGGGCGCAGAGCAGGTGGTGCTGGCTCAAAGTTCGATGGCACCGGCTGCGCAGTTTTTTACACCGCAACGTCAGCCGTTGTCAGGGCCTCATCTGGCGCTGCTGCAGTGCCATCATCAACTCTACCGTTGAGGCCGCAACCAGGTTGCGGCCCGTACAGGTTATTCGTCTGGTTTCAGCGTGCCTTTTACCCCGTGGGGTTCTGAGCGCAGATACTGTGGCGGTGCTTTGACGTTGGCGCTAAATTCAGCCGCGGCGTGCCATGGCCAGCGCGGGTTATAAAGCATTCCACGGGCCAGTGCGACCAGGTCGGCTTCGTCCTGTTGTAAAATCGCCTCGGCCTGCTGCGGCTCGGTAATCAATCCCACCGCAATCACCGGAATACCAATTTGCTGGCGGATATCGCGCGCAAAGGGAACCTGATAGTTTGGTCCGACCTTGATCTGCTGCTGTTCAGACAGCCCACCGCTGGAGACGTGAATATAGGCGCAGTTCAGGAATTCAAGCTGCTTTGAGAAGGCGATGGACTGGCTGACATCCCATCCACCCTCTACCCAGTCGCTGGCTGAAATCCGCACGCCAACCGGAATCTCTGCCGGAACGGCTTCGCGCACCGCGTTAAACACCTCTAAAGGAAAACGCATCCGGTTTTCCAGCGAGCCGCCGTATTCATCGCTCCGTACGTTGGATAACGGGGAAAGGAACTGATGCAGCAGATAGCCATGGGCGGCGTGAACTTCAATTAATTCAATCCCCAGACGAACGGCGCGTTTTGCCGTCGCGACAAAGGCATTTTTAACGCGCTCAAGATCGCTGACCTGCATTTCCAGCGGAAGATGCTCGCCGTCACTGAACGACAGGGCAGAGGGGGCAAGGGTTTGCCAGCCGCCATCCTGAGGCGCAATCTGCTTGCCACCTTCCCAGGGAACGGTACAGGAGGCTTTACGCCCGGCATGGCCTAACTGAATCCCGATAGGCATGTCGGAATAGTGGCGAATATCGTGCAGGACGTCAGCCAGCGCGGTTTCGGTTTCATCGTTCCACAAGCCTAAGTCGCCGTAAGTGATTCGGCCAATATCTTCAACGGCGGTGGCTTCAATAATCAACAAGCCTGCGCCCGAAAGGGCGAGATGGCCAAGGTGGATACGATGCCAGGCGGTCGCACGACCTTCCTCGGCCGAATACTGACACATGGGCGCAATAACGATCCTGTTATCCAGGGTTAACTCACCCAGAGAGAAGGGGGAAAAGAGTTTGCTCATAAAAACCTCATTGTCTGCGCTCGGTTAACAGTCTGGTGAAAACTATAGTGGCTGATTGGCAAACGCGTGCGTAAAGCAGCGTAACAATTTATTGGTGATGACGGTTACCGCCTTTAGTTACAGCATACATATAAAGTGAAACTAACAGGTGCAATATGAAGATAAGTCATGGGCTGTAAATAATGGAATCTATGAGCGTGAGTAGAAAAAAAGGCGTGAACCCTGCTGTTAATGCCGATGATAACAGCAGGGGTCAGGGCATAGAATAACGCGTTGCGAAGATTGATCGGTCACAATCAGGCTCTCTGCAATGCCTTCTCATCAAGCGAATACAGGGTAGCGGTCGCTTCCAGAATATGCTGCTGGTCATTACCCGGCTTATGGGAATCGACGTGGGTGATGTGATAGCCGACCGCACCGGCCTCAGTCGCTTTGCGCAGCAGTGCATCCGTGATTTCTTCCATCGAGGTTGCCCAGGTCACGGTCGTCACGCCCATCGGCTTGATGGCATTTTTTTCTTCCTGGGATAAGCCAGTGCGGATAAAAACAGGGCTTACTGTCTGAGGAGAAAAGATAGACAAAATATCCTGAACAAGTGCTTTCATTTTCGTGCTCCTGAGTATCTGAATTTACAGCATCACGCGCCTGTTAAGCGCCATCGATTTATTAATTCGCCATGGGTTCGATTAACGCATGCATGTTAAGGACTGTCGGCAAAAGTTATAAAATACCTTTTCGAGTTAACGAATTTGGCTTTTCTTGCTAATCAGATGCTTATGAAAGCTTCAGCCACACTTGAGCTGAAATATGGCAGGTTTTTCGTGTCTGCTTACAGGTTGTGAAATCCAGATACAAAATATCAACACAAAACTAACAATTGAGCGGGGAGCGCACGAAGTGCGTTGAAAAGGGCGCATGGCTGCACGATAAGCAAACATAACCGACGTGCTGCATTGGGTCATGATGAAGACATCGCCACCGTATTGTCATCACCGACTGCTTAGTCGCGAGCGTGCCAACCATCCCGTTTCTGCCGCTTTTTTTCAAAACGTCAGCAATATTTTGCCGCCTCATTCGTCTACCTCATCACACAGGATTGTTAATTACCGATGAGGTCACCCTGATATGAGAGATATTGATAACCACCCGTTCCGTCATGCCCGTGGTATGGGCAGAAACCGACTGGCGAAGCCATTGATCGTCGGTGTCGTTTTAATTGTCGCGCTGTGTCTGCTGGTCATGTCACTATGGAACGCCTTACTGCCCGCCATTATTGGGGTCAAAACGATCGGTTTCTGGCAGGCTGCGGGGCTGTTGTTACTTTGCCGGATTCTGTTTGGCGGATTGGGGATCAGGCCGGGGATGTTTGGCCATGCCCGACGCCGTATGCATGAGCGCTGGATGCAGATGACACCAGAACAACGAGACGCATTTATGAAGCAACGTCGTGACGGTTTTGGTCATCGGGGACACCATTGCCGGGATAAAGCCCGGAACGAACAGCCGCCGTCTCCCAATGACAGCCATGATGCCCGGACTGAGTAAACGATGAAGGCCAGCGCATCGCAAACCTCATCATGGATAAAAGCGCTTACGCTCTGCAGAACAAAACTCCACTCTTTTATTCGCGCCCGTACCTCAGCACGCGATGAGGCTGAGGATATTTTGCAGGAAATTACCTGTCAGCTGATGGGTGTGGAACAGCCGGTTGAGAATATCTCCGCCTGGCTGTTTCGGGCGGCGCGTAATTAAATGACGGACCGGGCGCGTAAGAAGCGGGAACTGCCGCTTTCCGTCTTCAGGGAAAACGACGAGGAGGAGGCGGTAGAAAATGAACTGGCTGAAACCCTGTTTGGCCTTCCGCAAACGCCTGAAGATGATTACCTCAGAGCACTGCTCTGGGACGCGCTGGAAGAGGCATTATCCGAACTTCCGCCCGCTCAGTTTGAGGTGTTTGACCAGACGGAGCTACAGGGGATCAGCTATAAAGCGCTGTCACAATCAACCGGGATCAGTGTTCAGACCTTGCTGTCGCGCAAGCATAAAGCAGTGCTGTATCTGCGTATGCGTTTGCGTGCGGTCTACGACGATCTGGTAAATAACGACTAAAAAAGGCGGCCACTGGCCGCCAGAGTGCGCCTTATCATCTGGTCTTTATAAGAATGACAAGATCAGCCTTTCACGCCACCGGCGGTCAGGCCGTTCACCAACCAGCGTTGCGCCAGCAGGAACACCAGGGTAATAGGAATCGCAGAGAGAACGGCGGCGGCGGCAAAATCGCCCCACAGATAGTTTTGCGGGTTAAGGTATTGCTGCATTCCCACCGCCAGCGTGTAGCTGTTGACATCGCGCAGCAGTAGCGAGGCCACTGGCACTTCAGTCACCGCAGCGATAAACGCCAGAATAAACACTACCGCTAAAATGGGCACCGACAAGGGCAGCAGCACCAGTCGAAACGCCTGCCACGGCGTCGCACCATCCAACGCAGCCGCTTCCTCCAGCGAACCGTCGATGGTTTCAAAATAGCCCTTTATCGTCCAGACATGCAGCGCGATGCCGCCAAGATAGGCAAAGATCACGCCGCCATGCGTATTCAGCCCAATAAACGGCAGGTATTGCCGGATGAGGCCGAACGGCTCGGCTCGACGTCCGCGCGGCAAACATTAATCAGCAGTGTTAAAGGCAAGGGGTAATCACTCCTACAGTGCTGATTTGTTGCTTCTTACGCGCTAAGGCGCACCTTTTTACGCCTAATGTCTGTCCAGTGGGGTAATAACATCACGATGCGGAGTCTGCCCATCATTCCTTCCATTTACGGGCACGTTCCTGCAGCCTTGCCAGGCACAATTTCTAACCTAAACAGTTAATTTTAGGTACGCGATCGCGTTTGAGGACGCACATCATTGACGGCGCTGATACAAGAAAGGCTCTACCACATCAGGAGTCTTAATTATGTTTATGCGTTTACTGATCCCGCCGGCAGTTGTTTTGTTATTCAGCGTATCTGTTATAGCCAGTAACGGCTTTCGACAACTCAAAATAGGCGAAAACCAACGCCCTTTTGAAGTTGCGGTCTGGTATCCCACCGAGACGCGCTCGCCAGTAGTGTGCCCTGAAACACGGCAATCAACCCGGGCGCGATATCTATTCTCAGGCTAATTGCCGCATCGGCGAGGGCCGAAAAGCAAAGGAAGCATCCTGCGGCCAGCATCATCTTCTGCGTAAGAGAAGCTTTACTAAAGCGTGATATTGAAAAGAAATCGGCTCCGTTTCCTGCCGTACGCAGCAGTGCAATGCCGTACCCGGCGTAGAGGATAAAAAGCAGGCAATCTGTTAGCGCGGGAAGAAACAGCTGGATGAACACCATACCGTATACAGGAAGGGTTGCCAGTCTCAGGCGACGTGCACGCGAGTAATATGTGAGATCGGTAAAACAAGACCATGCCACAGCCGGTAAGAAGGTTGCCAGTAGCGCCTGCAAGGGTTTCAAAAGGGCGAAATGCCACTCCCATCTGATGATGCCCAGCGCGATAAGCAGCGCTGAGGCGGCGATAAAAAGCATCGCGCCGCGGTATTCGCGCCGCCCGGAAACCATCAACAACATCATTAAAATCAGCAGTGCCAAAAGCGTGATAACAGGGAAGGGAATGGAAAACATGCGATGCGTCCGCAAAGTGTGTTGGCGTTATCTTGACATATTTGCTGCACCACAGGTTAGCGAAACGCTCGTTTGCTTTATCAATAAAATGCACAGGCTGCGGGATAAACGGGCGCTTCAAAACGCACAGGCAGCAGCACGCTGCCTGTCTGTGCCGTTATTTAACGCGACGTGTATCGGGCATCAGTAAGGTGGCAAAGCCCAGCAGTGGAAGAAAGCCACAGGCGTTGTACACCGTGGTGATGCCGTAACAGTCCGCAAATTTCCCCAGCGCCGCCGCCGCAATCCCGCCAATACCAAACATGGTGCCAAACATAATCCCGGCCACCATGCCGGTGCGGCCCGGCAGGACTTCCTGCGCATATACCACCAGTGCGGCAAAAGCCGATGAAAAGACCAGACCAATACAGACGGTCAGCACGGCGGTCCAGAACAGATTGGCATGCGGCATCAGCAGCGAGAACGGGATAACGCCCAGAAACGAGATCCAGACCACTGCCTTACGACCAATACGATCGCCGACCGGCCCTCCCACCAGGGTGCCGATCGCCACGGCGGCCAGAAAGGTAAACAGGTAGATCTGAGCCTGAGGGATCGGGAGCTGAAAACGCTCAACCAGATAGAAAATGTAGTAGTTACTAATAGAAGCAATGTAGGTAAATTTTGCCAGCAGCAGCACACCGACCACCGACAACGCCAGTTTCACATCTCGCGGGGACAGCGATCGCAGTGACTGGACGTTATGTTTTTTCATGTGTGCATGGCCGTGCTTAACCGTCCAGCGGCTGATGCCGGAAAGCACAATGACCGCAAACAGCGCAATCAACATCAGCCAGCCCACCGCCAGTTGCCCATGCGGAATAATCAGCATCGCGGCCACTAAAGGCGCAAAGGCCGTGCCGATATAGCCACCGACCTGAAAGGTGGACTGCGCCGTACCAAAGTGCCCGCCCGATGCCATGCGTGCCACACGGGAGGCTTCAGGGTGAAAGGTTGCGGAACCCACGCCGATCAGCGCCGAAGCAAGCAACACCACGGAGAAGTGCGGGGCTATTGCCAGCAGTCCGATGCCGAACAGGGTTGCCACCATGCCAGAGGGCAGTAGCCAGGGTTTAGGATGTTTGTCGGTATACAGGCCAATCCAGGGCTGCAACAGCGAGGCGGTCATCTGATAAATAAGCGTAATCAGGCCAATCTGCGCATAGCTGAGAGAAAAATTGGATTTCAGCAAAGGATAAATCGACGGCAACATGGCCTGGATAAAATCGTTACAGCAGTGGGAAACCGCCACCGCGCCAAGAATCGACACCAGAATCTTCTGGCTGTCGTCAACGGTCGGGGCCAGGCCCGGCGGGTTTGATTTTACGTCGCTGGAGTAATCAGACATGAGGATTTCCGTATAGGCGGCTTTACGTTTGTTGACGTATCTTACCCCACGAAAAAACAGCGGTGCTGACAAAAGTGCTATTTATGGCAAATTAGTAAAATAATTGTTAATGATCATAATGTTTTACTCAGGCAAACCGAGGCGGGCCTTTCCACATACACGCCATAGCGGTCGGTTTCCTGATAACCCTGACGCTGATAAAACGCCACTGCGCGGGTATTGATGACGCGGGTAGAAAGCCGAATCGCTTTATAGCCCCGCTGCCGGGCAAGCTGCTCAATGGCTGCCAGCAGCGCCGCGCCGGTTCCCGCACGCTGTCGGGTGGAAAACATGCGTTTCAGTTCGGCCGTATCAGGGGAAACATGCAGCAATGCGCCGCAGCCAACAGGGTTATCCGCATCATCGGTGGCCAGTATCCATAGCGCATCGTCTGAGGGAGTAAAGTGATGCGTCCCGTCGTCGCCGGTGATTGCCAACAGCTCGGCTGACAGACGGGCCGTCAACGTCTGCAGCGCCGGTGTGCATGCGGGGACGCTCCTGGTATGGATCACTTTGTCTGGCCCCAACGGCTGCGCAGGTAGTTAACGGCCTGCTGGGTTTGCGGCTGATTCAGGTAATCTTCCCGGAACAAAATAGTGCCATCGATCTGCGGGATGGAATCGTTAAGATCCAGTTGTCTTTTTAGCTCCGGCACACCACCGTTAATCGTCCACTCCGGCTCATTTTTAGCCGGCACGCCAACCTTGTATAAAGCAATGCCGATATACAGGCGGGTTTTGGTTGGCTTCACCACGTTAGCCCACCAGTTTGCCAGCACATCATAGCGGGCGGCGCTGCGCGAGAAGGGCCAGTAAATCTGCGGCGCAATATAGTCCAGCAAGCCTTCCTGCACCCAACGGCGCGTATCCGCATAGGATTCATCATAAGCCGCCGCACCGCGCGTATCCGAGCCTGCCGCATCATGCGAGCGGTTACGCCAGACGCCAGCCGGGCTGACGCCAAATTCTACATTCGGCTTGAGCTGCTTGATGGTGTGAGAAACCTGTTCGATTAACAACTGCGTATTGTGCCTGCGCCAGTCCGCTTTAGACGCAAAACCCTGACCGTATTTGATAAAGGTCTGGCTGTCATTCAGGGCAGAACCCGGTGATTCGGCATAGAAGTAATCATCAAACTGCACGCCATCGATGTCATAACGTTTGACCACTTCTGCCACGATGCTGGTTATCCAGTCCCGGGCATCCGGAATACCGGGGTCGAGCACATAGCGATCCCCCGAGGTACGAATCCAGTCGCGATGCAGCACAAACACGCTGGCAGGCTGCTGTGACAGCGTGCGGTTAAGCTCAGCCACCGTTGAAGGTTTGGTATTCACCGAGACACGATAAGGATTAAACCAGGCATGTACCCGCATACCGCGCCTGTGCGCCTCATCGAGCATAAACTGCAGCGGATCGAAGCCCGGGTCCTGACCAATCTTTCCGGTCATCATGTCTGACCAGGGCAGGATTTTTGATCTCCATAGGGCCGTGCCGTCTGGTTTAACCTGAAAAAACACGGTATTGATGCCCAGACTTTTCAGCTTATCCAGCTTATCGGTCAGCGCTTTTTTTTGCTGACTGACGCGCACGTTGTCATCGCTGATATTCACGGAGGCGATCGGTGGCCAGTCAAGCCGTGAAACCGTCGTCAGCCAGACGCCGCGCACCGGTTCATGATGTTGCACCGGTTGTGAAGGCAGCGACGGTTTACTGACGGGCGGGAAGGGCGTAACCAGCGATTTAGGCGGTTCAGAGGCACAACTGACCAGCAGCAAGGCCGATGCGGCTAACAGGCCAGTTTTTACCACCGCGTTGAAGCGGAACAGGTCGCGAAAGGTGATGATGATAAACTCCGTGTAGCGCAGTCCTTGATGCAGGCTATTCTGATCCTATTTGCCGCAAAGTCAATCAGCCCTACCAGCATCAGGTCACGCAGTTTGCCTTACCCGGCGTCTATACTTTTTATGCTAATGCGTCACCTGAGCAAAGGAGCGATAAATGAAAACATGTAAAGGCAATAAACAGTCATTGCCGGTTCGCTATTGCAAACAGTGCCAGAAACCGATGACCTGGCGCAAAAAGTGGGAGAAATGCTGGGAAGAGGTGCAATATTGCTCCGAGCGCTGCCGAAGACAACGGTGAGGGAATGCGCTGCAAGCCTGATCAGGACACATAATCGGCCTGTTATTCACCCTAAACGTAGCGATGTAACATTTAGCAAAGGTTATCCTGACATTTACATCACTGTTCCCACGCACCATCGCAATTACTGTACCAGGCTTAATGAAAAGCGAATAACAGTGATTGTGGAGCAATATGAAAGAGCAAGAGAGTACATCGGGCATTCATTCCTATGAAGGTGCCGCAGGCGGCTGGGGTGCCCTGAAAGCGGTGGCTGGCGCTATTCGTGGACAAATGGCGGTCAAGCAGGACGTCATCGCGTTGTTCAAGGTCAACCAGCCCGAAGGGTTTGACTGTCCGGGCTGCGCCTGGCCCGATCCCAAGCACACCTCCTCGTTTGAATTCTGTGAAAACGGCGCAAAAGCGGTTTCATGGGAAGCCACCAGCAAACGCACCACACCTGAATTCTTTGCTGCGAATACCGTCAGCGAACTTTGGCAGCGCAACGCCCATGAGCTTGAAGGCGAGGGCAGGCTGACGCATCCGATGAAGTACGACCCCGCCAGCGATACCTATCAGCCCATTGAATGGGAGACGGCCTTTAACGAAATTGGCGAGCGGCTGCGCAGCTATAACGATCCGGACAGCGTGGAATTTTACACCTCGGGTCGCGCCTCCAATGAAGCCGCGTTTCTCTGGCAGCTGTTTGCCCGTGAATTCGGAACCAACAACTTTCCTGACTGTTCCAACATGTGCCACGAGCCGACCAGCGTTGGCTTGCCAGAGTCGATTGGCATAGGCAAAGGCACGGTGGAACTGGATGACTTTGACGACTGTGATTTGGTGATCTGCATTGGCCATAACCCCGGCACTAACCATCCACGTATGCTGGCAACCTTACAGGAGGTGGCAAAGCGCGGAGCCAGAATTGTGGCGATCAACCCGTTACGCGAGCGCGGGCTGGAACGTTTTACCGCACCACAAAGCCCGGTTCAGATGCTGACGCTGAGCTCAACAGAACTGGCCTCGACCTACTACAAAATTCGGGTAGGCGGCGATGCCGCGATGCTGAAAGGCGTGATGAAATGTCTGTTAGCGATGGATGAGGACGCCAGAGCGAAAGGCAATCCGGGCATCTTCGATCTCGCCTTTATTGAAGAACATACCCAGGGCATTGACGCGTTGAAAGCCGATTTGGCTGCGACCGACTGGGAGCACATCCTGAAAATCTCGGGTATGGAGCGTGAGCAAATTCAGCACATTGCCCATATTTATGCCAATGCTGAACGCACAATCATTTGCTACGGCATGGGGATTACCCAGCATCAATACGGCACGCAAAATGTTCAGCAGATTGCCAATCTGCTGCTGTTGCGCGGCAATATGGGCAAGAAGGGCGCGGGGATCTGCCCTTTGCGCGGTCACTCAAACGTGCAGGGCGATCGTACCGTGGGTATTACTGAAATCCCCACAGAAAGCCTGCTGAACAGCATTGAAAAAGTGTTTGGTTTTAAACCCCCAGCCAAACACGGCCACGGCGCAGTTCAGGCCGTGCAGGCGATTCGCGATGGAAAAATCAATGCCCTGCTTTGCCTGGGCGGTAACCTGGCCGAAGCCATGTCCGACCCGCAGGAGACGTTCCCTGCCATGCGCAAGCTGGATTTAGTGGTGCATATGGCCACCAAACTGAATCGTTCTCATTTGTTGCTGGCAAAACACAGCTATTTGTTCCCGGTGTTGGGACGCACAGAGATCGATCAGCAGCAATCCGGTGCGCAGAGCGTAACCGTTGAAGATTCCATGTCGATGGTTCACGCCTCTCGCGGTACGCTTGAACCCGCCTCACCGCATCTGAAATCTGAGCCAGCGCTGGTTGCCGGTCTGGCAAAAGCCACGCTGCCGGGCACTGTAGTGGACTGGGACAGCATGATCGCTGACTACAGCACCATCCGTAACGCCATTGAGAAAGTGGTGCCAGGCTTCGACAACTTTAATGAGCGTCTCCAGCAGCCGGGCGGTTTTCGTTTACCTAATGGCGCGTCGGAACGCGTCTGGCATACGCCGTCGGGTAAAGCACAATTCCTGCTTATGGACGGCATCAACGAAGATCCGCGATCGTTCAAATGCCATGATTTGGTGCTGACCACGCTACGCAGTCACGACCAGTACAACACCACGCTTTACGGCCTGGACGACCGCTATCGCGGTATCAAAGGACGCCGGGATGTGTTGTTTATCAGTGAAAATGAGGCGGAGAAAAACGGGGTTCGCATGGGCGATCAGGTCAACATCATTGCGCTGGACCCGGACGGTAAACCTACCCATCGTCGACTCGATAATCTGACCATCGCGGTCCATGACATGGCCGACGGCTCTGTCGCAGCCTATTATCCCGAGGCCAATGTGCTGATCCCACTGGACAGTTACGACACAAAGAGCGGTATTCCCTCCTATAAAAGCACTCCGGTGATGATGGAACCCGCCCGGTCAGAAGTACCAGCGGACGCGGCGACCCTGCGCTAATCGTTTTCTGCTGGCATAAACCAAACCTTAACGAACAGCCATCTGAGTGGAAATCTCTGCTCAGATGGCTATACAATCGCCGCGAATTTTACTCATGAGGCAATCAATCTTGGACAAAAGTCCCGAACGATTACACCTGGCTTCTGCAGTAAGATAGTCTTCTGGCTGTCTTAACTGCGCGTTAAGATGGCGGTTTTACAATCATCCCTCCACAACGTGATGCGCTCTGTGCATCAGCGCCTGCTGTAATCCATTTTATTCATCTTTACTTTTCCGTCCTGCGCATACTGCGTGGCGGAGAGAGGTTTATCATGGACTGGAAAATCTTTTTACTGCGCGTGTCGGCTGCGCTGATTCTGGGTGCGCTCATCGGCAGCGAACGTCAACTGCGTCAACGCATGACCGGCTTACGCACCAACGCGCTGGTCAGCACCGGCGCCTGCCTGTTTGTGCTGATGACCCAATGTGTACCGGGCATTGCCACCGACGCCACGCGCGTTGCCGCCTATGTGGTTTCCGGCATCGGCTTTCTCGGCGGTGGCGTGATTATGCGCGACGGGTTAAATGTGCGCGGCCTGAATACCGCCGCCACGTTGTGGTGTACTGCGGCCGTCGGCGTATTGTGCAGCATGGGGTTATTGCTCGAAGCGGCGATTGGCTGCATGGTGATTCTGTGCGCCAATATCCTGCTGCGCGAGCTGGCGCTGGGCATCAATCGTCAGTCTATCGTGTCGGCTGACGAGGCGGTACAGCATTATAAAGTGCAAATCGTTTGTCTGGCTCAGGATGAAGTTCAGGTGCGCAGCCTGATGCTGCACAGCCTGGGCAACAGCGGCTTGCGCCTGCAGTCGCTCCACAGTGAAGATCTGGACCCGCCGCACCGCATGGAAGTGAATGCCGAAGTGATGGGGCAGCCCAGCATGACCGGGCAGCTGGAAAGTCTGGTAAGCCGTATCAGCCTGGAGAAAGGTGTCAGTTCAGTGCGCTGGCAGGTGTGCGGGCTTGATCCCGGTGAAAACGGGTAGGGTAAAAACAGGCAGCGCTACGTGAATTCTGAACGATGAGCAGGAGAGCGACCCAGTCAGATTAAACGTAGCGTTATTATTTGGGTTCAATAAAATCTGTTTTCAGAAGGGGGGTTTTACGCTATATAACTATGACCTGATGCTCAAAGTGTAAGGTTAGGTAAAGCGGAGCTTTGATATTTCTATAGGCGAATGAATAGGTTATAAAGCTATTAACTTTGCTGGCCTCTTATCTTTACTGTGCGGATCACTCGATGAAGCGTAGAACATCTTTCTTTTTACTTTCCGGCCTTATATTGCTGATGTCCGGCTGCAGTCATCATCCTCGCTCAGACGCTCCCGAGGACACTTCCGCATCGGATTCAACGCAAAACCCTGACTTAATCCCGATTGTTGCTGCATTGCATGACCAAATGCATACCTGGCATGACACACCGTACCAATGGGGCGGAACGCAACTGTCGGGCGTCGACTGTTCGGGCTACGTCTGGCGCACCTTGCATGACCGCTTTAATCTGCCGATGGATCGCGTGACAACCGCCGATCTCCTGCATATGGGCGTTCGTGTCACGCCGGAACATTTACAGCCAGGCGATTTGGTCTTTTTCCGCATCGGCGGTGGGATGCATGTTGGGTTCTACGATACTGACCATCAGTTTATTCATGCCTCTGCCAGCAAAGGCGTGATTCGTTCTTCACTGGATAATCCGTACTGGAAATCCGTTTACTATCAGTCTCGCCGGCTGACGCGCGAATATGGCGCACAGGTGACGCTGAACCGGGCAAGTTAACGGGCTGAACACCGGCGTTCTGCCCGAGCAAAGCATGAGTGGGGAAATCAGCCACGCGTCTCACGACAGAATGGTGGCTTATCTCCGCTTACACCCACTTCAGTGTGCTTTGTATTGCAGCCACGCTTAACGGGGCGACGCAGCCGTTATGTAGCAGGTTGGTGTTTCTATTGTTTTCCGTAAAGGCGCGGGTTACACCTGCGGCTCCACAGATGCCTTCGTTTGCAACGCGTTATTTAATGGATTGTCGTGATGCCCATTGTTCGGGCGTCAACGTTTTTACATCAAACTGATCGCGCGTCCGGCAATAAGTATTCCCCCCCATACGACCAATCGCGTCCATAAGGTGCTGATCGATGTGCAGGTTTTCCGGGTTAACCGCATCGCTACGCACATAGACGCCGACCACTTCACCAAGAATAATTTCGCGCGCGGGGCCAACCTGCAAAGTGGTATGTCGGCGGCATTCCAGCGCGGCTGGCGCGGCAAGAATGCGCGGGCTGCATACCTTGTTGCCCGGAACGGTAGCCAGGCCAGCTTCACGCAGTTCATTCACCTCTGGCGCAAATTTAATCGCGCAAACTTCCATTTGTTCGACCAGCGCCTGGTCCACAATATGCACGGTAAATTCGCCCGTTTCACGGATGTTCCGGGCTGTGTCTTTAAAGCGCATATCGGCATAATTTTCGACACCGATAGCAACAATGGCCGGATCGTGTGTTAACACGTTGAAGAAGCTAAACGGCCCGGCATTCGCGTGCCCGTTTTTATCAACGGTAGTCACCAGGGCTACGGGGCGCGGTATCACCGTACCAATCAGTATTTTGTAGCGTTCCCGTTCGCCTAATGACGCGAAATCAAACCAGGTGTGCGAATTCATATCAAACTCCGGCTGCAATACGGTGGGTTTCAAGCGGCGTATGGCGGCTAAGGTTTTCGAAGCCGTCCTGGGTCACCACATAACAATCCCCAATGTTGCAACCGGCCGATAACGGCTCAAGCCATTGGGTGTGCAACACAAACACCATACCTTCCTCCAGACGATCGTAATTGTGAGACGAAATGTTGAAGCTGTTTTGCCCGCCCGCCATGCCGACTGAATGGCCCAGATTCGGGTTATGTGGGCCATGAGTGGCAGGGTAAACATGCATGAGTTTGCGTCCCTGTGCTTCCCAGTCTGCATCCGGGACATACTGTTGCGGAATTAAACGTGCTTCGCCGTCCGGCATGGGTGACCAGTTATACGGCATGCTGCGGGCTTCGGGTGAGGTCAACAGTCCCTGCGCGATCATGGGTGCAAAGGCAGCATTGTTAATATCACGCATTAACGCGCCCGGCTTAATGCGTTGCTCCGCACGTTTAACGCCTTCAGTACAGGCGTTTAACACCAGCTCCTGGCGGGCGGTAATATCGCCCACGGCAATCATGCGCGCCGTCTGGGCGGTATAGCCGCGCCAGGTGACATTTGAGATATACAAATTGATCAGGTCACCGGGGCGAACAATATGTCCGTAAGGTTTACCGCAGTGCGTACCAAACGCATTGATACCAATTTGATAGCCATCGCCGGTCTCACCACCGAATGCCATTTGTGCGGCGGTAAAGGCCGCAAAGATTTCATGATCGGTGATACCCGGTTTCGCCACATGGTAAGCCGCTTGCGTACCGATGCTAATCAACTGTGCCGCCGCCCTGAACATCTCGATTTCACGCGTGGAGCGCACTTTTTGCAGTCGGTCCAGAATGGCGTTGTCTGCAATCCATTGACTGCCGGGTAACTGGGTTTCCAGCGACGCCCAAAAAGTCAGGCTGGTACGATCGCCAATTTTGCCAATCTGCGCACGCGCTAATCCCAACTGACGCAGTATCGCGGCACATTTTTCGGCCGTTTTCACCACCGCGTCGCCGGGACGGTCAGCATATTCGCGGCCTATTGGCCCAATCTGCCAGATGTCCTCGACCAACAGCGGCTCTCCGGCTGGCGGAAGCAGCACTGACTGGGTAAAAAACGACAGCAGCGTCAAAGGCTTATTGTTATCTGTGGGGATGATCAGCACACCTTCGCGCATCCAGTCGCAAATATAGCGAAGATAGGGATTTGACGCATGAAACCAGCCCACGCTGCCTGCGTGAACGATCAGCGCATCGTGTCCGGCCTCTACGGCCTGACGACGGATTTTACGCAGACGCTCTTCAAACTCCTCCAGCGGCAAGGGCGGCGGGGCGGAAAACGTGAAGTCAGGCTGGAAATCAGCCAATAACGCGCCGATGCGATATCCTGCGGCGGCAGTCGCATGAGTAGTCATAGTGAATCCTTTTTATTTACGGGTTTTGCGGACGCGGTGCCAGTACACGGCGCGCGACCAACATGCCCATCAGGGTTATCGCAATCAGAATGCCGGAGATGGCCGCAACGCGTACATCCAGCGACTCTTCAATCAGTGCAAACATGCGCAGGGGAAGGACTGTGGTGCGTGCGTCGGCAAGGAACAGCGTGACCGTAACGTTATCCAGAGACTGGATAAACACCAGAAATGCCCCGGCGGTGATGCCCGGCATCAGCAACGGCAAGGTGACGCGGCGCAGGGTCATAAACCAGCTCGCTCCCATTACCGTCGAGGCTTCAGCCAGAGAGGGATTCATTCCCTGCGCAACCACGGATGCTGCCCGATACATCAGCGGGCCAAAAACCACGATGTGGCCCGTAACCGTTAACCATAGTGACGGTGTCACGCCAAAAAAGTTGGCAACGATTAAGGCCGACAGGCCGTAGACCAGGCTGGGCAGCACCAGCGGTGCCAGCAGTAATGGTTCAATGGCATTGACGCTTTTACGTTTCATTCGCGTCATGCCAATGGTGGCGGGCACGGCGAACAGCAGCGATCCCAACACCGCCAACCCGGCAATTTTCAGGGAGTTCCAGGCCGCGATCTGCTCCGTTCCGGAACGAACGGGGTCCAGTAAGGCCTCGTACCAGCGCAGGGAAAATCCTTCGGGCGGATACTTCAGTGTTTGACCGGCGGTAAACGACATCATGATGGCAATAACAATGGGCGCAACCAGATAGATAACGCAAAGCGTGCCAAAGCCATAGACGAACAGGTTATACAGTGCAGCAGGCACCGGGTTTTCTCGATGATTACGCATGGCCGCTCAGTCTCCGGTGGCGTGAAATCATGGTCAGGGCAACCAGCAGGCAGCCAGTAGAAAGCAGCAGCACCACGGCGATGGCAGAGGCCAATGGCCAGTCAAACAGCGTGCCGACTTCGCGATAAATCAGCTGTGGAACATACACATTGCGCGCGCCACCGATCACGGACTGGGTGACAAACGAACTACTGGTGCTGGCGAACACCAGAATCCAGCCGGCCAGTAAGCCCGGGAGCATTAAGGGCAGCAGTACGGTGACGAAAATTCGCCACGGACCTGCACCTGAAACCTGCGCGGCTTCCGTGAGTGCGTAGGGAGTCCGCGTCAGAATCGCAATCAACGGCAGGATAATTAACGGCAGATCGATCTGGCACATTGCCAGGACCAGACCCAGCTCGGTAAACATCAGGCTGGTTGGCATGCCGGTGATGCCCAGCGCCATAAGGGCATCACTGACAGGGCCCTGGCGTCCCAGAATGACAATCCAGGCAAAGGTTCGCACCACGTTGCTGGTCAGCATCGGTATCAGCGTCAGGAAAATGATCGTCTGACGCACTGTGCGACCGCTGTGCCAATACAACAGAGCGATGGGAATACCCAGCAAAGTCGTGCCAATGACGGTTTCAATGCCCAGTCTTGCGGTATTAAGCAGCACGCGGAAGTTAAACGCATCGCCAAAAAAGCGAGCGTAATGCTCAAGCGTGATACCGCTTTTGGTGATAAAGCTGAATCCGACTAAAACAGCGAGCGGCGTTGCGAAAAACACCACGGACAGCAGCAACATGGGCACCACATACGGAAAGCCGCTCTGTTTCATCACGCCACCTTATCCAGCAACAATCGTATCGAATTTGCGTATCCAGGCATCGCGATTTTTGTTGATCGCGGCCCAGTCGGGATAAACCAGCGAAGGCAGGTCCTGGCGAGTAACGTAGGCCGAGATGGCAGGCGTCAGCGCCACATTGTTGTTGGTGGGAAACATTTCTGCTGGCGGTAGCTTGAACTGATCCTGAGCGGCTTGTGAGATAGCGGCATCCATATAGGCATAAACTGCCTCTGCGTTTTTACTGCCTTTGGTCAGGTGAATGTTGACCGGTGCCGCCGGTGTGCCGGTTTTAGGATGCACAAATTCGGCATTCATGCCCAGGCTCTTCAGGCGCGCGACGTTACTGGTGCTGCACATGAATACCGCAATTTCACCTTGCTGGAACAGCGTCATCTGGTGATTGGTGCTGTCGACGATGCTCTTTAGCTGCTCAGGGTGTTTCTGGAACAGTTGAAACACGGCATCCATATCATCTGGCCCTTTGCCGTATATTTTGGCAATTTCGGTATAGGCCATGACGGCGGTGTTTGAGCCAAACCCTGTCCAGGAGACCAGCCCTTTAAACCTGGGATTCTCAAACAGATCGGCATAGCCGTCCGGCCTCGGTACCATATCGGGATTGTAGGCAATGCCGTTGACTTCCACGGTCACCGTCGGCCCGTATTCTCCCTGAAAACTTTTATCGAGCAGGTGCCAGTTTTTCAGTCGTGAAGGATCGATTTTTTCAATCAAATTATTTTGCAGGGCAACGTCAGTTTGCCCCGGAGACATCAGCAGTGCGTCATAGGGCGGATTGCCAGGGCTGGCCATCACTTTCGCGAGCTGGTCCTGGGCCATCGCTGGCGCAATCGTCAGGCCAATGCCTTCTTTCTGCAGCATCGGTGTTAATACCGTGCGATAAGCGTCCTCCCAGTTGCCAGGGAAGGTGGCTACCACGGCTGATTGCGTATTGGCTGCCAATGCCCGTAACGAAAGCGGCAGCAGTGAGGCTGCCGTCGCCCCGGCAATCAGTTGACCGAACCGACGACGACTGATGTTAACGTCTTTCATAGTTTTTCCTTCTTATGCGCTTAGGATTGCGGTTCTGCCGGAAAGGCATGGCAGCGTGTGGTATTGATCTCGGCGAACAGCTGCGCGCCGGGGCGAAGAAGCGGGGTACCGGCACCGCGCACTTCAGACGCGCGCAGGCTGCCACCACAGGGAAGCGTCATCTCGTGGAGCAACGTCGGGCCCAAAGGAACCGACACGCTCAGCGTGACCGGCTGCGTGTTTTCGTTGGGGTGCGGCATCAGGGTGATGTCTTCTGGTCGGCAGGTGATGATGACCTTAGCGCCCAGAATAAAGTTGAGTCGCCTGGGCAGCCGCAGCGTCATGTCGTCAGGCAGGCCAATTAAGGTGGTATCGTTGTCAAAGCGCAACACCGTGCCCGGCAATTGGTTGGTTTGACCGATAAAGGTGTTAACAAACAGCGTGCTGGGCTGGTCATAGACCGCCATCGGCGTATCAATCTGCTCGACGTTCCCCTTGTTCATGAGCACCAACCGGTTCGCCAGGCTCTGGGCTTCCTCTTGATCATGCGTGACGATCAGCGTGGTGATACCCAACGTTTTTTGCAGGTGCAGTAACTCAACCTGGAGATCAAACCGCAGGGCGCGGTCGAGCGCACCAAAGGGTTCATCAAGCAATAATAAAGAAGGGCGGCCGGCAATGGCGCGGGCAACAGCAACACGCTGCTGCTGTCCGCCCGATAATTCGCGCGGCAGGCGATTGCCGTACTCTTCCAGCCGCACCAGCGTCAGCATCTCTTTCACACGCGCTTTGCGCTCAGCGCGCGACATCTGCTGACAGGACAAGGGATAGGCGATGTTCTCTGCCACGGTCAGATGCGGGAATAAGGCGTAGTTCTGAAACACCATACCAATACCACGGGAGCGCGCTGACATTTGCGCAAGGTCCTGATGACCTAACACGATTTTGCCTGCTTTGGGTTGAATCAGTCCGGCAATGGCGCGCAAGACGGTCGATTTACCGCACCCGCTTGGCCCAAGCAGCGCCACAATTTCACCCGGCTCAATGGTGAACGAAATATCACTGATAGCATTACTGCTGCCGTAACTGTGGGTAAGTCCATGAACGCTAAGACGTTTACGTTCTGATGTTTTAGGCATAGTTGACATAGTGCTTCCCTGGTACGGCATCGTTTAATGGAACGATCAAGTCGATGTGAGGAATTTTGCAAGTGGCGTGCCAGCCTGAAATACAGGGGGAGGCGAAAAATCACAATACGTTGATTATTAATGTAAATTATTTTCATTAAATTATTCGTATCTATTTGCGAATATCTTTGATTCAATTTTTATTCATACATAATCGATCAGCATTCACTTTTATAGTGCGAAACTTCCTTAATTTGGTGCAGCCTGATGTCATTTTATGCCACCGCCGCAGCAGGGCTTGTTAACGGCAAAGGCGGTAATCGCGCGAGAATGCAGGCTGTACAAGGGATTGAGAGAAGAGTAATTCCGTACAGAATTAATCGGGAAATAATTCGAAAAAATATGCGAATGTTTTTAATTTAATTTTTAGTTATTTGCATCAGGGAGTTAGCCATAGCTGTTCCTTGAGTGGCATGAGGCTTGCACGCAACAGCCTACAATGACATTTAAAGGGTTCGTCTATGAGATTGGGAATTGATGGGTTAAAGCTGCCGGAGGCAAAAAAACGAGGTCCGCTCGCCAGCCTGGATCATGTGAAGGATCTGGGGCTGAGTGGCATTTTTTTCAGCACGCTACTGGATATGAGCCCACAGCTCGATATCGCTGAACTGCGTGACATCCGGCAAAAGGCTGATGATTCAGGCCTTTACCTCGAAAGTGGATTAGGCAAAATTAATCCCTATTGCAGCGCTGAATCACCCGAATTACGTGACATTGGCGACGGCGATATCATCGCAGGGTTAACGCGGATGATTGAATCGGGGGCAGAAATTGGCTGCCGAGAGCTTTGGGTGTCACCTGGTAATTTCAAACCGGCTTATCGCGGTCGGCTGGCGGTCGATCGCTTTCGTACAGATGTCACCTGGGATGAGCAGCTTAGCGCCACAGAAAAAGTGCTGCGCAAACTGGCGCCGGTGGCACGCGCTAATGGCGTACACATGAACATAGAAACCCATGATGAGATCACCTCATTTGAGATTCTACGTCTGATTGAAGCGGTCGGGGAAGATTGTCTGGGCGTGGTGCTTGATACCGCCAACATGTTGCAGCGTGGGGAACATCCGGTCTGGGCAACGCGCCGCCTTGCGCCCTGGATTCGTCAGACGCACATTAAAGATGCCTATATTGGTCGGGCGGAAGGCGGGCTTGATTTCCAGCCGCGCCCATGCGGCACGGGGATAGTGGATTTCACCGCCATTCTTACCTTACTGGCGGAAGTGAATCCACAGCTAAACCTCTCGCTGGAAATAGCCCGATCGTCAGACGATCAGCGTCGTGATGCAAACCCACGGCAATGCATCCAGATTGACGATCCTGTCTGGCGGGCAGGTCATCCGGACCTGACGCCAGAAGAACTTGAGGCGTACTTCGCGATGCTCAATGCGTATGAAAAACGGGTCATGGCAGGTGAAGTGGCTGACTTTGAGTTTTACGAAACAGCGAACTACGGCTATCCCAGCTATCAGTATCAGTCCTACGGTTTTGAGCAGGCGATTGGCTTTATTCAACAATCCTCTGAGCATATCCGTGCGGTATGTGCCCGACTGAATATTGTGCTTAGCTGAGGTTTGCGCAGCGAAATTATTACAGAGATAGTACAATCCGGTTTTCAACAAGTGCGATAGCGGCTTGATGCCTGCTATTGCCTGACAAGGAACAAGAGATGAAAAAAACGCGCAGTCGGGCAGGTGCGGCAGTTTCTGGCACAGCGTTGACAGGTGGGGAAGGTCATGACGATGTTTCTGAGCGCATCCGTGCCACCCTGGCGGCGGCCATTGGCGAAGGTGCACTCAAACCGGGAAGCAAAATTCTGGAAGAAGCCATAGCCGAGCATTTTGGCGTCAGCCGCACTGTGGTTCGCGGTGCTTTAGGCGTTTTAGAAAGCGATCACCTTCTGGAGCGTAAGCGCAACCGGGGCACCTTTGTTGCCGAGCCGGGCATTGAAGAAGCAAAAAGTCTTTTTGAAGCGCGGCGTAAAATCGAAGGGCTGCTGCTCGAAATGGTTTTACGGCGAGCCACGCCAGCCCAACTGGATGTGCTGACGGCGTTAACCGACGAAGAAGAGCACATCCATCAGCATGGCGATGAGAAATCCAAAACCGTTTTATCCGGTAAGTTCCATCTTGTTTTGGCGGAGTTGGCCGGCAATCCCGTACTAACCGAGATGTTATCGAAAGTTGTGGCACGGTTATCGTTGGTGATGGCGTTATATGAAGAAAAGCACAGTGACGATTGTGGTGCAGACCATCACCGCATGATTGTTCAGGCACTGAAGGATAACGACCTTAAACAGGCTCAGCATTTGATGGAACATCATCTGTCGGACATTGAAAGCCGCGTCCGCTTAACGGCAGGTCAGGGCGACCGTCACTCATTTATGTCGGTGCTGGAAAACTTTTCCTGACAAACTTGTCGACGCCGAGGCAACCGCACTCAGCCTGATGTTGGTTTGGGGCTTAATCGAGAATGACGTTATCCGGGCTGGAACTGAGCATGGCCTGGCAACAGGCTGTTAGCCGCAAGCCATTTTTCACGGTAACGCGCGGCAGTGAAAACAGATCGGACTAAACCAACAAAACGCATGTCGGGCAAACGTGGCGAGGTTACTGTGAAAAAACGTGGCAATGGCCAGACTCAAACCGACAACGCTACGTAAATTCTGAATAACTCGCAGGGGGATTATGCGCCAGTTTTCGCGTAGCGCGATCGATTTGGAATGCGCTTCAAGACATAAAAGTGTGCAGGTGAGGAGCCCGTGATACCGGGGAGCCATCTGAGTGCGTAATTAGATATTTTATTTAACATAATATACATTATGTGCACTTTAATATGGTGAGCTTTGACAGGGTCATCTTACGTCTTTTATGTCTGCTACGGCTTTTCAGGATCTGAGCCCGTTTTGCATCTCACTGCTTTTGTCTGATGACGTTCGTCTCTCATGCCGTCTTCAGGCCACCATCATAAAGACCTGTGCTGCTATGCTGTATTTCCATTTAATCAGACAACCCAATTTGAATGATGATCAACGACCACATCTCCTGTGCTGCCACTTATGTTCATCACCCGAAACGCGCATCAATTTCGTTTTTAGAAAACGTCTTCATCGAGAACTCACAGTGCTTTCCATAAAGACGGTCATCCACGTCTCACTTCGCTTTTCGAAAACGTCTCATGGCAGAACTCACGCTCAGTTCCGTCATGCCGCGTCGTGATGTGTTGTCAGGCTCAGCTGCAAACTAACGCCTGTAAAAAACTGACGCTGCTACGTGAAAGTTAGCGTACTCAGGTGCCGCATTCCCCACAGAATCCACCCAAATCCAAATCGATCACGACATTTTGGCTGTCTGGTGTCGACAAACAGATCATTTTCAGGAAAAAATCATCCCGTATGTAATCACAATTCCGTCATTCATCTTCAGTCGTGCCTGAGGTTGAGATGTGATGCGTTGGCAGCTTACACCGCCAGGGCGTGCAATGAAGAACAGCGCTGCCCTTTTCTTCTTTATCCTGACTAAGCCGTTTTGACCAGACCCGGTTAACGACTTTATCTCTGTTTCTGTTAAGCCTGCCGCAGGCTCTGCTCGAACATCGCCAGATTTTCCCGCGCTTCCTTGTACTGATAAGACGTCAGCTCAATCTGATTTCCATCGGGATCGGAAAAATAGACGGACATCGACACCCAATGATCGCTGACGCTGTAAGGTATTGATTGCGTGACCAGGACGTGCAGTAACTGACTGAAAGACGATGCATCCAGGCTAAATGCCACGGTATGACCTGGCGACTGATGCGTTCTTAAAAACAGCGAAATTGCGGCATCGTTATTTTTCAGGACCAGCGGACCGCCTTGCGAAAACCAGAACAGTAATGTTTCATCGCGCGAAAACCCCAGTACCTGCTGATACCAGTGTTCTGCCTTATCCAGGTCATGCACATAAATGTGCACGTGGTCGATCTTGAGTAAGTTCACTTTCACCTCAATGGGCAGGCGTAAAGAGAACCAGCATTAAACAGATTATTTGTTAATGCAAAAAATCGCGCATCTAATAGCACTTAATTTAACATAATTAAGGCGCGATGCTTTAACGCCCCGTTATAGCTTTAATGTAGCGATAACAGAGCGCAATTATTTTAGAATAAGGATCTGCCTAATGCACGTCGGCGACGGTTTCCCCCGCAGCCTGACAATACGGTAATTCAGGCAGACCCAATTAACTAATTTAAAGCAGATAGGAAGGCGATTTGTTGGTGAACTGCGTTATACAGTCATCTAATATTTGCTGCGTGACTTCAGTCACTTTGGCATAACTATTCGCCCGCCATTGCGGCAACGTATATTGCGGCGTGCTGGCCGTACTGCCGCACACAATACTGGTATAAAGTGACTTGCCATCTTTATCTTGTGTTGCGCGGGATAAGGCTGTCGTCATGATAAGCTCATAGTTATCATCGCCACCGGCAAGGTTTTTATAAATCAGCTTCCATGTATATGGGCTAATTTTCACTGCGTCCGGGTATTTTTTGGCAGGATGTTTATCCATTTCTGTCTTAAGAATCTCACTGACTCTCGGCATCAGGTAAGCGACTGATGGATTAGCCAGTCCTTTCACTTCAGTGCCTTTGAGATCAGATTTAGTAAAGCCTGTCGCCTGTCCACCGGTCGTAAACATCATGGTGACGAACTGTAATGTTTTAAGTGCGACGACTTTTGAAGTATCACCTTGCGTCACGTATCGCAACTGATTATCGGTTGGTCGATTAAAGTCGGTTTCCAGCTCATTCCAGGCCTCAATCGTTATTTGAGAACTGTTGGCGGAGGTAATCGTTTCTGATTGAACCAGTTTACTGGTCGGCGGGAGCGGTTTTGACGCACATCCACTTAATAACAGCGCCATTGCCAACAGTGAATAATTCCTTTTTATCATCATTCTCAATCAATCTATTATTGTATGTGGAATGACTATCGGCGAGCAGACAGGAAGCTTTAATTAAATATGAAATATAATTTATGTATTCAACGAAGTTAATTCGATGCCGCCATCACCACGCCCTGCTCTTCCTGATATAAACCGCGCGGCGATGACGGTTATTTTGAATGTATTTTATACAACTATTCTCATTCTATTCAGGTCTGTTTCAGGGTAGCAGACGCAGGATATTGGCAGGATAAATCGTGTCGGCTGTTTCACTGAGTGCCTTGATGGTCCACCAACGTGCGCTGGCAATAACTGACTTCTCATTTTCACTCCAGCCCTGCGTGTTAATCTCGTCACCCGAGACAGTGACAACATAAAAACGCTCGTGTGCCAGAACACATTCACCTGAGGGCAGCGTCATCTCAAATTTGCGCTCACCCACGGACGGACCAACATTCTCCTGACGTATACCGGTTTCTTCATAAAGCTCTCTGACCGCTGCCTGCTCGAAGGATTCGCCCTCCTCTACGCCACCGCCGGGCGTTGCCCAGTAGGCATTGCCTGCCAGCGCATCCTGTTCCTGTTTATGCACGAAACGAAACAGCAAAACGGCATGGGAAGCATTGAGGATCAGTAATCGGGCCGAACGACGAGTGCGCATGTCATCTTCCTTTTTGATTGGGCCAGAAGCGCATTTAAGCGTTCTGGCCTGCCCTTGTCCATCAACTGGCGCGCAAAAAATCCTGCCAGCGACGCGTCAGATAGTTGTGTTCATCCATCACGGCGTTCCACACGGCAATATGGCTCATGCGCTGTTCGTAGCTTCCTCCGTCACGCACCTCACCTTGCGGAATCAACGGTGCGCCCCAGGCATCAAGCAGCACCTCGCTTGCTGGCTGACCGCCATACCAGAAGTCCCATTCTGCCGCAGACAGATGCGCCCGGCTGCGCGCC
The DNA here is from genome assembly GCF_024520835.1 of Pantoea sp. Fr+CA_20. NCBI lineage: Bacteria > Pseudomonadati > Pseudomonadota > Gammaproteobacteria > Enterobacterales > Erwiniaceae > Pantoea > Pantoea sp. Fr+CA_20. The sequence continues at coordinate 157,755 of NZ_JALNPN010000004.1, forward strand.
GCGTTGGAAATATAGTAACCCTGTCGCGCCATGACAGCGCCCGGCCAGCCGGATTGCCACCAGTTTAAATAGTCATAGGCCGCGTCTTTGATTTTGCCGGTCGCGCAGCGCGAAAGCGACATGCCGCCATACCAGGCGCGATAACCTTCTCGCGGGCGTGCCATTTTATAGCCGCGCTGATGAAAATGATGGCGGAAATAGATGGGCGCCCAGAGGCTCTGCACTTCCACCTGCTGGTTGGCGATAAGGTCGCATGCCTCGTCCTGCGAGGCCCAGAATGCCGCGAAATGCCCATTGCGATTGAGGCGCGCCAGTTGCTGAGTCAGCAGATCAATCTCTTCAAGCGTAAGATTACCTGGGTTGGCAAAGCGCGCCAGGCCAGCGCCCTGCATGGCAAGCGCGGCATCAATGCCGCCCATTGCCGCATCTTCCTGTAAAGCCACCTGCCCCGTCAGTGAAGGATGCAGGAGCCAGCCCCAGCTCTCCTCCTGCTGCTGCAACGCCGCGGGCAGTCGGTCGGCGTGATAAGCAAAGCTGTCTGCATTGTGCGTGAGCGGCAGCATACTGATGTGATCGCTGGCATGGCTGCCCAGATGCATATCGCGCTGCACATACAGCCGTTCAGAAGGCACGCTGCCGTCGGCCAGCGGCAGATCCGGACGTAACCTGCCGGTTTTCGCCAGCGGGGTAATTTCATCCCAGTATTTGAGACGTTTGATTTCCAGCGGCTGGATGGCCCGGGCAGGCCAGACAAAATCGATGTTGTGAAACCACTGATCGTACAGGTCATAACTCTCCGGCTGCATGACGGCAATGCGTTGCGCATCTTCCACGCTGTGCAGCAGGTATTCGATACGAATGCCCAGATCTTTTTCGGCCCTGACGCGCAGCATTTCCAGCAGCGTGACGGAGGTGCCGAGTACGCGTAATGTCAGTTGATCGTTGACTTTGGCTGCAGAGTTCATCGTTTTACTTATCCTTTAACGCCTGCTGGAAGCGGTTAAACCCTTGTTTCAGCCGTTCTGCGTCGAGTCCGCGCAGAATAAAAACCAGCTTCGATGTTTCTAAATCCCCCGGCCAGTCGTTCATGTGTACCGGCGGATGTAACGTATGCTGAACCCCGTGGATCACCACCGGCGCACTGCTGCCGCTGAAGCGTAAAATGCCCTTCATTCTTAGTACCGATTGTCCATGGCTATGTAACAGCATTGACAGCCAGATAGCAAACGCCGGCCAGTTCAGTTCGTCTTCCAGCGTGATCACGCAGGTTTGTGTCCGAGGGTGATGATGCGTCTCCTGCCCGGTCAGACTGTACGCGGCGCTGCCCACGGCACCGAGCCAGCGAAACCGCTGCGCGTGCGTGCCTTTTGCCAGGCGCAGCGCAAATAACGCCTCAGGTTCGGCTAGCGCCTGCGCTGTGTCACTCAGTTCCGCCATGGGGTTTAAACCGGCAAGCCAGCTCTGCAGCGCCATCATCTCGTGGTGATCAATACGATCGCGTTTGCTGAGCAACAGTTTATCGGCCGCACTGACCTGGGCTAACCATTCCGGCTGATGGGCCGACTGGAGGCGAGCGTGCTCGGCATCCACCAACGTGACCAGCGTTCCCTGACTGAAATGGTGCTTGAGTAGCGCATCATGCAGTAACGTCGACAGAATGGGCGCGGGATCGGCCAGACCGGTGGTTTCGAGAATCACCTGGCTAAACGGCGGCAGTTCGCCGCGGGTACGGCGTTCATACAGATCCAGCAGGGCCGTTTTCAGTTCACCGCGAATCTGGCAACACACGCAGCCGCTGGGTAACAGCACCGTATCCGGTGCCACTTCATTTAACAGATGGTGATCAATGCCAACTTCACCAAACTCATTAACCAGCAGCGCCACATCGTTGAGATTTTGATGCGTCAGCCAGCCTTTCAGCAACGTGGTTTTCCCACTGCCCAGGAAACCGCTCAGGATATGCAGCGGCAGTTTTTCATGTTGCATAGCCGCTCCTTTTTGGGCCATCAGAGCGCCGCCAGCCAGGTTTCATCCAGCGGATCGAGGGTGCGTTTTGTCATCTTCTCCGCTTCTTTCCACAGCAGGTCCAGCGAGCTGACCATGACCTGCTGCCCGGTCGGGCTGGACAGCACCCAACTGGTGTGAAATCCCGTTAAGCTCAGGCGCCAGGGTTTGAGTGCCCGGTTAAGCAACGCCAGTTGCTTCAGACGCAGCTGGCGCTGGGGCAAGTCGTTTTCCAGCGCGTCGCTCCACTGCGGGCCGTTATCCAGTAATCCACACATTCCACACATAACCAGCTCCTTAGGGCATAACATCGCCGGAATTAGGCCCCAGCGTCTGACCGACAAACAGATTGCCGCCCGGCTCACTGGCGAGTAGCAGCGCGACCGGTGCCACCTCTTCTGCCCGCCCAAAACGCCCCAGCGGCAGCTCAGCGGCCTTGGCGGTTTTCCACGCCTGATTGATGCCGTCAATTAGCGGGGTTTCGATCGGTCCCGGCGCAATCGCGTTCACCAGCACATTGTCTGAAGAGACCTCCAGCGCCAGCGATTTGGTAAAGCCGATTACGCCCGCCTTCGCGGCGGCGTAATGGCTCAGTTCGGCACCGCCTTTGATGCCTAACTGTGACGCAATGTTGATTACCCTTCCCCAGCGCTGCGCCAGCATCGAAGGCAGCGCCCGCTGGGTTGCCAGAAAGACGCTGCGCAGATCGACCGCCATCATCTGCTCCCACATCGCCAGCGTGATGTCGGTGCAGCGGGCCTGGGTCAGCATCCCGGCATTGTTAACCAGAATATCAATCCCGCCGAAGCGTTCGAGGCAGGCATCCACGCCCGCCGTCGCCCCGTCCACCTCACCGACATCGGCCACCACGCCAAAGCACGGCGCGTTCAGCGCGCCACAGCGCGCGACCATCGCCTCCAGTTTGTCGCCGTCGCGGTCAGTCAGTATCAGCTGCGCGCCCTCCCTGGCAAACAGCGTGGCAATGGCGGCCCCGATTCCGCTGGCCGCGCCACTGATCACACAGCGTTTGTTTGCTAACTGCATACTCTCTCCTTAATCAGGCCAGCGAACGGTCAGGCCGCCATCGACAATCAGGCTTTGCCCGGTGAGATAACTGCTTTCTTCGCTGGTCAGAAACGCAATCGTCTTTGCCACCTCCTCGGCCCGACCAACCCGTCCCAGCGGAATCGCGTGGGCCGCCTTCGCCAGCCCTTCCGGGCCAAGCGAATTTTGTTTGTCCAGCGACTGAGGCGTTTCGATCAGGCCGGGGATAATCGCATTACAGCGCACGCCGCGCGGTGCCAGTTCGACGGCCAGTGACCGGCAAATGCCCGGCACGGCAGCTTTGGCGGCGGCGTAGTGCGCATGTTCCTGCCAGCCATAAACCCCGCCCGCAATCGATGACACGGCAACCAGACTGGCCCCGGTCTGAAGATGCGCGGCGGCGGCGCGGAACAGCCGCATCACGCCTGTCAGATCGACATTCAGCATCTCATCCCAGTGCGCATCGCTCATCTCATCAATCCCTGCGCGGCGCAGAATACCGGCGTTGGCGACCACGTAGTCAAGCCGACCAAAGTGCTGCACACCCTGGGTGATAAACGCATCGACTGAGGCGGTTGAAGCGACATTGAGCGGCAACCAGAGCGCATCGCCGCCCGCCGCTTCAACCTGCGCGGACGCCAGCGCCGGATCGTGAGGGTCCTGCGGGTAGTAACCCGCAATCACCCGCACGCCGCGTTGCGCATACAGCGTTGCCAGCGCCAGACCAATGCCGCTGGCCGCGCCGCTGATGGCAGCAACCGGCGTTCCCTTATCATTCTGCATGTGCTGTCCTTAAGCCTGAGGCTGGGTAGAAGCGGTAGCGACCTGGCTATCCCGTTGCGTCACCGGGCGGGCAAACAGAATGATAATGCCCGAGACAAAACACGGCACTGCGCCGAACCACAGCGCGGCGTCCTGCCAGTGTCCGCCCTGGCTCAACACCGAGGTGGTGCCGACACCGGCCACGATAGCGCCCACGGGACCCATCGCCATGATCAGTGCGCCAGCGGTGGCGCGGATGGCCGTCGGGAAGCTTTCACTGATAAAAAACAGGGCCGCAGCATAGGGGCCGATCAGGAAGAACAGCCCTACGCTGTACAGGGCAACGATGATGGCAAAGTTGTCCGGACAGAACAGCATGGCAGCAAAGGCAATACCGCCCAGCATCCAGCCTCCGGCGATGGTGTTGCGGCGACCAATGCGATCACCGAGCCAGCCGTGTGCTAAATAACCGCAGTAGCCCACCAGGTTTGAGAGAATCAGGATCAGCAGCGAGTTATTAAATGACACGGCATGGGTTTTGGTAATCACCGTGGTGCCCAGAACGCTGAAGATCTGAATCGCGAACCAGTTCAGCAGGATAGCAATGCCCAGCACAAGCGTAGAACGCAGCGCCGTTCCCCGAAACGCCGAGGCAAAACCTGACTTAGGCTGATCTTCATAAGGCACTAAATAATCCGCGGCCACCTGACGCGCATCTTTATCATTACCCTGCTCGCGCAACGTTTTGATTTTTTTCTGCACTTCAAACTGTGGCGTTTCTTTGAGCCGGAGCGCCAGCAATGCGATGACTAACGAGGGACAGGCGGCAAAGATAAAGCTGCCCTGCCAGCCAATGATCGGCAACAGAATGGCGGTCAGCGCTGACGCGACCAGCGCACCCACGGGCCAGCCGCCCTGCACCAGGCTGTAAACGAAGCCCTTGCGTTTGTTGAGCTTGGGATCGTCCAGTGCGCTGTACAGCTCTGACAGATAGGTCGCGTTTACCGTCTGCTCTGCGTAACCCAGACCGGCCACGGAACGGATGGCGGTTAGCGCGCCCTTGCCCCATAAGCCGCCTATCGCGGTCAGCAGCGAGCACAGCGCGGCGCCTCCGACCGTGATCACAATCCCCATGCGCCGCCCCAGCCTGTCAACCAGTGGGCCAATGGCCAGGGCGATTACCGCCCCACCAAAGGCTACCCAGGTGGCAATCTCCGACTGCTCAACTTCACTCCAGCCAAAGTGTCCGCCGATTTCCGGCAGCAGCGTGCCGAAAAGGATGAAGTCATAGACGGCAAAAATCCAGGCGAAGAAGGCAATCCATGTGGCGAACTTCACATCCCTGATGGTTAACTGCTGCGGCTGCCAGCCATTTACAGATTTTTTTTTGTAGATGCTCATGTCGCGATCGCTCTGCTAGATAAAGGAAAGAGACTTAACGCGGTTTGCGCGCTAAGAAGTCGTCTGCGATTTCGTCAAAAGTGACAAATCGCACACCCTGGTGGCTTTGGATGTACTTGATCAAACGTTCCAGCATCAGCAGAACCTGCGGGCGGCCTGAAACGTCGGGATGGATAGTCATGGTAAACACGGCGTAGTCGTTTTCGCGGTAAACCCAGTCAAACTGGTCGCGCCAGATCTCTTCCAGATGACGAGGATTAACGAAGCCGTGGCTGTTTGGCGACTTTTTGATAAACATCATTGGCGGCAGATCGTCGAGATACCAGTTGGCGGGGATTTCCACCAGATCGGTCTCTTCACCGCGCGCCAGCGGTTTCATCCAGCTGTCGGGATGCTGGCTGTAATCAATTTTGGTCCAGCTGTCGCCAACGCGAACGTAGTAAGGATGAAAGTCGTTGTGCATCAGGCTGTGGTCATACTTAATGCCTTTTTTCAGCAGCAGTTCATTGGTCACATTGCTGAACTCCCACCAGGGCGCAACGTAGCCTGTCGGGCGTTTGCCAGCCAGTTGGGTGACCAGCTCAATACTGCGGTCCAGCACGGCTTCTTCCTGCGCAGGCGTCATGGCAATGGGGTTTTCATGGCTGTAACCGTGCACGCCAATTTCATGACCCGCATCTACCACCGCTTTCATCTGCTCGGGAAAGGTTTCAATCGAGTGACCGGGAATAAACCAGGTGGTACGTAACTGGTGCTCGGCAAACATTTTTAGCAAACGCGGTGCGCCTACTTCGCCGGCAAACAGGCCGCGTGAGATATCGTCCGGGGAGTCTTCACCCCCGTACGAGCCCAGCCAACCCGCCACCGCATCGACATCCACACCAAATGCACACAAAATTTCTTTAGCCATGATTCATTCCTCTGGAGGAGTTAAGCGCAGACAGACGTGTCTGCTGTGAACGTGCCTGCTACCGTGCTGGCAGCATGAAGAAGCCGGCGATCTTCGCCAGCAGGAAGGGAAAAAAGCAGGCTGGTAGGCAGCCCGTCTGAATCGGTTCCGGTCGGAAAAGCGATACCCGGCATGTCCAACAGGCTGCCCGGCATGGTTAACCGCAACGTGGCCAGATTGGTGTCGGCAAACAAGGTGCTGTCACGCATCAACGGTGCAAGTTCCGGTGCGGTATGGGCGACGGTGGGCGTAATCAGCACCGCGCCATCCAGCTCTGCGGCGAGCGCCTGTTGCCACTGTTTACGCTGGGTAAGAAAGGTCGTGAGAACCGCCGGGTCCTGATGGCTGGCGGCAAGCAGTCGGTCGCGTACGCGCGGGTCCATTACCTCCGCGTCAGGCGAGGCTAACAGCTCGCGATGCAGCAGCCAGGCCTCACGTCCGCCCGGCCAGCCGTTGTCTTCAATCCACGCCAGCGCCTGGTTAAAGGCCGCCAGAGGCGCGCGCTCGACGTCAAATCCGGCAGCCGTCAGTTGCTCTAACCGGCGATAACCGTTGTCGCGTACCGCGGGCTGACACGCGGCCAGTAAGGCGTCATCGAAACGAAAATGCGGTGCGGGAAAACGCATCTTTTCCCGTCCGCACAGGATGTCATCCAGGGCGATGGCATCACGCACGCTTCGGCAAAGCGGTCCGACCGTGTCCAGCGACTGCGCCAGAGGATATACGCCGTCCATCGCGTAACGGTGGCGGCTGGCGCGATAGCCAATGGTGCCGCTGAATGCGGCGGGAATGCGTATTGAGCCGCCGGTGTCGGTGCCAAAGGCAATGCAGGCCAGCCCTTCGGCGATTGCCCGTCCGGCACCGCTGGAGGAGCCGCCCGGCGCATAAAGGTGCGGCGTGTTTGTACGGATGGCCGGCGTGCCAAAATAGGGATTTAATCCCAGGCCGGAGAAGGCAAACTCACTGAGATTGGTTTTACCCAGCGTCACCAGGCCTGCAGCCGAGCACTGGGCCACCAGCGCCGCGTCCTGCTGTGCGACAGGGACATTTTTTCGCGTGGCCGATCCGGCGGTGGTCTGGCTCGACTGAATATCGAACAGATCTTTCCAGGCTACCGGAATACCATCCAGCGGACTCAGTGGGCGGCACTGCTGCCAGCGCAGGGTTGAGGCTTCAGCCTCGTCGCGGGCACGCGCGGCGGTTATGGCGATAAAGACAGAGGGGGCGTTTTCTGCCGCCTTCAGGCAGGCCTCGGTAAACGCCAGCGGTGACAGACGCTGTTGTGCATAGAGTGCACTGATACCCAGTGCATCAATCTGACCAGCCATAAATAACTGACGAACGTTTTCGGCCTGCACGCGATCACCTTTAAATGTATATTACGTTTCAATGTACATTTGAAGATAGCAATAACGGTGCCACAAAAAGCACTGTTAAGTTGCATAATTGTGATCGTGTCGATCATTAAAAATAAAAAATGATTTTAATCAGACACTTAGTTATCGTTGTTTAATTTTTATTACGGCATGGCAGAATAAATGGCGCGCCCACATTAAATGTATTAATTTATAACTGATCCATTATTGGGCGCGGTGCACTATATCAGTGCTGCATCAGTGCTGCGCAGCGCAGGCATCGGGAGTCGTGTCAGGTATGCTAATGTGGCTGGCAGGACGGGGAACTGAAGATGACACAATGCAAAACAAGGTAAATGGGACTGACATGGACGATGCAGGTTCTGCGCGTTACGAGAGTATCCGGCAGGTTTTACTGAAGGTTTTTCAGCAGGATGGCGTGCCTGAGGGGCTGGTATTACTGGAAGGTCCCCTGGCGCAGCTGTTTGGCACCAGTCGTGTTCCCGTCCGGCGCGCGTTAAGCATGCTGCACGAAGAAGGCTGGATTGCCCGCTTTGAAGGGCGAGGCTTTATTGTTGCACGTGATAATCAGGAAGTGGAGCCTGTCCGCATTGCGCTGACGCGGGAGTTGTTCGGCCTTGAACAGCGCGATGAACTGGTTGATACCCGCAGCACGGGTGAAAAAGTGCTGGAGAACCTGCAAGGTATTCTTTCTACCGCCATGGTCTTTGGCTGCTATCAGGTTGATGAACTGGGCGCCGCGAAACACTACAACACCAGCCGCGCGGTAATACGTGAAAGCCTGATGCGCCTGCGTGACAAAGGACTGGTGGAAAAAGAGCCCTATTCTCAATGGCTGACAGGGCCGCTAACTGCGCGTGAGCTGGCCGACCATTTTGAGATCAGAGCGAACCTGGAACCTGCGGCATTATACAAAGCGGGCGACCGGCTCAGTGTGACCTGGCTTAATGAACGACTCGATAACGTCCAAAAGTACCGAGGCAAACAGCTGAACCCCGCAGAACTCGAAACGCTGGAAGAAGATCTGCACATACGCTGCCTTGAACCCGCCGGAAATAAGCTGATGATGCAAATTTTGCGGCAAAATCAGTCGCCGTTTATTGTCACCCGCATTTTTTATGATCTGCTCAAAATTCCCGTCGACAGCGCAATGCTTGATGAACACGGTCTGGTTTATGAGTTTTTGCTGAAACGAAACTGGGCGCTGGCGGCGGCCTGTATGCGAGATCATCTGGAGCGGGCACAGGTCAGGACGTTGCAGCGTCTGAAAGTGTTGTCGGTATTACCGGTGCCTGAATTGCCGGTATTTATGGAGCGCCAGTAAAAATGAAACTGAGAGCCAGATAAACATCAGGCCGGCCTGGCTCTGGCTGCCGCGTTAAATAATCTGCGCAATTGTCGGGTGTAATCGTAAATTATCAGCCCAAAATCGCGTTGCCTGTAAAAATGCGGCTGTTGCGCCGCATTATCGATATAGCGATGAATCCTGTGGCAAGCCCTTCACGTGAATACACTGCGCGTTACCTGCCCGTCTTTCACCTGTCAGCGCTTGTGTTAAGAAGACTTAATGTAATTGTTAGCTTATAATAACTTCGCTTTTCAATAACACTAACAAAGCTGCAGCCTGCTGAGACGGATCTCACGCCATTTTCCTTATATGTCGGGAACCCTTTTCAGTATCGCCAGATAATAAACAGCTTGTCCCTCCCACCGACAGTTAGCGAGCTTATTATTGTGAATAAATTAACGGCATTGAAAAAAGGATATGCAAAGGTCTTTTTATGGCTTTTGCTCACGCTGTTTTTAACCCCTGCTATTACGTTGACGTTTGCCAAATACGGCAGCAACGAACTCGACAAAGAATATACGCAAATCTTTATCGATGATGCGCGTGCGCAAAATCAGAATGTGGGGAAATTAACGCGCTTCCTGCAAGCGAATCCCCCATCTACCGTGTGTGGCCCTGTCGCCGACGATCTGCTCGACTATAAAAATGCCGTCTGCGGCTCGGGTTCTGAGCTGTCGCAATTTTATCTCATCGGCAAAGTCGCCCTGTGGACCATGGTTTTCAGCGGCGTCATTTTGCTGATGATTTTACTGTTTAGCGCCCTGGCCTTTAAAAGCAGACAAGGACAGTTACTCAGTCTCAGGCTCGCACGTCCCTTTCTGATGCTGGCGTGCTCGTTGCAGGTGCTGATACAGGGCGGGATGCTGGTATGGCTGTCGTTCTGGGGCACCGCCTTTTTCACGCAAAAATACTATCCAAAGCTGGTGCTGCTGGTCGCACTGCTGGTTTTAGCCGGTATGTATTACATGATCAAAGGCATCTTTAAAAAGCTGCCGCCGGAGGACAGCATTGAAGGCGACGTGGTGACCCGTGAAGCCGCCCCTGCGCTCTGGGCGCGCGTTGATGCGCTGGCCGCGAAGGTCGGCACCCCGTCACCGGATCACATCATTGCCGGAATCGATACCAACTTCTACGTGACAGAAGCCCCGCTGAGCGTGAATGATCAGCCGCTGCAGGGCCGAAAACTGTATGTCAGTATTCCCCTGCTGCGTCAGCTCAGTACCGCACAAGCGGATGGCGTCATGGTGCATGAACTGACGCACCTGCATGAAGGCGATACCGCGTCGGGTGCACTACTGGGGCCGAAGCTGCACCGGTTTGATATGTACACGCATTTGATGAGTGAGAATCTGGCTACGCTTATCGTTTTCTATCCGCTCTATCTGTACCGGCTGTTTTTTGAACTGGCCTGGCAGCGCAACAGTCGTGAACGCGAATTTGTCGCGGACCGAAATGCGGCAACGCTGGTTTCCTCGTCGGCGATTATCGAATCGCTGATCAAAATCTCAGCCTATGCCAGCTATCGCTATGAGGTGGAGCGTAAGCTTTTTGAGAATAAAACGCTGTATGAGAATGAACCTGGCATCAGTCAGGCGATCGCAGCCGGTCTGCCTCACCATGTTAGCTCCTCCGATTTTGTCAGCGCGATGCGCGAACAAAACATACCGCATCCGTTTGATTCGCATCCCCCGCTGTCTGAAAGGATGCGCAACGTTAACTATTCTGTGGAAGATGCAGATTATGCCGCTATCGCCGCGACCTCACCGGCAGACAGTTGGGTCGATCTGATCCCCGTAGCCGATCAGATTGAACAACAGCTCTGGCAGAAATATGAGCGTGACTTTACGTCGCAACATGAAGAGAGCCTGGCCTGGCGTTATCAGCCAACCGGTGAAGAAGAAACGGCGCTGGTCTTAAAGTACTTCCCGGATGTGCCCTTTACGCTCAAGGATGGCTCGCAGTTGACCATTACCTGGCAGGGCATTGTGCAGCCACAGTCCGCCGGGCTGCTGGAATGGGATAATGTCAAAAACATCAACGTTCTCCGTCAGTTCGGCAGAGATATTTTGTATGTGCAGCATGTCCAGCCCAATGCGCAGGGCAAAAAACGCAGCAAAATCCGCTTACCGGGTCTGAAAAAAGAGATTGAGAACGTTAAGCACACACTCAACTATTACTGGCATCGTCACCAGACCGTGCAGGCGCTGAAGGCACAGGAACTCGCCGAAAACAGCCAGGGCACGGCGTAACCTCACCCGTCGCTGGCGTACCGGCGACGGTTTCATTTCCCGCCTGCAAACAGCGGTTGCCGGTCAGGTTCAGCACGAACCCGTTATCGGCCTGTCGCCGCGGTTGCTTCGACCTCCAGTAACACACCGTAGTGAAGTTCAGGAACCGGCACGATGGCTCTGGCGGGTTTCCACGCGCCAAGCCATTGTGCATACAACGTATTAAATTCCGCCCAACGTTCGACATCGACCAGATAGACTCTCACCATCACCAGATGATGCTTGTCCAGGCTTTCCTGCTGCAGGCAGGCCTCCAGGTTAGCCATTACCTGCAAAGCCTGCTCGGCAAACGACGCGGTGCTGAGCATTTCGCCCGCTGACGTAACCGGCAACAGGCCGGAGATAAACATCATCCCCGACGCCAGAGCATAATGTGAATAGTGGCCCGGATGCGGTTTGTCGTGGATATCGCGCGCATGTATCACTGGTTGCATTTTTCCTCCTTACATCATGCCCGGCTTTTTCATGCTGCTCCCGTCACGGAAACGGGAATAGCGGAACGCGGCAGGATCGACAATCGGTGCATCTCCGGTCACCAGGTCCGCCGTCAAACGTCCCGCACCGGGGCCAATGCCAAATCCATGACCGCTGTAGCCGGACGAGAGGATAAGTCCCGGAAGCTGCGGCACGGTTGAGATGACCGGAATGTCGTCTGGCATACAGTCAATCACGCCGCCCCAGGCCTGGCTGACACGAAGCGACGCCAGCGCCGGAAACTCGTTGCCGATGGCCGCCAGCCCCTTTTCGACGACGCCGTCAGAGACCTGCGGGTCCAGTACACGGGTTTTCTCGAAGGGTGAAACGCCCTCCATGGACCAGCTCGCCCGCGACTCTGGCCCCGTTAAGAAGGACGCCAGTCGGATTTTGGTGTGAAGATTTAAGCGGCGAGCTTTGTATAGCGGGAAAAACTCGCGGGCATAGCGTAATCCCTGAAAGCCCGGTTCCAGTCGTCCGGTTCCCGACAGCGCAATGGTATATCCGCCGTCCAGTCGTGGACGACAGGCAAAAGCATCCGTGTAAAAAGGCATCGTGATGAGTTGCTCTACTGGACAGGTACGAAACGCACTGCCAATCACGTTACCGGCCGGTAGATCGATGCCGTGACGGCGACAAAACAGCGATGTCCAGGCACCGGCGGCGCACACTACGCTGGCGGTTTTTATCAGCCCGCGTTCTGTGATCACCCCACTGACGCGCCCTGCCGAAATATCCAGGCCGCGCACCGCACAGCGCTGAAACAGGAGTGCGCCCTTTTTCACGGCGGCTTCCATCAACCCTGGCGCGGCTAACGCCGGATCGGCGTGACCATCATCAGGTGAATGTACCCCGCCATTCCAGGCGGTGGTACTGCCCGGCGTCATGGCTTTGGCCTCGGCGGCACTGAGCATCCGACTGCGAATACCGTACTGCTTCGCCATTTTTCCCCAGTTATCCCAGTTGCGGATATCTTTTTCCGTCCGCGTGGCATAGACCAGCCCGCTGGCACGAAACCCTACGTCCATGCCAATTTCGTCACTCAGCGCATGCCAGCGTTGCAGGGCATGCATAATGAGCGGAATTTCCCGCTCATCGCGGTTAAGCTGACGGCACCAGCCCCAGTTACGGCTTGACTGCTCTGCCCCGACCAGGCCCTTTTCGATCACGGCAACCCGATAGCCTTTTTGCGTCAGTTCCCAGCAGGTGGCTGCCCCTGCAATTCCTGCACCGATAATCACCACATCCACCGAATCGGGGAAATGGATACTGTCCTGAACAAGTCTGAGCGGTGCGGGCATAGTCTGTGCTCTCCAGCGAAGGTGTTAGCTGATTAAAAATCGATTAATACACTTTTGTAGCGCTGGCAGGACTCAAAGGCCTGCCTGCCAAGATCCTTGCCAAAACCTGACCCCTGGAAGCCCCCGGTTGGGATGATAAAGTCCCAGGTCCGACGATAACGATTAATCCAGACCGTGCCGCTATCCAGCGCTTTCATCAGCCGCATCGCACGCGGCATGTTCAGAGTATGCACGCCAGCACACAAGCCAAAGACCTCGTGCTGCGCCAGTGCAAGGGCTTCTTCTTCATCGCTAAACGTTTGAATGGTCAGCACCGGTCCGAAGATCTCCTGCTGATTCGCGACGTTATCCTGACTGACACCGGATAACAGCGTCGGTTGCCAGAACCAGCCCTGCGCGGTGTTTTCGTAGCGTTGACCGCCCGCCAGAATGTTCGCACCCTGTGCCACGGACTGCGCGATAATCGCCGCCACTTTTTCGCCCTGACGCTGGTCGATGAGCGGACAGTAACGGGTGGATGCCTGCCAGGTCATACCGGGCACGGGTTTCTTACACAAGGCAATCAGCTTTTCGATCACCGCTTCTGCTATGCCTTTCTGGATGATCAGGCGCGTGCCAGAGACGCAGGCCTGGCCAGCATTCACTGTGAAGCCCAGAAACAGACGCTCGGCTATCTCGTTGGCATCGCCTGCATCATCAAACACCAGTTGGGGACTTTTTCCACCCAGCTCCAGCGTCACCGGTTTGGTGCCGTGCAGCGCGGCCTGGCTCATGATTGCGGCGCCGGTCGCAGTGGACCCCGTAAAAGACACTTTTCTTACCTGCGGATGCGTGACCAGCGCATTGCCCGTGACCTGCCCGCCGCCCTGAATCACGTTGAGCACGCCTGCCGGAATGCCCGCCTGCACCGCCAGTTCAGCCAGGCGCGCGGTAGAAAACGGCGTCAGCTCAGAAGGTTTCAGCACCACCGCATTGCCTGCCGCCAGGGCCGGCCCGCACTTCCATGAGGCCATCGACAGCGGGAAATTCCACGGCGTAATCGCACCGATCACCCCATAGGGTTCCGGCACCAGCATTCCCAGGCTGCTGCTCTGGGTGGGAAAAACATCGCCACTGTATTTATCTGCGCATTCTGCATAGAAGCGCAGGGCCGCCGCAGTAAACGGCACTTCAATATTGCGGGTGTCCGTGATCGGACGCGTGGAACCGACCGCTTCGAGTTGCGCCAGGTAATCTCTGTCGCCGTCGATTAAATCTGCCCAGCGGGAAATCGCCGCTCCCCGTTCCCGTGGTGAACAGCTTGACCAGCCGCTGCTGATGCGCTTTTCATCCGCAATAGTCACCGCATCAGCTACTGTAGCGGCGTCCGCCTCGTTAATGTCGGCATAATGCTGACCATCAGAGGGACGTTTGATGCCCAGCGTGCGACCGGATGCAGAAACGAACTGGCCGTTGATAAAGTGGCCGGTAGAAAGACGGACCTTATCTGGATCAAAATCTGACATGATGTCCTCGCACAATGAATGAAAAAACGCCCGGCTACCAGCCGACAACCCGTTGCCAGACTTCATGTTCGCCGTTCCGGGTGTCGATCACCTGGTAATGCGTATGCATCGCGGCGGTCGCACAGGCATGATTGGGCAGCACGCGCAGCACGGTGCCGAGCGGGAAATCTGCCGTCGAATAATCACCGTAATGTGGCAGCGCAATAATCCCGTGTTCCTGATTCGTGGTCGTCAGGAGCAGCCCCAACGGGCAACCTTCATCGTCGCACACCAGCCCATAACCGTAATCGGTGTGCTGAGCGGCGGTGCCGCGATCGCGTGACATGGCCATCCAGCCTGCATCGACGAAGATCCAGCCTTTGTCGTGATTGTGCCCGATCACCGTGGTGACGACGGAAAGCGCGATATCGTCGCGGGTGCAAACGCCCAGGTTATGCATAAACAGATCAAAGGTGGAAAACACCCCGGCTCTGACTTCGGTCACGCCATGCAGATCATGGGCCGCATGCGCCGTCGGTGTGGAGCCTACGCTGACCACCGGGCACGGAATCCCGGCGGCACGAATATGATTTGCTGCCGTGACAGCAGCCAGACACTCTTCCTGTGCGGCAAGGATAATCTCCTCCTGCGACCGGCAGTGGTAAGACTCACCGGCGTGCGTCATCACACCTTCCACCACCATCCCGGCCTGGTGCAAATGACGGGCAATCGCCGTCAGCGCCGCGTCAGCAGGTTGAATTCCCCCGCGATGGCCGTCGCAGTCAATCTCGATAAATACAGAAAAGATCACCTGATGTTGTAAGCCGTAGTCGCTGACGGCCTGCGCCTGCGCCATGCTGTCCAGCAACACATGCACCTGTTTCCCGTTGCGGCGCAGGGCGGCAACGCGGGGTAACTTACCGGGCGCAATGCCCACCGCGTAAAGCACATTGCTATAGCCGGCGGCGGTAAAGGCCTCGGCTTCGGCCAGGGTAGAAACGGTGGCAGGCG
This sequence comes from Pantoea sp. Fr+CA_20, assembly GCF_024520835.1. Classification (NCBI taxonomy): domain Bacteria; kingdom Pseudomonadati; phylum Pseudomonadota; class Gammaproteobacteria; order Enterobacterales; family Erwiniaceae; genus Pantoea; species Pantoea sp. Fr+CA_20. The sequence goes on from NZ_JALNPN010000004.1 coordinate 173,197, forward strand.
AAGACAGATCCTGCAGCAAACAGGGGGCCGCCTGGAGGGTACGAAGTGTTTTGAGATGCGGGCGAATCTGACAGTGCTGTCCTTCAATCCGCTGGTATAACCGATTGATATTGCGTTCGAACTTAACTTTATCTAACAGGAGATAAGGTGTCGTCAGGGTTAAATGATTGAGCATCGTCGGCATTCCTGTAGAGGTTTAGTTGATGCTCTCATCGTTTAAATCTGTTTAAAATGCGGTCATGCCCAATTAATGATTAGGTTTGAACCTAATGATCAACAGTGAAGATTTACGTTTTTTTCAGGTCATCGCCTCACATCAAACCCTTGCCGCTGCCGCACGCTATTTGGACATCACCCCGCCCTCGGTGACGCAGCGTCTGCAAAGCATTGAAAATAAAATTGGGGTTAAGCTGATTCTGCGCCCGGCAAAACGCATCATCCTGACCGATGAAGGCGAAGCCTTGCTTGAGCGGGCGCGCGTGATTTTGCATGAGATAGACCAGTTGCAGGACGTGATTGACCAGACGCGAAACCGTATCAGCGGTACGCTGAGAGTGCTGGCCCCGCTGGGCTTTGGCTCTGAATATATTGCGCCCTTACTGGCCGATTACGCGGACAGCCACGAGGATCTCAGTATCGATCTGACGCTCTCCGATAACCCCGACTGGATGCAGGCCGATAAGTGGGATGTGGTGATCTATATTGGTCATCTGCGTGACTCAACGCTTTACAGCACGTGGCTCGCCGCCAATCCGCGTATTCTCTGCGCCTCGCCCGCTTACCTGCAGCACTATGGCACACCGACACATCCTGATGCGCTTCATCGCCACCACTGTCTGGTGATCAGGGAGAATGCCGAGGATGTCACGCGCTGGATATTTACCCATAACGGTGACGAAACCATCGTCAGAATTACGCCGCGCCTGGCCAGCAACGATGGCCGCATCATCAAAAAATGGGCACTGGGCGGGAAAGGGATCATGGTGCGTTCGGCCTGGGATATCCGCAGTGAGATTCGTCAGGGGTTGCTTATCCCCCTGCTGCCCGCGTTCACCCTGCCGGCGGCGGATATCGTCGCCCTGACCAGCCTGCAGGAGAAAAAACGGCTTCCCCGCACCCAGGGCTTTATCGAATTAATGAAAAAAACCTTCAGCTCGCCGCAGTGGGAAGCCGGGTAGGTTTTCTCTCATCCCCCCGCCAGCGGTGGGTCAGGATAAAAATTCTGCCTCTGTGACTTTCTCAAGCCAGGTCACCGGACTGCCGTTAAGGGATTCGGCAATCGCAATATGTGTCATAGCGGTGTTGGCAGTCGCCCCGTGCCAGTGACGTACGTCTTGCGGTATCCACACCATATCGCCCTGATTGATTGTGTGCTTCTCTTCACCTTCACACTGAATCCAGCCCTGACCGGCGGTGACTATCAACGTCTGGCCCAGGGGATGCGTGTGCCATGCCGTCCGGGCACCTGGCTCAAAGGTGACGGTAGCGCCCCCGACCCGGGCTGGTGAGGTTGTGCTGAACGGGGCGTCAATGCGGACCTGACCGGTGAAATACGCCTCAGGCCCTTTGGCTGAGGGAACGGATGCATTTTTGATGATTTTCATGATGGCTTTACCTCTGATGAATGGGATCGATACAGTTTATGCGTGAAAAACAGGAATACCCTTCTCGCTTTTTCACAGACAAAACCTCAGGTGCTGAAAGAGAAGGTTAACGCGCTGATTGCTTTTTGCGTGGCGGCAGCAAAAAAGTTTCATGCGTACCGCTGCAATACTGCGTCTTTCCCCCTCGGCGCTGAGCCATATACGGGAACGTGAAGAACGGATGGGAGCAGGTCTTCTGTCGCCCACCATCCGACCTGTCGCGCCCATACGGGCAGGAGAACGCCGGTTGAAAAGGCCAGGCTTTGCGACTGAGCGTGATAGCAACACGCCACGTTGAAAAAAATTATTTTTTTTCTGCATCCAGTTTGTATCCCGCTCTCGTATATCTCATTGAAAGCCACTTACTCCACGCTCTAATGAGGATTTACGATGAAAAAGCTAATTGCTGTTACCGTTGTATCAAGTGCATTGCTGTTTACCACCGCATCCATGGCCGCTATGACCTCGGATTCTGTTATGGTGGGCGGCGCGGCTATGTTCCCTCAGAAAAATATTGTTGAGAACGCGGTCAATTCCAAAGATCACACCACCTTAGTGGCGGCGGTTAAAGCGGCCGGTTTGGTCGATACCTTAGAAGGTAAAGGCCCTTTTACCGTGTTTGCCCCCACCAACGCGGCGTTTGCTAAGCTGCCAGCCGGCACCGTGGACAATTTGTTGAAGCCAGAAAATAAGGCCATGCTGACCAGCGTACTGACCTATCACGTGGTTGCAGGTAAGTATGATATGAAGGCGCTGGAAGCCAAAATTAAACAAGGCGGCGGTCATGCTGAGTTGAAAACCGTTAACGGTCAGCCGTTGTGGATCATGAATAATGGCCCCCATAACATTCAGCTGAAAGACGGTCAGGGCAACGTAGCCAATATCAGCACCTATGACGTCAACCAAAAAAATGGCGTGATAGATGTGATTGATACCGTATTAATGCCGAAGTAATTATTTATACTCGAACGGAAACAGATTATCCGGGACGCTTATGGACAAGGTGCAGGCAGTGGAGCAGGTAAAACTGATGAAGGCAGTCGTCGACGGCGATCGCCGGGCATTTGAACACCTTTACCGGCTGACATCGCCACACCTGTTTGCCATCGCGTTGCGCATGTTGCAGCACCGCCCCTGGGCAGAGGAGGTGCTGCATGATTGCTATATCACCATCTGGAGCAAGGCGGAAACCTATAATGCCGAGCTGAGCTCCCCATTGACCTGGATGACCCATATTGTCCGTAATCGCTGTATTGACTGGCTACGCAGCGGACAGGCGCGAATGGCCAGTTCGGAAGAGGCGCATAATGATGCGCTTCTGGTTGCTGAACATGACGAACTGCATAACAGACAGGATGATGCACAAGCCGCTCGTTTACAGCGCTGTCTGGGAAACCTCAGCAGTGAGCAGCGTCAGAGCATTACGCTTGCCTACTATCAGGGCATGTCTCACAGCGATATTGCTCACTGGCTCCAGCAGCCGGTCGGATCGGTAAAAAGCTGGATCCGCCGGGCGATGGCGCACCTTCGGGAGTGTGTCGGACTATGAATAAACAACACCAACGTGACGATGCACTCTCTGCTGAATATGCGCTTGGTACGCTACGCGGTGGCGCGCGATTACGTTTTCAGAAGCGTCTGCAGACCGAGCCTGGACTCGCTGAACAGGTCGCCAACTGGCAAAACCTGCTGTCCGGGCTGGATCTTCACGTCATGCCGCAGGTGCCACCGGCGTATGTCTGGAAGAAAATTGCGTTAAGTCTGCCGGCCAGGAAAAGGCCCCGCGCTGCTCGCGCCTATATTGGCTGGATGGTTGCCGCCGCCCTTGCCGCCCTGACGCTGGTGTCTTATCAGGCCATCAAGGCCCCAGAATTTACGCCGCTTACCGTGATGAATGACGCCCAGCACCAGGGGCAATGGGTCGTCAGTGCAGACAAGACGCTCACACAATTGCGCGTCACGCCGTTGCAGACCGCGACGGTAGCCGCCAACAACAGTCTGCAACTGTGGCTGATTCCTGCCGGCCATCAGCCGGTTTCTCTGGGACTGCTCCACGCGCGGGACACCACCGAGCTTAAACTCGCGGGACGTGATGCGGTAAAAAACGGGGTTATCGCGATTAGCCTTGAACCGGAGGGCGGTTCACCAACAGGTCAGCCCACCGGTCCGGTGCTCTACAGTGGCAAAATATAATATCGAAATGCGATACGACACGTGATGCAGACCCTGGGCATATTCGAGTGAAAAAAACCCCTTTCGAGCCTTATAGCGCCCCCAGGGTGGTCACTATCAGCGCGACCACCCTGGGCGACATCCACTATCCACTATCCACTAAAAACGTTGCCAGTTATCTTCCTGCTTAGCATAGGCCGCACGAGCCTGAACAAAGGCCGGAGAAACGGCGGCAGGGCTGGGCTGGACAACCGGCGCGTGCTCCACCAGCACAAATGCCGCGACAAGTTCGTTCAGGGCCGTAGCCTGATCCATCAGTGAGCGAGAGGCCGACGAGGCTTCCTCCACCAGCGCCGCATTCTGCTGTGTCACATCATCCATCTGATTGACCGCCTGATGCACCTGACCAATACCGAGTGACTGCTCCTGAGACGCGACGGCAATTTCATCCACAAGATCGGTCACCTGACGGATCGCCTCATTCATGCGCCCCATGTTCTCACCCACCTGCTCCGCCTGATTCACACCGGTTTCCACATAACGCATGGAGGATTCGATAAGCTCTTTAATTTCGCGCGCCGAAGCCGAAGATCGCTGCGCCAGATTGCGAACTTCTCCGGCTACGACCGCGAATCCCCGTCCCTGCTCACCTGCCCGCGCCGCTTCTACGGCGGCATTGAGCGCCAGAATATTGGTCTGGAAAGCCACGCCTTCTATCAGGGTGATTATGGCGGTGATCTTTTCAGAGCTGTGTTTAATGTCAGTCATGGTGCCGAGCATCGTATGGACTTTCGTGGAGCTGTCATCGGAAATTTCACGGGCGTTTTTCGACAGTTGACTGGCAAGTCGGGTGTTTTCTGCCGTCTGACGGACGGTTTCACTCAGCTCTGACATGCTGGCGGCCGTTTGTTCCAGCGAAGCCGCCTGCTGCTCGGTGCGGGAAGAGAGATCTTCATTGCCCGCGGAAATTTGCGAGGAGGCTGAACTGACCGAATGGGCCGACCGTTCAACCGATGAAAGCGAGTTCGCGACATTCCCGATAAGATGATTAAAGGCTTTAGCCGTCAGACCAATTTCATCCTTGCGCGAATCATCGGCACGCAGCGTAAGATCAAGCCGCTCACTGGCGCGTTCCATAGCCGCTCGCATACCGTTAAGGTTTTTACGGATGCCCAGAATCGTCATGATGGAAAAAGCCCCGAGCAACAGGATAATCGCGACTGAACCGGCAATTAACGACCAGAGTGTTTGCCGGTAAACCCGGTTATTCTCTTTTTCAAATACCGCGCCGACCTCTACATTGAGCTGGAGTTGTTTCTGATAACTTTCAATTAAATCACGAATAGTCTGACCGACGCCGCTATTTCCCTGCAAATCCACCAGGGCGGTATCATTATGTGTTCGCGAATTTGTCAGAAAAGCCGGCAGGCGCACTTCCATTTGTTTAATCAGCGCTAAGGCATTTTCACTGAGCTTCGTATCCTGATCGTTAGTGGTTTCGTTCTTGAGGTAAAATTCAGTCAGTGCTTTAAGCGCTTCAATACGCGTGAAAATTTCCTTTTCAAATTCGGCCTGTTTATCAAGGGCTTTTGCACTTTGATGCCGATAGAGCGCTACGTTAAGTCGGTTACTGCCGTTAACCATTTTATCCAGGTCAACAATCGAGGGCAGTGTGTTGGTTTGCACGTACTGGAAGCGCGACTGAAAGCCGCCTAATACCATGATGACGATCACAACCATAGCAATCATTGATGCTGAGAGTAATGAAAACGTCAGGAAAAGCCGCTGAGTAATAGTCATGTAAATTTCCCAAAATAATAGGTTCGCCAGTCTGTACACCGTACTGAATGACATTCGCTATTCAGGTATCGACAGAGCGGGAATAAGCATTAATGCGCCCAATGATCATTGCGGGGAATAACGGAGATAGTGGGTATAATCGGGACAAAAAGTATTAGTGTGTTGAATGGATAAAGAAATTGACAACCTTACCTTATCTAAAAAAAATAAAAATAATTAATGGATAGAGCAAAGTGGAATTTATCATTGTTGATGGCGGAATACGCTTTTTAAAAAAAGCATGTGCCGTTAATGCATGAAAGTTCGGTTAAGGTTAGTTAAATATCGTTCCTGACGGCGTGCAGAAGGACGATATCTTTGCCAACATCTTTGAAATAAATTAACCGCATAAAATGACGAGCGAATTAATCATTAGTAAGGACTATTTTTAAAATATTTTCATTTTTTGTGTCACGTCTTCCAAAAAACCGGTTATCTGCTTCTGTGATATTGCTTACATGCAGACAGTAGGTGTCAGTCAGGATGACGCTGTTCTGCGTCAGCCCGGTAGTGCCGTTTGGCAACTTATCTGGCTTGCTTCATCTCGCGCATTGCGCGGCCCTGATGTGGTGAAGCCGTCGGGAATTTGCCTTAGTGCATCATTATTTTACAGGCCGTTTTAGGCTGTAACGGAATAACCCGGTCAAGGGCGCAAAAGAAGTGATGAGTTAATCGACAACCGTGTAAAAATGCCGTAAAAAAAAGGCACAAACCTGTAAAAATGTAGTTCATAACTTCACCACCTACTCCCTAACGCACGCTAAACCGCGTAATCTCATCCTCACCTCTGACCGGGATAATGACCCGGCGGACGTTGGTGATTACGCGAAGCAAAACAGGATATTAAATGGCGCAGTCTGAAAAGCAGTCCCTGCCTGCAGGTATGTTGGCGGCAGCGGGGATCGTATTTGGTGATATCGGTACCAGCCCGCTCTATACCTTAAAAGAGTGTCTTTCTATTCTTCCCTCTGGGGCGGTGACAGAAGAAGCCGTGATGGGTTTTCTGTCCCTGATATTCTGGGGGCTGACGCTGATTGTGACGGTTAAATACGTCATCTTTATCATGCGCGCAGACCACGATGGCGAAGGCGGAATACTGACGTTAATGTCGCTGGCCCGACAAAATGTTGGCGCACGGCTCAGTCGCATTATCGTCCTTGCTGGCCTGACGGGCGGGGCCTTTTTTTACGGTGACGGCATTATTACTCCCGCTATTTCTGTGCTTTCCGCGGTTGAGGGGATTGAGGTGGTGGCCCCGGCCCTGGATCGTTATATCGTGCCGCTGTCCGTGGTGATCCTGACGTTGCTGTTTGTGATTCAAAAGCACGGTACTGAGCGCGTCAGCCGCATCTTTGGGCCAATCATGCTGGTGTGGTTTATTACCCTGGCAGTCCTTGGGGTACGCGGCATTATTATGAATCCCCACGTTTTACATGCGCTTAATCCGGCGTTTGCCCTGACCTTTTTACTCAATCATGAAGCCCTGTCCTTTGCTGCCTTAGGCATGGTGGTGCTGGCCGTTACCGGGGCTGAAGCCCTGTATGCGGATATGGGACATTTAGGCAAAACCCCTATCCGCCTCGCCTGGCTGATCATTGCCCTTCCCGCACTGGTGCTGAACTATTTTGGTCAGGGTGCGCTGGTGCTGGCCGACCCCAGCGCAGTCAAAAATCCGTTTTATATCCTGGCCCCGGTCTGGGCACAGATTCCCCTGATTGTGCTGTCAACGCTGGCCACGGTTATCGCTGCCCAGTCGATTATCAGCGGCGTGTATACGCTGACGCACCAGGCTATCCGCCAGGGCTTTCTGCCTCCGATGCGTGTGATATTTACGTCTGCTACAGAATCGGGGCAGATTTATATTCCGGTCGTAAACTGGCTTCTGTTTGCGGCTGTTACGGTGGTAATCCTGGCTTTCCGTCAGTCTTCGGCGCTCTCTTCTGCTTACGGTATTGTGGTGACGGGAACCATGGTGCTGACGGCCTGCCTGGCCGGTATTGTTGCCTTTAAAAACTGGAAGTGGCCATTACCTGTTGCGCTGTTTTTCCTGCTCTGCATGTTGTTAATCGATGTACCGCTGTTTGCGGCAAACCTGATGAAGCTGCTGTCGGGAGGTTGGGTGCCGGTGCTGCTGGCGATGACGATGCTGGTGCTGATGCTTATCTGGAGCAGTGAACGCTCCCGGCTTATCCGCCGTCTCACCGACGATCCAGTCAGGCTGAAAGCGTTAATCAGCTCTCTGGAAGCCTCTCCGCCCATGCGCGTGGGGGGAACAGCCATCTTCCTGACGCGCAAAGAGTATGAAATCCCGCAGGCCCTGCTGCATAACCTGAAACACAACCGGGTGCTGCACGAGCGTACCGTGTTACTGCACATCAAAACGGTCGATCTGCCCCGCGTGCACAATCAGAAACGCATCGCGCTGCGCCAGCTGTCGCCTTCGTTCTGGCAGGTTACCGCCGCGTACGGCTGGCATGAACGCCCGTCAATGAAGGATGTGCTGCACCTTTGCGGGCTGGAAGGATTTGGCTGTACCTTAAATGAAGCGTCGTTTTTTACCTCTCACGACACGCTGGTAATGAAAAAACGTCGCGGCCTGGCCCATGCTAAAGGGGCGATATTCCACTTCTTCCAGCGTAATGCATTACGCGCGCATGAACAGTTCAGGATACCGGCCAATCGGGTGATTGAACTGGGTGGGCAAAAAGAGTTCTGATAAGGGATTGCGGCAGAGTCCCTGAGGGGCTTTGCCGCTTTCCGCTTGCGTGATGAATCTTAACTGCCAGCGCACCGCGTTCAACCTTCTGCTGCCAGCCCACAATCCTTCGCTGCGCCTCGTCAGGCTTTTTTCAAACTCGCAGGCTGAAACTGCGTCAAACAGGTCAGCGCAGGCTGTGCAAAGTCGGCCCAGGGACAGGTTTGCTCTTCTCGTGGCTAAAAAACCTTTCGTTGCGCTGGTTTTCACTTTCTGCTGAGTTCGCCAGTTTTAGCGCTGCGCCATAATGCCGTGCAGCCGTCTCTGTTTCTTGTCTTCGGGAAGCCGTGGGTTATTGCCCATCAGGCCGGACTGACACACGGCGAGCATCCTGTTTGGGGACGGCACAAGCGGCTCATGATTCATCGGCATGCTGACGCCTTTCACCCTGACGGGCGCGTCATGCTAAAGAAAATCGCTGCACACTTCGGGTGACATGCTGGTGTCTTTGACGTTAACCCTTCACAATAACCTTACCGGTTCACCTGTTTTGTTGATGCCACTAACATTTCATCCCTGTCGCGCGACGCAAGGTTGCAGGATGAAAAAAGGAGCAAGCCATGTCTGATGCTACATCGGGTCAGTGCCACTGCGGCGCTGTTGCGTTTAACGTTGAACTGCTGGATGGCCTGAAAACCGCCCGGCGCTGTAACTGTTCGTTTTGTCGTATGCGCGGTGCGGTCGTGGTATTCGCCCCCGTCTCCGGGCTTGAGGTGGTCAAAGGTAAGGACAAGCTAAGCGAGTATCGGTTTAATACGGGTGAGGCGGTTCATTACTTTTGCTCTGTCTGCGGCATTTATACCTTTCACCAGAGCCGTTCCAACCCTGAACAGTACGGCGTGAATGCCGCCTGTCTGGCGGGGGTTTCTCCTTTCGATTTTGCCTCCATTCCTGTGACAGATGGTAATCATCATCCCAAAGATGGCGGTAAAGGCGGTGTGGCCGGTTATCTCCACTATGTGGCAGAAAAGCCCTGACGGTCAGTCCGTCAAAGCCAGTCAGGCTGGCGTACCCTTTCCAGCATGATCATCGCATGGCTGAACACCGCGTCAGCCATCGCCAGAGGATAATCGTTGGGCAGGCTGTCGCGCAGCTTAACGATCGCAGCCGGTAAGCCCGCAATAAAGGCCGTCAGGATCTGCTGCATCTTCGCCTGGCTCAATCCGACGCTGCCCGCGCTGGCGACAAAATGCGCTGGCCAGATCGCGTCAATGTTATGCCGTTTCCCCTCAGGGCCGGGCACGCCCATCGCCAGCTGAAAATCTTGCCTGTCTGTCCTGCGCAGTGAAAGCCCGGGACAGGCAGACAGGATCGGGCTAAAGGGGGCCAGTCGGAAACTGCCGCCACGGGCGATGAGTATCCGGATCTGTTTGGCGTGCCCGCCGGTAGCCCCAATCAGCCACTGAAAAACCAGATAGCGCATCAACTCCTCACGGTCTTTCATGGCGCTGCTCGACCCCATCAGCAAGGCCATCACATCCTGAAGCCCCGGTCCACCCTGCTGTTCATAACGGCTTGACGCCGGTAATCCCAGCGCCTGGCACACCTCCTCTTCAGGAAGATAATAAAGATGTTTTCCGTCGCGGCTCCAGCGGCGATCATAGCTTTCGATGCGTAATTTCCGGCGGCCATCCTCATGAAACAGCCTGGCATCCGCTACCGGGAGCCTTAGCTCGCGGGCAAGGGCCATACACAGATAGGCATTGTCGATATAAGACTGCTGTGCCTCGTCTGCAGCGCTGACCACGCGGTAGGCCGCGTTATCCGGCGCAAGGGGTTGCTGCTTCACCGGCAGCAGCGTGATCGCGCCGGGCAGTTGGTGTCCCACTTTTTGCAACAGTGCAAAGACATCGCAGGATTTTATCGGGCGCTCAGCGTAAATATCGCTTTTAATCAACGTGCTGGGTGAGAGAAGGTTTTCAAAAAAGTAAGCCACCTTCGCAGAATGTATCGCGGCATGCTGCAAGGGCAATGAAAGCGACAGCGGCCTGGCAAGCGGGTGCCTGAGCCACTCCTCGTCATACTGGAAACGGAGTGCGCCGCTGTGATGCAGCGTCAGCGTGCCCGTTCGCGCCCCGTTCATCCAGGCAATCAGCTTCGCCATTACCAGGCATCCTCAGATGAGGCTGACGCGGGTGGATTCCCCTGAAGCACGACGGCGAGATTGAGCGCCTGCAAGATTTTGAACAGGGTAGCCAGCGACGTCGTCTCCGGGTTGTTTTCGAAGTGGGACAAGGTTGCCTGTTTAAGGCCCACGGTCTTCGCCAGTTCAGCCTGCGTCAAGCCATCTTGTTGACGCAATAGCTTTACCTGGTTCGCCAACTGCCTGGGGCTGTAGATCATGTGGCACGCTCCGTAATAAGTGAGTTTTATCCCCGCCAGAGGATATTATCAGACTAACTGCAATATAACCTGAAAAGCAAAAATATCCCCTATAGCGGATATTTGAGAGAAAACATCGCCCCGCTTTCTCCGCACGCGTTTCTCTCTGAGGGTAACGTATTACAGTACAGAGCAGGACAGGCAGGATTTGCTCGCCGGGCGGCGCGCTGACCATAATCCGTTTATCGATACCGCGACATATCGCCAGCTGGCGGGATGTTGCCGCGATAAACAGGGGAAATTACGGGTCGGGCTGACTGGCAGCCAAAAAGGAAACGGGCGGTGTATTGCGTTTCGCTGGGCAGCAAATCCCTGCGGTTCAGGCCTGGATCAACGCTGGGTTCAGGCAGCAGAACAGCTATCGCGGCGGATGGCCGTGGTGCCCTGCCAGATAGCTTCAGTTTTCAGGCGTTGCCCTTCTGCTTATGTATTGCAGATGTCACTGACGGATTTCCCCAATGTTGACATACCGCCTCATTATCTGACGCGCGCGTTAAACAAGGTGAACGGACTATATTAGCCATGAAAAGCACAAGGATGATGCCCTGCCCATTCCATGATAGGCAGGGTTAAAGGTCAGGAAATCTTTATTGTGCAGTCGCTTAACATGCGCCAGTGGCAAGGCAGAACGCGTGTTTCACCCGTCACCGTTACTGTACTGACGCCGTGGATATCGCGACAGGAAGAACCGACCTGCAGCTCAAATTCGCCGGGTTCTACGATGCGCTGACCATCGCGACGCGTAAAGTTGAGCATATCCACCGGAAGCCTAAAGCACAGTTCGGCGGTTTTACCCGGCTGCAGCGTGACGCGCTGGAAAGCTTTAAGCTCCTGAAGCGGTCGCACCATGCTGGCCACCTTGTCCCGGATATAAAGCTGCACCACTTCACTGCCCTGTCGTTCGCCGGTGTTGGTGAGCGTGACCCGGAGTCGAATCTCCCCATCAATCGCCACGTTGTCCTGTTCTGGCTGCGGCTGGCCCCAGTCAAAGGTCGTCCAGCCGCGGCCAAACCCAAACGGATAGCGCGCGCCAAAATGGAAGGCGATCGGCGTACCGCCGCTTTTCAGTTTGTGATTGTAATAAAACGGCATCGCACCGACGTTTTTCGGTACGCTCACCACCAGGCGGCCCTGGGGTTCCGCGCGGCCGGTCAGAATATCCGCTATCGCCCAGCCGCCCTCCTGCCCCGGTGCCCAGGCCAGCATAAAGGCGGCAACCTTGTCTTCCAGACCTTGCAGGCTATAAGGCCGTCCCCCGGTCATCACGACGATCAAGGGTTTTCCGGTTGCGGCAAGGGCCTCAAGCAATGCTTGTTGTACGCCGGGCAAATTCAGGCTGTCGGTGTCAGAACCCTCACCCACAGTGCCGCTCTGGAACAGGCCCGCCAGATCGCCCACGCAGGCAATCACAACATCGCTGTCTTGCGCCACGCGAACGGCATCGGCAATCAGGTGCGTATCCTGTGACACAGGCGATTGCTGCATGGGTTTCGCCGCACTGTCGCCGGGGAACACAGGGGCACCTGCAGTGCGTTTCTCAATAATATGACAGCCTTTGGCATAGCCGACGTTTTCCTGCCCCAGGTAATGTTGCAGCGCGGCGAGCGGCGTGGTGACCTGCGACGTTTCCTCCAGCATATCGCTGATAATCAGGTGAACGGGAAAGCTGTAACCGCTCAGTAGCGCAAGCGGATCGTCCGCACAGGGCCCCACTACCGCAACGCGCCCGCCGGTTTTCAGCGGCAGAATACCGTTATTTTCCAGTAAGGTGATCGACTGGGTTGCCACATCACGTGCAACCTGACGGGTGGCATCGTCCTGAAGAGAAATCGCCGCTTCATTGATATAAGGATGCTCAAATAAGCCCAGGCGGAACTTCTCGGTCAGGATGCGTGCCACGATCTCGTCAACCTTATCCATCGACAGCAGATTACGCGACACGGCGTCGGCCAGATGGCGAGCGCAGTCATCCTTCGGCAACTCCACGTCCAGCCCGGCATTAAACGCCAGCGCAGCCGACGTTGCCGCATCCTGCGCCACGCCATGATGCTGGTGAAGCAGACTGACACCGCCATAATCAGCCACGATGATGCCGTCAAATCCCCACTGTTCACGCAACACCTCGGTCAGCAAAAAGCGATCGCTGTGGCCGGGTTGATTATCAATGTCATGGTAGGCCGGCATCACCGATCCTGCGTTCGCCAGCTTTACCGCCATTTCAAACGGCAGCAGAAAGATATCGTTTAATTCGCTGAAGCCGAGATGAACGGGCGCGTGATTTCGTGCGCCTTCGCTGAATGAGTGACCGACGTAATGCTTAAGCGTGGCCAGCAGATCGCGCTTATCGCCTTGCAGGCCTTCGACATAGGCGGTTGCCATCACCCCCACCAGCCAGGGATCTTCGCCAAAGGTTTCTTCTGTCCGGCCCCAGCGGACATCGCGGGAAACATCCAGCACGGGGGCCAGTCCCTGTTTGCAGCCAATTGAGCGGGCTTCGTCGCCAATGTGCTGAGCCGCCCGCCTGATCAGTTCAGGCGCCCAGGTTGATCCGTAATTCAGCGATGAGGGAAAAAGCGTTGCCCCTTTGCACAGCAGGCCGACCAGGCACTCTTCGTGAAACAGCGCTGGAATCCCCAGGCGCGATCCTTCCATCACATCACGTTGCAGGCGATTCGCCGCCCGTACGCCGGTTGCGGCGTCAACAATATGTGTTCCCAACGGGCGGGTAATCTGGCCGATGCCGCGGGTTAATCTCTCTTTAAGGGCATTCTGGGCACTCACACCGGTAAAGGTGTCGCTTAAATCTGTCCGTTCCTGATGGTTGCCCTTTTCATCCAGGATAAGCCAGTAAGCATGCATCTGCGCAAACTTTTCCTCTGCCGTCATGCGTGGCAACAGGTCGGCAACACGTTCACTAACAGAACGCTGAGGGTCCTTGTAGATTACGGTCATGTTTCTTCACTCCTTCGTACTGATTTCAGATAGCGTTTTGGGCGTCCATTTTCTCTTCAGCGGCACGCTTTGCGGCCAGCTCAAGGGCAATCGCATTGACGCGCGTGCTGTTAAGCTTGTAGAGGCAAAGCAGCAGCAGCATGGCAATAAATAAAACGCCGGGAATAAGGTTGTGCATCAGATTGATAGTGGTAATCACGTGAGGCGTTTGAGCCGCCACGCCAGGCTGGTAGTGCACCAGCCCCAGAATCCAGCCCACGACGGCACCGCCCATGGCGAGGCCAAATTTGATGGCAAACAAGGCGGTGGAGAAGACCAGGCCGTCCAGCCTTCTCCCGCTGCGGTGTTCTTCGAAATCCACGACATCGGAGAACATATTCCACTGAATGGGCGTGGTCAGATTTTGAACAAAGCCAAAAACGATATTTATGCCGATGATCAGCCAAACCTGTGAAGGCGGAATAAAATAAATGGTCGTGACGAAAAAAACAAAACTGACCAGGCAAATCTGATAAGCACGCACGCGATCAAATTTCCCCAATAACCGCTCTGAAAAAAATGCACCGCACAATGCCGCTATCATGCCGGTAATAATAAAGGTGAATACCAGGTCAGGCCGCAATAAAACATAGTTCATGTAATATATTGTGGACGAGCCACGCGTCACTACCGCAGTCAGCAACAGGATGTTGAAAATAACAATGATGAGCCACTGGCTGTTTTTACTTAACAGCTTCAGGTCGGACCACATCGAACTTGCACTATCACCGCGCGGTAAATAACGTTCCCGGGTCATAAAGAAGCAACAGTAGATTAAAATCACCCCTAAAAAACCCATGAACCCCATGGCAAAAAGGTACCCTTTCGCCTTGTCGCCCTGACCTAACAGATCCACCAGCGGCAGCCCGATGACCGTGACCACCAGTCCGCCGATAAAGGCACAGGCAAAACGCCAGGATTGCAGAGAATGGCGTTCCCGTGGATCGAGCGTCAGCGCACCGGGCATGGCGCAATAAGGGACATTTACTGCAGAGTATATGAAGCTGAGGATGGTATAGGTGACACAGGCATAGACGATTTTCGCGGTCGGACCCACATCAGGTACATAGAAGGTTATCAGGCAACTCACGCCAAACGGAATCGCGAACCACATTAGCCAGGGGCGAAAACGTCCATGTCGGGTTCGGGTGCGGTCAACTAACGCCCCGATACAGGGATCGACAAAGGCATCCGCCAGACGAACCATCAAAAACATCGTCCCCATAATCGCGGCGGGTAAACCAAATACATCCGTATAGAAGTAGGCCAGAAACAAGGTAGCGGTTTGCCATACCATGGAACTGGCGGCATCACCGATGCCGTAACCAATTTTATCTTTTGTTTTAAGCACAGAGGATATAGTCATTGTTATGAGCCTTATAATTAGGTAAACACCTTGATCAGTCAGCTATCCACGGCCTGTATGGACAGGCAGGTCCGGCTCAAGTATTAGTAATACGGCCCTGTGCCAACAATTCCAGAAATTAACAGCCAATTTATGATATTTGGTTTTTTTACCGCTTTGTGATGCAGGCCATATAGATAACCAACAAATCAATTAATGTTGAGCGACATATTTATGACATTCGGCGGGGTTACTTTGTTAAAAACCGGCAGGCGTCCCATATAAAATTGGTATGACACGGGAATATGCACTATTGAAATAGTACAGGGCGGTGACTATTTGTATTGTTTTCTGTTGCGTTATGGCAAATAATATCCCCTCAGGGAGAATTTTACCGCTTGAGATGCGTTATCCTGCCCACTGACAGACAGAGAATCCCTATTTCAGTCGAATAAAGTGTTATTTAGCTGAACGTCAGCGCGAAAAGTTAGTAAAATCAGTACAGGATAGCCGTGAGGGCCGCAGTAACTTTTTAGAGGAAATGGAATGCTTGAACTGTTTGACGTCAGTTACGAAGAGCTGCAAACCACACGTTCAGAAGAACTTTATAAGCTCAGAAAAAAAACTTTTAGCGACCGCCTGGGATGGGAAGTGGTATGCAGCCAGGGCATGGAGTCGGATGAGTTTGATGGGCCAGGGACGCGCTATATTCTGGGGATCTGTGAAGGGCAATTAGTGTGCAGCGTGCGCTTTACCCGTCTGGATCGGCCCAATATGATCACTCACACCTTCCAGCACTGTTTTAACGACGTCCCCCTGCCCGCCTGTGGCACGGAGTCAAGCCGCTTTTTCGTCGATAAAGCACGCGCACGCGAACTGCTGGGTGAACACTATCCTATTAGTCAGGTATTGTTTTTAGCGATGGTGAACTGGGCGCAGGATAACGCGTACAACCATATCTATACGATAGTCAGCCGGGCAATGCTGAAAATTTTGAAACGGTCCGGATGGCAAATCAGCGTCGTCAAAGAGGCTTTTCTGACTGAAAAGGAACGAATTTATCTGCTGACTCTGCCAGCCGGAGAAGAGGATAAACAACAACTGGGTGGCGATATTGTCTCACGTACGGGCTGTGCGCCCGTCGCGGTAACTACCTGGCCGCTGACGCTGCCGGTCTGATAAGGTCTAACTCCACACCCAGTCTTATAGCCTGTCGGGCGTTACTGACGCCCAATTTAACCACGACGTTTTTGATGTGGAACTTCACGGTGCTGACGGAAATACCGGTAATGGCGGCAATTTCAGAATAGGTTTTACCCATGCTCGCCCAGTACAACACTTCATTTTCACGCGACGAAAAAATCGTTTTGTCGGCGTTCTGATTCACCGTCGGTGCCCTTTCGGCTTCTGTCCCGGCCAGTCGATACATCTGCTCATTAAAATCAATCAACAGCATCTGCATGGTGCCCTGCTCAGACGCAAGGCGCTGCTCCAGGGCTGCCTGATCGTTGCCCTTAATAATGACGGAGAGCAACGCGAGGTTGTTCATATGGTCATGGAGCACGTAGGTAAAGCCATTAACGATGTTGTACTGCTTTGATAATGAGAAAATTTTGGTAAACCGCAGATCGGACATCAGGGTAATGTTTTCATCCCAGGCAAACGGCGAGGTCCGTTTGAAGGCGGTGAGGATGACCGGATCGGTTAACTGAAAATTGTTGGCACGGTATAACCTGACCCATTCGTCAGGATAACTGGAAATAATCAGAACATTTGAAGGATTTTTTTTGCTCACAACCGTGTAAGCGTACTCAGGACTGCCAAGCGGAGATAACTTTCTCTGTATGTAAGTCTGAAGCGTATCCATTATTGTTTGATTTTCAAGAAAAAAAGAAAACATTCAGGCTCCATGCTGCTTCTTTTACTTAATGATGACATAACCTGCACTTTAGTACAGGTAAGATAATACTTAAGAATAACTTACAATGATTCATCCAGAGGTTACAATGGCTTCAAGTTGTTTAGCGGTAAAAAAAAACCTGACCTGCAAGGCCAGGTCGCTAAAACAGCCAACACCAGGGAAAAACTTTCCGGCCAGACGTCACAAACTATAAAGTGGTGCTGGCCGGGACACTCATAGTAACATCTTAGAAACATTTGCACAAACATTTAACATCACTGCGCATTGCTTTATTCTCCTCCTTAATCTCCTTTAATACAATCGCTTATTCATACTCGTCATAACTGCCCTGTTCTCAATAGCTTAGCGTAAGCAACCCGCGATTATTCGTCGCTGCTGTTCTCTTCCGTTTCGTGCCTGCGCCTGCCGCCAAAACACATAATCGATATATTCTGCTATTACCGCTGCGCTTAGCGGACATTATGTCGGGGAATTTGTCTGATAAAGTCCTTTTTAACTGGCTTCGTGCATTAAATAAGCAGTTGAATGTGACAAACATCACATCTGTGCCAGGCTTAAGTTCCTGACAACAGTTCAAGGAGCTCACTATGACGACGTCAAATAACGCAATTCTCGACCCAGATCGCTTTCCGAAGCCGCCATTCAGGCAGCAGCCGCAACAGGCACCCGGACTGGCCAGTGAAATGGACCCTGCTCCCGATCATGGTGAAAAAAGCTATCGTGGCCACGGTCGTCTTGCCGGACGTAAAGCGCTGATTACCGGCGGCGATTCAGGTATTGGTCGCGCCGTCGCCATTGCCTATGCACGTGAAGGGGCGGACGTAGCCATTAACTATCTGCCGGAAGAAGAGTCAGATGCGGTGGAGGTGGTTAAACTGATCGAGGCCGAAGGCCGTAAAGCGGTGGCGATTCCCGGCGATCTGCGTTCCGAAGCTTTTTGTCAGAAGCTGGTTAAAGAAGCGGCTGAGAAACTGGGCGGGCTGGATATTCTGGTTAACAACGCCGGACGTCAGCAGTTTAACGAATCCATTCGGACGCTGAGCACAGAAGACTTTGATGCCACGTTTAAAACCAATGTCTATGCGCCATTCTGGGTAACGAAAGCGGCACTGGCTTATCTGCCGCGCGGTGCGTCTATTATTAATACCTCTTCTGTTCAGGCCTTTAAGCCCAGCGATATCCTGCTGGATTATGCCCAGACTAAAGCCTGTAACGTGGCCTTCACTAAGGCGCTGGCCAAACAGCTCGGCCCGGAAGGGATTCGCGTTAACGCGGTTGCCCCTGGCCCTTACTGGACGCCTCTGCAGCCGAGCGGCGGTCAGCCACAGGAGAAAGTGGAGCAGTTTGGTGCCGATGCACCGCTAGGCCGTCCAGGCCAGCCGGTTGAGATCGCCCCGCTCTACGTTACCCTGGCTTCAGATGAATGCAGCTTTGCATCTGGACAGGTATGGTGCTCTGACGGCGGTACCGGTACGCTCTAATCCGCATTGATCCCCTAATGGCCGCGCACAGCGGCCATTTTTTTAGTCTCTGCGTTACTGAATGGCCTCCAGGATGGCGGCAGCCGCTTTTATCCGCGCCGGGTTGGGGTAGTTTTTATTCGCCAGCATCACAACGCCGCTGTTCAACTGTGGGATAAAGACAATGTAGGCACCGAATCCGTTTGTGGAGCCGGTCTTATGAATCCAGCTGGCACGATCCGCCGGTTTGGGCGGGTTTAACAGCGTTGCCGGTTGTGCCTGTCGCGCCATGTTGTTGTCGCTGGCGTCAACGATCGTTTGGGTAGCCATCGGCCAGGGATAGATTTCCCAACCCAGCCCCTGAGACAGCTTGCCTGCCGTTAAGTAGCGCGACTGTGCCGTGATCATGCCATTTCGCAAAACGGTATTACCGGACGATAATCCGTTCGGATTCGCATTGGCCTGCATAAAGGTCATCATGTCGCGCGCGGTAGACTTCACGCCATAGGTTTCTGCTGACAGCATACCGGGCGAGACGCGCACCGGCTGTCCGTCTTTATACCCCCACGCATAGTCAAACATCATGGAAGCCGGAACCCTGTAAAAGGTGCGCGTCAGCCGCAATGGCGTAAAGACGTTCTTCTGCATCGCCTCTTCAAACTCGCCTTTTATCATCAAATATCCCAGCAACCCCAGGCTGACATTGGAATAGCGGCGCTGCGTGCCGGGCGCGGCGTCAGGCTGCCACTGTTGCAGGTAAGTCAGCAACGTATCCTGGTCGGTCACGCTGGCGGGAAGCTGTAATGGCATGCCGCCAGCACTGTAGGTGGCAAGGTGCACCATTTTAATCGCCTGCCACTGGGGGCCTTTCAGGGCGGGCCAGTACTTTTGTACCGGGTCGTTGAGATGAAGTTGGCTGTTACGCATCATCACGCCCGCCAGTACGCCGGTAAACGTTTTGCTCACAGAACCCAGTTCAAACAACGTGTTTTCGGTTACGCGTCGATCGGATGCGGTATCGGCTACACCAAAGTTCAGGTACTGCGGGCGGCCTTTATACAGCACTGCGACCGACATGCCAGGTATCCCCTCCTGCTCCATCAGCGGCGTAATGATGTTCTTCACCCGCGAGGCAATGTCCTGCGAGGATAAATCTGCAGCGCCGCTGCTGGCGCTAAGGGCGACAAGTAATGCAGTAAGGTATCGTTTCATCAGCACTCATTCAGGTGGCAGGTTATTTACATTGAGCCGCGCATGATTGCACGCAAAGCTGTGCCTGGGTACTGCAGGCACCGGAATTACGCGTATTACAATGCGATTGCTCAACATAACAACGCGTCTGACAGCTGGAGAGATCACATTTTGCCGCGACGGGCGTCAACTGAGGTAACGGCGCGCGTGGGGGGAACGTAGGTGCGGGTTGTGACAATGCGCTGCTGACCATCAGGCCGGACAGCAGCAAAGCAAGCAGATATTTCATAACCGATCTCCAGAGAAACGCGTCAGTTAAGTATGGTGACTCTGGCGCGTAACGTCTGATAAATCTTACTAAATTGAGATCGCGGGTGGATGTTCAACAACATCGACGACGCCACGACGATAAATTTCGTTAAGGCGCGCGCAATACTGGCGCGGATCGTGCTGCTGTTTAATGCGTAAAATCGATCCTTCAGCCTTTTCCGTTAATACCTGTGGATGCGCCAGGATATCCAGCAGTGTTGATTTCAGGCCGTCAATTAACGCCCGGCGCAGACGGTGTTTATCGGCTTCGCTGTTCACCTGATATTCGCGATCGTCATTCAGCGTACCGCCAATCGTCCAGCCTGCACTGGCAGGATTAATTTCCGGCAGCGCGCGCACATTACTGGTTAATACCGGGCACCCGCTCGCCTGCATTTCCAGTACCGAAAAGCCGTAGGTTTCCTGCCAGGTGGGTAATAAGCCAAGATCGCTGCGCTGGAACAGTTTCAACAGTTCCGGATTCGCCATCTGAGAGTGATGGGTAATAAAGCTGAGGCGGGAAATGCGATCCTGAATCGTGCGATAAAAGGCGTCATCGTCCTGGAACTGACGGTGTGCCACATTATGCCGCTTATTCAGGTCACCAATAAGCTGAACGTCTAGCTGCGACGCATCAATCTGGCCGGCTTCAACCAGTTCGCTCAGCGCCAGCACAATTTCTGCGCCGCCTTTACGATAAAACTCGTTGCCGACAAACACCAGACGGATGTTGTCACTCTGGCGTGCAGTTTTTTCTGGGGTAAACAACGTTTGCGGCGGATGCATCACCAGGGTTTTGGCACGAATTTTTGCGGCGACATCGGGTTTAAACAGCTTCATCTGAATATGAAGCGTGGCCTCTGAAATGGCAATCAGGCCGAAACAGTTGTCTTTCAGTAAATACGGAATCAGGCGCTTTAATTCTGGGTTGTCCTGTTTGGCAACCCCCGCCACCGGCAGCACGCGCGGCAGTTCCGTTTCAAATGTCGCCACCCAGTTCATCTGGGTGATCGCCACTTCATTAAACAGATGCAAAATATCGGGCTTCTGCCCCATTGCAAATGGCACAGGTAAAAAGACAAAGCTTTTATTTTTTTTCAATAAACGGGTACGCAGCGGATTGAGGAAATAGAAAACGTTACGTTTTTTCAGGTTGATATAGTCGTTTTCCGGATTGACCAAAATATTGCGCTGCTCCGGATAGTGATTGTTACTTATTCCGATTTTCATGGAGGATTCCGAAGTCATTGTGAGGGCGAACGTGATCTATATCACGCTAAATATGAAACGGATTATAGGTAACATCTTAAAAAAGCAGGGTTACTGTGGTTTACAGATTTCTCTGCACCGACCAGGTGCAGATCGTTGCACAGCTACCGTGCATCGACTGAGGTTGTCTGTTGTGTTATCCCGACAGATTGAGGCATCCGGCCCTTTTCGCTTCTGGTACAAAAGTTGCAAATTACTGATATGTACACAGGAGATAACATATGAAAGCGATCGTCATTGGTGGCGGAATGGGTGGGATGACCGCCGCACTGGCTCTGGAACAGGCCGGTTTCGAAACTGAAGTTTATGAGGCGGTCAAAACGATACGGCCTGTTGGCGCGGCGATTTCTGTCTGGCCAAACGGCGTGAAGTGCCTTAATGCACTGGGACTGAAAGAAAAAGTCCGCGCTCTGGGCGGTAACATGGCGTTTATGGCCTATCAAGACGCGTTTTCGGGTGACACGCTGACCCGCTTTAGCCTGTCACCGCTGGTGCAACAGGTGGGCGAATTTCCCTACCCCATCGCCCGTGCGGAGCTTCAGGCGATGCTGCTTGATGCCTATGGCCGCAGTCGGGTGAATTTTGGCAAACGTATCGTCCAGGTGGAGCAGTACGCCAGCGGCGTTATCGCCACCTTTGACGATAACAGCCAGGCGCAAGGCGACTTTCTGGTCGCGGCAGACGGAACGCATTCGGTGATCCGCGATTATGTACTGGATGAAAAATTGCCACGCCGCTACGCGGGCTATGTGAACTGGAACGGTCTGGTCAGGATTGATGAGTCCATCGCGCCCGCTGACCAATGGACAACCTTTGTGGGTGATGGCAAGCGCGTTTCACTGATGCCGGTAAGCGGTAATCGTTTTTACTTCTTCTTCGATGTCCCGCTGCCCGCCGGTCTGGAGCAGGATCGTTCAACGATGCGGGACGATTTGCGCCACTATTTCAGCGACTGGTCTGAACCCGTGCAAAAGCTTATTTCGGCAATTGACGTGGACACCACCAACCGGGTCGAAATTCACGACATTGAACCTTTTCAGCGTTTTGTTAAAGGCCGGGTGGTATTGCTTGGCGACGCGGCACACAGCACCACGCCCGATATCGGCCAGGGCGGTTGTGCGGCCATGGAAGATGCCATTGTGCTGGCGTCCGCGCTGTCTGCGCATTCGCTTGGCATCGAGGATGCGCTACTGCGTTACCAGATGCGCCGCGTCGAGCGCGTTAAGGATTTGGTGTTGAAAGCGCGTAAACGCTGTGACATCACCCATGCTAAAGATCCCCAGATGACCTCGGCGTGGTATCAGTCGCTGAAGACGGAAACCGGCGAACGGGTACTGGCTGGGTTGTGCGAAACCATTGAAGGCGGCCCGCTGGGTTAATAAAACAGGGCGGCATAACCGCCCTTTCACTTCTCGCTTATTCCGCTAAGCCGCGGTTTTTCAACATAGGTTCGAGCTGCGGCTCACCGCCGCGCCAGGCTTCATACAACGCTTTAAGATCGCTGCTGTTGCCACGTGACAAAATCTTTTGTCGAAAGATATCGCCATTTTCCCGCGTCAAGCCGCCCTGTTCGACAAACCACTGGTAGCCGTCGTCGGCCAGCATCTGGGTCCAGATATAGGCATAATACCCCGCAGAATAGCCGCCGCCCCAGATATGCTGAAAATAGCTGGAGCGATAGCGTGGGGGAACGGCAGCCAAATCAATATCGTCGCTGCGTAACGCCTGCTGCTCGAATCCGTCAACGGACTGCACCGGCGTTCGACCGTCAAGGCTGTGCCAGTGAAGGTCCAGTAGTGCGGCAGCCAGCAGCTCGGTCATCTCATAACCTTTGTTGAATTTGCCAGCCCTGATGATTTTTTCATGCAGCGCCGCCGGCATGGGTTCGCCGGTCTGGTAATGCCGGGCGAAATGGCGAAACACCTGCGGCTCACTTGCCCAGTGCTCGTTAATCTGCGAGGGGAACTCGACGAAATCACGCGGCGTTTCCGTTCCTGACAGGCTGGGATAACGCTGACTGGCAAACAGGCCATGCAACGTATGACCGAACTCATGGAACAGGGTAATAACCTCATCCCAGCTCAGGAGTGCGGGCTCACCGTCGGCGGGTTTGGTGTAGTTACAGACGTTGTAGATCACCGGTTTGGCGTCGAGCAGCGTGGACTGGTTAACAAAGTTGCTCATCCATGCGCCGCCGCCTTTACTGTCACGCTTGAAGAAATCGGTATAAAACAGCGCCAACCCACTGCCGTCAACATCAAAAATTTCATATACCTGTACGTCTGGATGGTAAACCGGCAGATCGTGACGCGGGGCAAACTGAATACCATAGAGCTGGGTCGCAGCCCAAAACACGCCATTTTCGAGCACCGTGTTGAGTTCAAAATAGGGTTTGATCTGGCTTTCATCCAGATCGTACTGTGCCCGCCGCACCTGTTCTGCATAAAAATTCCAGTCCCACGCGCTGAGCGTGAAGTTGCCCTGCTGGCTGTCGATGGTTTGCTGAATGGCCGAGGCTTCCCGCTCCGCACGGGCTCGGGCGGCGGGAACGATATTACGCATAAAGGCGAAGGCAGCATCCGGGGTTTTTGCCATCTGATCCTGTAACTGCCAGGCGGCAAAGCTGGCAAATCCCAGTAGCTTCGCCTGCTCAGCGCGCACCTGTGCCAGACGCAACACCAGCGCTCGCGTGTCGTTGTCATCGCCTTTCTCACTGCGCGTCATGGCGGCATGGAACAAGGCCTGCCGCGTCGCGCGGTCTTCCAGAGACTGAAGCGCAGGCTGTTGCGTGGTATTTTGCAGCACCAGCCACCAGGCATTCTCCAGGCCACGCGCGCGGGCAGCCGCCTGGGCGACGGCCAGATCGGACGGGCTCAGCCCCGCGAGTTGCTGGACATCATTCACCACCAACCCACCCGCCTTGGTGGCAGCCAGCAGCTTGTTGGTAAACTGCGTGCTGAGCCGGGCCGCTTCCTGGTTCAGCGCCTTTAACTGCTGCTTTTGCGCTTCCGGCAGGTTCGCCCCCGCCAGCTGAAAGCGCTGCCATAGCACGTCGACCAGGCGTTTCGATTCGGCATCAAGTTGGTTGCGCTGCAAATAGACCTGATCGATGCGTGAGAACAGCGGCCGGTTCAGCATGATCTCATCGTTTAGTGCGGTGAGCTGTGGCGCGATGTCCTCGTCAATCTGCTGAAGATAGGGGCTGGTATGGGCGGAGGTCATCGCATTGAACACCAGGCTTACGCGGGTCAGCAGTTGGCCGCTTTTCTCCAGCGCCTCGCAGGTGTTAATAAAGGTCGGCGCATCAGGATCGGTGGCGATGGCCTGCACTTCCTGGCGCTTTTCTTCAATACCGGCCTGCAGCGCAGGGAGAAAGTCGGTTTCCTGAATCTGATCAAAGGGTGGCGTGTGATAAGGCAAACTGCTGACGCTAAAAAAAGGATTTTGACGGGCGTTCATAGGCGCTCCTGGAGAACAACACAGAGTCTCATAGTGGCAGGTTGCCTTTGACAGAACAACCTACCCGCGTGGTTGTTGATATACCGCGATAATTTCCCCCGCAATCGCGACGGCGATTTCGGCGGGCAGCTTCCCTTTGACATCGGGTAAGCCCATGGGACAGCGCAGGCGCGCCAGCCGGTCTTCGCCAATCCCTTTGCCTTCCAGCCGGTAGCGAAAGCGCTGACTTTTGCTTTGCGAACCGATGACGCCGGCATAGCGAAAATCACCCCGCCGCAGGATAGCCTCGCACAAGGCAAGATCCAGCGGATGATGGTGGGTCATAACGATATAATAGCTTCCGGGGGCCGCCCCGGCCACGCAGTCCAGGGGATCGTCGGGCTGCTGGACGTTGACGCCGGGCGGCACCGACACAAACTGGTTATCCCGACTGTCAATCCAGTTAACGTGACAGGGTAACGTCGCCAGCAGGCTAACCAGCGCCTGACCGACATGACCGGCACCAAACACCAGGATTTCTGGCTGCGCCTGCATGAGCGGTTCAAACAGAATCGTGGTCATTCCGCCGCAGCACTGCCCCAGTCGCGCGCCCAGGCTGAACTCTTCGGTATGGGGACGCCGCTCTCCACCTTCTAATAGCGCGCGTGCCTGAGCGATACACTGAAACTCCAGGTGACCGCCACCGATGGTGAGAAAAGTTTCACTGTCCGTCACCACCATTTTGGCACCACCGTCACGCGGTACCGAGCCTCGGTCTTTCAGCACGGTGATCAGTACGCAGTGTTGCCGCTTCTGGCGCAGGTCGTGCAGAATGGCAATCCAGTCATGATAAATCATCCGCACCTCCGGTCATGCGCTGTACGCCCCAGAATACCCGCTCCGGCGTGGCGGGCGCATCCAGCCCGGGATGCAGGCGATAACCGGCCACGCTGGCCACCGCATCCTGCAATGCACACCAGGCGGCAATCCCCAGCATAAAAGGCGGTTCGCCCACGGCTTTCGAATGAAAAACCGTGTCCTGCGGGTTCTTGCGGTTTTCCACCAGGGTGACGCGCATGTCGGCCGGTACATCACTGATCGCAGGAATTTTGTAGCTCGCGGGGCCGTCAGTCATCAACTGGCCCTGGTCATTCCAGACCAGTTCTTCACAGGTCAGCCAGCCCAGCCCCTGTACAAATCCGCCTTCAACCTGTCCGATGTCGATAGCCGGATTCAGCGACGCGCCCACATCGTGCAGAATATCCGCCCGTAGCAGCCGGTATTCACCCGTCAGCGTATCAATAATCACCTCACAGCAGGCCGCACCGTAGGCGAAATAGTAAAAAGGTTCGCCGCGACCGGCCTGGCGATCGTAATGAATGCCGGGCACGCGATAGTAGCCGGTAGCCGAAAGCGGCACCTGGTTCAGCCAGGCAAGCTGGGCGACCTGAGCAAAGGTGTAATAGTGATCCGCTGCCCGAACGATGCCGTTGCTGAAATTCACCGCATCTGGCGCGCACGCGTGCAGCGTGCACAACATGTTCGTCATGCGCTCACGCAGGATTTCGGCGGCGTTCTGTGCCGCTTTGCCGTTAAGATCTGTGCCACTGGACGCCGCCGTCGGCGAGGTGTTGGGTACTTTACCCGTATCGGTGGCGGTGATTTGAATGCGATCGACCTCAATTTGCAGCACCTGGGCGACAATCTGCGCCACTTTGGTGTTGAGTCCCTGTCCCATTTCCGTCCCGCCATGGTTGAGCTGCACCGTACCGTCGGTATAGATCAGAATCAGCGCCCCGGCCTGATTGAGGAAACTGGAGGTAAAGGAAATACCGAATTTAACCGGCGTCAGCGCCAGCCCGCGTTTCAGCACGGGATGCGTCGCGTTAAACGCTGCGATGGCTTCGCGCCGGGCATAATAGTCACTGCTGGTTTCCAGCTGCGCCGTGATCTCATCCAGCAGATTGTCTTTCACCTGCTGGTGGTAATGGGTGATATTGCGCTCATGTTTGCCGTAATAGTTACGTTTGCGCAGCGTGAGCGGGTCCAGCCCCCGTTCACGGGCGATGTGGTCCATGATTTGTTCGATGGCGACCATGCCCTGCGGACCGCCGAAGCCGCGAAAAGCCGTATTGGATGCGGTATTAGTGCGACAACGGTAGCCCGTGATCAACGCATCCCCAAGGTAATAGGCGTTATCCGCATGAAACATGGCCCGATCCACTATCGATCCGCTCAGATCGAGCGAGTAGCCGCAGTTCCCGGCAAGATCGATTTTTACACCGCACAGCCGTCCGTCATCGTCCACGCCCACATCGTAACGCACATAAAAAGGATGCCGTTTGCCGGTAATACGCATGTCATCGCGTCGGGCCAGGCGCATTTTAACCGCGCGCCCGGTCAGGTTCGCCGCAACAGCACACAGGCAGGCAACGCTCGCCGCCTGGGTTTCTTTACCGCCAAATCCCCCGCCCATGCGCCGCATATCAATCGTCACTTTGTTCATGCTGATGCCCATGACCTCTGCCACCAGCTTTTGAATTTCCGTTGGATTTTGCGTGGAGCAAAAGACCTGCAGCGCATCGTCTTCACCGGGGATGACCATCGCCGTCTGGGTTTCCAGATAAAAGTGCTCTTGTCCGCCGATATGAAATGCGCCCTGAACGCGGTGCGGGGCACGCGCCAGCGCCGCCTCGACGTCACCGCGCTGGTGAATGTGGGGTTCCTGGACAAAGCTGCCCTGTTGCAGCGCCTGTTCCACGTCCAGTAATGCGGGCAGAACCTCATACTCGATGATGGCCGCCATCGCGCCCTGCCTGGCCGCGTCTGGCGTTTCGGCCAGGACGGCAAGAATGATCTGTCCAACGTATTCGACTTTTTCCTGCGCCAGCAGCGGATCGCCGGGCTGCAGTGGCCCGACGTCGTTTATCCCGGGCACCTCTTGCCAGGTCAGGACGCGCACCACGCCGGGAATGGCATAGCACGGCTGCACGTCAACCTGCGTGATGCGGGCATGTGCATGTTCACTCAGGCGAGGACAGAGATGCAGCAGGCCGGGCTGCTCCGCTTTATCATCGATATACATCGCTTCGCCAGACACATGTTTATCGGCGCTTTCATGTTTATTGCTGCGTCCCACGCCGCTGCTGATGTCACGCGCATGGGCAATGGGTAAGGCGGAATCGGGCAATGCCGGACGGTTATGAGACATAGCGGCTTACCTCGGTAATGGATAATCCATTCAGACGGTAGAAATAACGGCGCAGCAGGTTGCCCGCCACCTGCAGGCGGTAATCGGCACTGGCGCGGAAGTCGCTGAGCGGCTGGAAGGTTTCTGCCAGCGCCTGGCAGGCCTTTGCCATCGTTTCTGCGGTTAAGGGTAATCCGACGATGGCCTGCTCACAGCCCGCCGCGCGCACTGGCGTTGCTGCCATACCGCCAAAGGCGATGCGCGCCGCGGTGACAACGCCGTTCTCGGTATGGATATTAAAGGCGGCAAACACGGCCGAAATATCATCATCCAGACGTTTTGACACCTTCCAGGCCACAAAATCAGGTGACACCGTCACTTTTGGAATGATGATGCTATGAATAAATTCCCCTGCCTCGAGCACGGTTTGGCGGTAATCGGTAAAAAAGTCGTCGAGTGACAAGGTGCGTTGCGTGTTGCCTTTCTGCAGAAGCAAGGAAGCATTCAACGCCAGCAGCGTAGGTGAAGCATCGCCAATCGGGGACGCATTCGCAAGATTACCGCCCAGCGTGCCGAGCTGACGAATTTGCAGTGAGGCAAAACGCGTCAGCATCTCGGTCAAACCCGGTATGCGCGTCGCCATAAAATCGGCGATTTTTTCCAGCGAGGCCGCGGCTCCCAGCCGATAATACGCGTCATCCTCATGGCACACTTTCAGCGCATCAACCTGTCCTAGCGCAATCATTAACGGAATGCTCTGGTAACGCTGGGTGATCAGCAGGCTGAGATCGGTGCCCCCTGCCAGCAACGCGGCGTCGGGCTGCGCCGCGTAAAGCGTGGCGAGCTGTTCAACGGTTTTGGGGATATAGCAGTAGCGGCCTTTGTCCTGTACCACCTGGACTTCCTGGCTGTCCAGCGCGGTCAGGCGCTCAACCACCGTCTCTTCCTGCCGATCAAAGCGGTCAGGCTGCGGCTGCGTCACCACCTGCTCGGCGGCTGCCATGATGGAACGATAGCCGGTGCAGCGGCACAGGTTGCCGGCCAGCGCGTGCTCTGCCTGCTGACGATCCCAGCCATGATTGTTTTTCTGCAAACTGAACAACGACATCACGAAACCCGGTGTGCAGAAGCCACACTGTGAACCGTGGCAGTCCACCATGGCCTGCTGAGCGGGATGCAGAGTTTTGCCCTGACGTAAATCTTCAACCGTAATAAGCTGTTTGCCCTGTAATCCACTCACCAGCATCAGGCAGCTGTTAACGGTCTGATACTGTAATTTTCCGTCTACCACACTGCCCAGCGTCACGCTGCAGGCACCACAATCACCAGAAGCACAGCCTTCTTTGGTTCCACAGCGGCGCTTGTAGGTGCGCAGATAAGACAGCACCGTCAGATTAGGATCGATCTGTTCTTCGGTGATCGGTAAATCGTTAAGCAGGAACTGAATCATGCGGCATTCTCCCTTGTGGCGGATTGCCAGACTGGCTGACCGTTAACCCAGGTCTGAACAATGTTTCTGTCATCGCCCAGGGTCATCAGCACAAACAGTTTCTCCCAGATATCCTTGCAGTTACTCATGCGCAGCTTTTGCAACGGGGAAACGGCCATATCCAGCACGACAAAATCGGCTTCTTTACCTGGTAAAAAATTACCAATGTGCTGGTCAAGATCCAGGGCATGAGCACCGCCCAGCGTGGCATGATAAAAGGCTTCTGCCGCACTCAGCCTGTATTGTTGCAGCTGGCCGACCTTGTAGGCTTCCCCCAGCGTTTGCAACATATTAAAGGTGGTTCCCGCCCCCACATCGGTGCCCATGCCGACGTTGATGCCCTGCTGCCAGCTGCGTTTGATATTAAACAAGCCGCTTCCCAGAAACAGGTTTGAGGTCGGGCAAAAGGCAATGGCGGAATCGGTATCATGCAGGCACTGCCATTCATGATTTTCCAGATGCAGGCAGTGTGCAAACACGCTGCGACGACCGGTCAGCTGGTATTGGTGGTAAACGTCGAGATAGCCATTGTGATCGGGGAACAGCGCTCTCACCCAGGCCACCTCCTGCGGGTTTTCGCTGAGGTGCGTATGGAGCCAGACATCAGGATAGGCCGTACGAAGCGTTTGCACTTTTTCCAGCAAGGCGGGCGAAGACGTTGGCGCAAAACGCGGCGTCAGGGCATAGCCCAGGCGGCCCCGCTGGTGCCAGCGTTCAATCAGCGCACGGGTTTGCTGATAGCTTTCTTCCGGCGTTTCGACGAGGTAATCGGGCGCGTTGCGATCCATCATCACTTTTCCGGCAATGATGCGCATATTCAGCGCTTCAGCCGCGCTGAATAAAGCCTCTACCGACTGAGGATGAACCGTGCCAAAAATCAACGCACTGGTGGTGCCGTTGGCCAGCAACTGGTGAAGAAAAAACGCCGACATTTGCGCGGCATGTTCCGGGCAGCGGTACTGGCCTTCTACCGGGAACGTATACTGATTCAGCCATTCGAGAAGCTGTTCACCAAAGGCACCGATCATTTCCGTTTGGGGATAGTGGATATGGCAGTCGACAAAACCCGGCATGATCAACTTACCGCGCAAATCGATGACGGCGTCTGGACGCAGGCTGTCGCTCACCTCATGCCAGTCATGCAGCGCCACGACGCGGCCCTCACGTAAAATGAGCAGGCCATCGTCGATATAACGCGCCTGGGCCAAAATAGCCTCAGGATCTTTTGCCACGTCGACGAAATCAAAAAAGCTGGCGCGAATCGCTGTGTCCGGGCTTGTAAACATAGGGTTTCCTCTTACCGGACGCGTCATCTCGTCGTCCTGTTCCTTTAACACTGTCTATATGTAATCACATTGCAAGAGTCGTGCCAGCAGCAGTTTAATTAAAATCCTTTATTTTCATAAAGATAGATGGATTTATTTGTTGCGCAACATTTACGCTGACAAATTCACCACGCAACCGATTGCTCACTTAAGGCAATCGGTTGCTAAGCCATCTGCCGCCTGAATGCTTCACCGGCAGCGTCGGGCACTGCACGGTTTCAGTGCAGCCTGCGCTAAAACAGCGCAACGTCGCGGTCATCATTGCCTCAGAATTCAACAGGCATACGCAAAACTGACATGCTAAGGTGATGCAAACACCACTAAACGGGATAAGCGAAAAGCGAGATGATTATATTTGTTACGGGGGCCACCGCAGGATTTGGCCAAAGCATTACCCGCCGGTTCATCGAAACCGGTCATAAGGTCATCGCCAGTGGACGTCGTGCAGAACGGCTGAAGGCGCTAAAAGCGGAATTGGGCGACAATCTGTATACCGTTCAGTTAGATGTGCGTAACCGGGCATCCATTGAAGAAGCCATCACGCAGTTGCCTGATGCGTGGCGTCATATTGATGTTCTGGTGAATAACGCTGGCCTGGCGCTGGGCATCGAACCGGCGCACCGGGCAGATGTGAATGACTGGGAAAATATGATCGACACCAATACCAAAGGGCTGGTCTATATGACGCGCGCCGTCTTGCCTGCCATGGTAGAGCGTAATGTCGGCCACATTATTAATATTGGTTCCATTGCCGGCAGCTGGCCTTATGCCGGGGGCAATGTCTATGGGGCAACCAAGGCATTTGTGCGCCAGTTCAGCCTCAACTTACGTACCGACTTACACGGCACCGCACTGCGCGTGACCGATATTGAGCCGGGCCTGGTCGGCGGTACCGAGTTTTCCAACGTGCGCTTTAAAGGCGACGATGACAAGGCCGATCGGGTTTACGAAGGCGCGACAGCCCTGACGCCCGAAGATGTCACCGAAGCCGTTTACTGGGTGGCGACACTGCCGAAGCACGTCAACATTAACACTCTGGAAATGATGCCTGTCAGTCAGACCCTGGCGGGACTGAAAGTCCACAAACCCTGATCGCAGCGCCAGCCGCCCGGGCTGGCGTTTACGCTTTGCCCCAGCCCACCACGATAATTACCATGCCGCTCAGAGCAATGAGTGCGCCACTCCAGTCCCATACGCTCAGCCTGACCCCGTCGACCACGCGCAGCCACAGCAACGCCGTCAGCACATAAACGCCGCCGTAAGCCGCATAAACACGTCCGCTGGCGGCAGGATGTAAGGTGAGCAGCCAGACAAACAGCGCCAGGCTTAATGCGGCAGGAAATAACAACCAGACAGAGGCGCCCTTCTTCAACCAGAGCCACGGCAGAAAACAGCCAATAATTTCCGCCAGTGCGGTTATAAAAAACAGGAAGGTGGTTTTGAGCAGCACGATAATCTCTCTGACAGGTAAACAACATGCACACAACTGGTGAGCAAGTAATCGTCAATGGTATACTATCCTCATTTGATGCAATAGTTTTACCCATAGGTAAAAGCAGAGTTAATCGAAGGATATTACGATGAAAAAATTGGTTCCGGTTCTGATGGTGGCCCTGCTTTCTGCGACCGCCCTGTCTGTGAGTGCAGCTACCGATCACCTGATTATTGAAAACGGCAGCAGCGCGCTAAATAACGAAGCGGCACGCCAGAGTAAAGAGCAGTGGAATGATACGCATATGCTGCGTAATAAAGTGAACAATCGGGTGGAAAAAGAGTTCGATAAGGCCGATCGCGCCTTCGACACACGGGATAAGTGCGAACAAAGTGCTAACCTGAATGCTTACTGGGAACCGAACACGCTGCGCTGTTTAGATCGCCGCACAGGCCGCCCGGTATTGCCGTAAATTTCAGCTATAGTAATGACTGACGCATGACAAAAGGAAAGGGTTATGAAGATCAAGACTGCATTACTGACCGCGACGTTTTTGGCATTCCCCTTGCTGGCTCAGGCATCCTGCGAATCTGTAAAAGCGGATATCAGCCAGAAAATCATTCAAAACGGTGTGCCCGAATCTGGCTTTAGCCTTGACGTGGTCGCCAACGATCAGGTTGATCAGGCGGGCGGTCAGGTGGTCGGCCATTGCGACAACGACAGCCAGAAAATCGTCTATAAAAAGCTGGGCCGCGATGAAGGTGCATCTGTGCCGGACAGCGCAGGCAGCTCGCAAGATACCTCGACACAATAACGTTCAGGGCGACGATAACTGTCGCCCTTTCTTTTGCCGCGCTATCCCGCTGACCGCCTGTCACGCAACGCGTTACTGCTGCTCCCGCCTTATTCAGCCTGCTGTGGCTGTTGGCGCGGCATTTTCCATGCTACCCACATCGTCAGTAACGCAATCACCAACGCCACGATAAATACCGAATGCAGCGATGCGGCAATGGCCTGCAGCATATGTTGCAGAACATCGGGGGCCAGCCGATCGCGGGTTTCCTGTGACATGATTTGCTGAACCGGGTCCTGCGCCTGCGGCAGTCGCCACTGCAGATTCAGATTCAGCACGGCACCCATCACCGCCGTACCCAACGCCGAACCGATCATGCGGCTAAACATGACCGACGCGGTACAGATACCGCGCACGTCATAATCGGCATGATTCTGCACGGACACCAGAAACGTCGTGCTGGTCATTCCCATGCCGGTGCCGATGACAAACGCCGTAAATCCGGCCTGAAACAGCGAGCTTTCTCTGTGTAACAGCAGCAGCAAGGCGCTGCCGCTAATCAGCAACAGCGCGCCCAACAGCGCGGTAAAGCGGTAGGATGTCACCAGCATCAACCGGCCACTCAGGGTGCTTGCCAGTGGCCAGCCTATCGACATCATCGCCAGCGCGGTCCCCGCCTGAAGCGGCGATCCTCCCGTCACGCCCTGAATCCAGGTTGGCAGAAAAGCGCTGACGCCCATCATGGTCGCACCAATCACCAGATTGCCTAAGTTTCCTGCGATGATAAGCCGGCTCTTCCAGATGACTAACGGAAACAATGGCGACCGGGTGCGCTGCTCATGGCGGGTTAACTGCCAACCCGCCACCAGGCCAATGAGCAAAAACAGCAACAGCCAGTATCCCAACTGCTCCGCCTGCAACAGCGCAATCAGTACGGCGCTGATACATAACGTCAGCCAGCCGCTGCCGGTCAGATTCAGGGACTGAGACGGCTGAGCTTTCTGCGGGTGAGCGGGCAACAGCGCCGCCAGCATCAGCATACTGATCATGCCAATCGGTACGTTGACCCAGAAAATCACTGACCAGCTAAAGTGCTGAACCAGCCATGCGCCAGACAACGGGCCGATAATGGCGGCGACGCCCCACACGCTGGACAACCACCCCTGCACGCTGGCCCGTTCACGCGGGGAATAGACGTCGGCCACGATGGTGGAACTCAGCGGCATGATGGCACCGGCACCCAGCCCCTGGAAGGCGCGGAAAATAATCAGCCAAAGCATACTTTGGGCAAAGCCGCAGAGCACGGACCCCATAAGAAAGAGGATGATGCCAAGGAACAGCATCTTTTTTCGTCCCCACAGGTCGGCCAGCCGTCCATAGAGCGGCACGCTTACCGCCTGCGTCAGGAGATAGACCGAGAAAACCCAGCCGAACTGCGAAAAGCCGCCCAGGTCAGCCACAATAGTGGGCATCGCGGTCGCCACAATGGTGACTTCAATAGCCGCCATAAACATCGCCAGCATACAGGCAAGAAGAATCCAGTGACGGCGCGATGGTGCGGAGGTGCTGTTGGTCATGATGCTCCCTTTTTGAGTCCTCTAAGGCTAGCGCAAATTCAGCGCGACAGGAATCACTTCAGCTCAATATGTGACACCGTCACCTAATAGATGCGTTTTTAGGTAGTTTCGCTCTTAAACCAGTTGCTATAAGGGCTGAGGCGCTTTTGGGCTATTCCTATCTTCCTGATTTTTCCGATAAAAACTGGCGCGCTTCGCTTGGCGCTGCTATAGGAATAAAGCTGTATTTTCTGCAGTTGCTGAAATTACGCAGAAAATGGCAGCGGTTTTCGATCTTTAGCGACAGTCATGGTTTTGGAAGCTGCAATCAATTTAGCCGCTTTTGTCATGCTGTTTTGGGTATGTATAACAACAGATCTGTTAACAGGGAGAATCCATATGCATAACGCTTCACTGACCAAACGTGCCGGTCTTGCGCTGCTTGCTGTTGTAGCAGTGTTGGGCGCACTGGTCTGGGGGCTTGGCTGGGATACACTGGTCGCCCGCAGAGTCGATCTGATTTACCTTGGACAGCAGCACCTGTTTTTGGTGTTTTGGTCAATGCTGTTCGCGCTGCTGGTCGGTATTCCCAGCGGTATCCTGCTCAGCCGCCCTTTTGCACGTCGCTGGGCGGAATACGTGATGCAAATCTTTAACGTCGGCAATACGCTGCCACCGCTGGCCGTACTGGCGCTTGCCATGGTGGTCATCGGCATCGGTGACAAGCCTGCCCTGATCGCGCTGTTTCTGGCCTCCTTACTGCCGATTGTCCGTAACACCTATTCCGGACTCAGCGCAGTGCCGCCTTCCCTGCTCGAGGCGGCAAACGGCATCGGTATGACCAAGTGGCAACGCCTGCGTCAGGTTGAAATCCCTAACGCCTTACCGGTGATTCTGGCCGGCGTGCGCATCGCCACGGCCATTAACGTAGGCACCGCCCCGCTGGCCTTCCTGATTGGCGCCAGCAGTTTCGGCGAGCTGATTTTCCCCGGCATTTATCTTAACGACTTCCCTGTGCTTATTCTGGGTGCGGTTGCAACCGCGCTGGTTGCACTGGTGCTGGATATGCTACTGGCGTCATTAGGGCGCTATCTCAGTCCGCACGCTGCGGCATAACAATAAGGGGTTTGTAATGCTAACGCGCTGGATTAAGAGCTGTACTCTGGCATTGATGACCACGCTGGCACTCAGCCAGACCGTACAAGCCGCCACACCGCTGGTGCTCGCGACTAAAAGCTTTACCGAGCAACACATTCTGTCTGCCATGACGGTGATGTGGCTGCAAAAGAAAGGCTTTGACGTTGTCCCGAAACGCAACATCGCGACCACCATCAGTCGTAATGCCATGATCAATAAGCAGATCGACATGACCTGGGAATACACGGGTACCTCGCTGATTATCTTCAACCATATCAACAAACCGATGTCCTCTGAGGAGGCTTACAACACCGTTAAAAATCTGGATGCCAAACTGGGCCTTATCTGGCTCAAACCGGCCCCGATGAACAACACCTATGCCTTTGCTATGCAGCGCGCCCGGGCTGAAAAAGAAGGCATTTCCACCCTGTCGCAACTGGTTGCAAAAATGGAACAGGTGCGAAAAACGGACCCGAAACATAACTGGCGTCTTGGTCTGGACCTGGAATTTTATGGACGTTCCGATGGGATGAAGCCCCTGCAGAAGGCCTATAACCTGACGCTCGACAGGCCACAGATTCGCCAGATGGACCCGGGCCTGGTCTACAACGCTGTACGCGATGGTTTTGTTGATGCCGGGCTGATTTACACCACGGACGGGCGCGTGAAAGGGTTCGATCTTAAGGTGCTGGAAGACGATAAACACTTCTTCCCCAGCTACAACGTGACGCCGGTGGTGCGTAAAGACGTCCTGGAGAGCCATCCCGGTCTTGAGGCGGCGCTGAATCAGCTTTCCCCGCTGATTACCGACGAGGCCATCACCGAGATGAACAAGCGGGTGGACATCGACCACCAGTCACCTGAACAGGTGGCGCGCGATTTCCTTCAATCCAAAAACATGCTGTAAGGAGGCATCATGGATACCCTTCATTACATCATTGATAACTGGAATAACCTGCTCACGCTCACCTGGCAACATACCTGGCTGGTGCTGGTCGCGGTGGGATGCGCCATTGTGATTGGCGTGCCGCTTGGCATTTTGATCGTGCGGTTCAAATGGCTGGCAACGCCGGTGCTTGGGGTTGCCACGATTGTACTGACCATCCCAACCATTGCCCTGTTTGGCCTGATGATTCCGCTGTTCTCCCTTATTGGTAAAGGAATTGGTGCCTTGCCCGCTATCACAGCGGTGTTCCTCTACTCATTACTGCCCATCGTGCGTAATACTCACACCGCGCTGGAGAATCTGCCAGATGGCCTGCGTGAAGCCGGTCGCGGCATTGGCATGACGTTCTGGCAGCGCCTGCGTTGGGTGGAGATTCCCATGGCGCTCCCGGTGATCTTCGGTGGTATCCGTACTGCTGTGGTCATGAACGTCGGCGTGATGGCTATCGCTGCCGTAATTGGCGCGGGCGGCCTGGGCATGCTGTTGCTGGATGGTATCAGCGGCAGTGATATTCGTATGCTGATCGCCGGGGCACTGATGATTTGTCTGTTGGCTATTGTTCTTGACTGGCTGCTGCACCGTTTGCAGCTGGCGCTGACTCCTAAGGGAATTCGATAATGATAAAACTTGAAAATCTGACGAAAACCTTCAGCCAGAAAAATGGCACGCTGATGAAAGCGGTGGACAATGTGAGTCTGGAAGTTCCCGCCGGGGAAATGTGTGTGCTCCTGGGCCCTTCCGGCTGTGGTAAAACCACCACGCTGAAAATGATTAACCGGTTGATTCCCGCCACCAGCGGCCGGATTTTAATTAACGGCGAAGATACCAGTACGCAGGACACCACCACCCTGCGCCGCAATATCGGTTACGTGATCCAGCAAATCGGCCTGTTCCCCAATATGACGATTGAAGAGAACATTACCGTCGTGCCACGCATGCTGGGCTGGGATAAGAAGCAGTGCCGTGAGCGGGCAACGGAGTTGATGAGCATGGTGGCGCTTGATCCGCACAAGTTCCTGCACCGCTATCCCCGCGAAATGTCCGGGGGCCAGCAGCAACGTATCGGGGTGATCCGCGCGCTGGCGGCGGACCCACCGGTGCTGCTGATGGATGAGCCTTTCGGCGCAGTAGACCCGATAAACCGGGAAGTGATTCAGAACGAGTTTCTGGATATGCAGCGCCAGTTAAAGAAAACGGTGATGCTGGTCAGCCACGATATTGATGAAGCGTTAAAGCTTGGCGATCGTATCGCGGTCTTCGGTCAGGGCAAAATTGTCCAGTGCGCCAGCCCGGATGAGTTGCTGGCAACGCCAGCAAACGAGTTTGTTGGCTCGTTCGTCGGTCAGGACCGTACCCTGAAGCGTCTGCTGTTAGTTCAGGCCGGCGATGTCACCGACCAGCAGCCAACGATCACGGTGAAACGCTCAACGCCGTTAACGGAGGCCTTTGGCACCATGGACGACAACGACATGCGTTCCATTACCGTGGTGGACGACGACGGTAAGCCATTAGGTTTTGTGAAACGTCGCGAAGCACGAAACGCCAGCGGTCGCTGCGAAGAGATGCTGCATACCTTTAAAGTCACCGGCAAAGCCGAGGAAAACCTGCGTGTGGTGCTGTCAAAACTCTATGAGCACAACACTGTATGGATGCCAATTGTGGATGAAGACGGACGCTACAGCGGGGAGATTTCTCAGGATTATATTGCTGACTATCTCAGCTCAGGGCGGACACGTCGTCGTCTGAACCCGTAACGAATCAGGGCCGCAATCGCATTGCGGCCCTTTTATGATTGACCTTGCTTCTCATCCCATATCACTGTCTGTTGGTGCTCTCAGACACATCACGTCTGAAAAAATAAAGCGTTCTGATTAGCGGACTACCCAGATATTGCGGTTTATATCAGGCTATTTTTGCACGGGCAAAATGCAGGTTATCCGCGTTTAGCCGCGAGATATCAAGATATGGCGACAGGTCGCGTTGCTCTGCGCGCGGTAAATAAGGCAACTCACCCAGAAGGGGCGCGGAAATCTGTTCACGCAGGACGGCAATGATATCGGCATAGTGCGCCAGTCCGGGATTAATACGGTTTGCGACCCAACCCACAAGCGGTAAACCGTCTGCCAGAATCGCCTCGGCCGTCAGCAGCGCATGGCTGATGCAGCCTAACTTAATACCGACGACTAAGATCACCGGCAGTTGCTGCTCGACCACCCAGGTCGAAAGCGGTTGCGTATCGTTCATCAGGCTGCGCCAGCCACCGGTGCCTTCGACCACCACGCGGTCGACAAGCTGATTGAGGTGCTGCAACCCTTGGGTGATTTGCGCATAGTCCACCTTTTCAGGCGGATAGCCGCAAATCTCCTCTTTCTCAAAAATCACCGGATTGACGGCATGATACGGCAGCGCAAGGGAAGAGGCGTTTTGCAAAAATAAACCGTCCTTGTTTCTCAGGCCCTCTTCTGTCCTGACCCCGCAGCGGGCAACAGGTTTGTAACCCGCTGCCCGCTCGTTCGCCTGACTAAAACTTTGTAGCAGCGCGCGTGAGACCACGGTTTTTCCCACTTCGGTATCGGTTCCAGTAATAAATAGCGTTTTCACTCGACTTCTCCTTCACAAGCGGTATGGGCTAATCGACGATTAGGCTTTCGTGCGAATTCACATTCTAAGGAAGGAAAAGGCCGGGCAGATTGCGTTAGCGCAAGGTTAGTGATGCTTAACCTTGCAGTAACTTAACTAACAGGTAACCACTGTAGAGTGAATCCTTGATCAAGGCGGCAGCGCCAAGTGTGCCAGGCTCAGTAAATTCAGTCGGTGCTAGCTGAATTTCAGCGCTGTAAGCAGGTAAAGATTGCTGATGAATCGTGTTCTGTACGGCGGGAAATAAAATATCTGCCGCCTGATTTAGCGGCGAACCTATAAGAATTTGTTGAGGATTAAAGATGTTGACCATCATGCCCAGGATTCTGCCAACGTGATGTCCCACCGTCGCGATCGCATCCCGGGCGAGCCGATCGCCGGCCTGCGCCGCCTCGCAGAGAGCGGAAAGCGTTAACGCCTGATGATGTAACAGGCTGTCAGGCTGGCCTGGCAGCCGTTGGGCGACCAGCGCCAGCAGGCTGCCGGTGCTGGCAACTGTTTCCAGGCAGCCGTGATTGCCGCAGTAGCACTGCTGACCGTAAGGATCGACCTGAGTATGGCCCACTTCGACCAGCGCCCGTCCGCTTTTGTGCAGCAGTTGACCGCCCGTGATGACTCCCGCGCCGACGGTTTCATCGATCACAATCTGTATCACGTCCTGTGCGCCACGAGACGCCCCAAACAACGACTCAGCCAGCGTCCAGGCTGAGATATCATGCTGAATAAATACCGGCAGACCGGTGCGTGCCGCCAGGGTGCTGCCCAAAGGCATATCATGACAACGGTAACCCGGTAAACGGTGCACCACGCCGGAGGCGGCATTAATCAAGCCCGGCAAGGTGATGGCAATCGCGGTGAGCCTTTCTAACTGCTTCTGGTGCCGAATAAAAAACGCATCGACATGGTCGGTCAGGGTCGTCAGCAACGGCTGTGTTGGGTCATCGGGCAAAGGCAGATGATCCTCAACCCGCGCCTTGCTGCTCAGATCGCGTAAGGTGAGCGTCAATATGCCACGATGCAAACGGATAGCCAGATAGTGCCAGGCATCCGTATCAAGGATGAGGCCAATCGCCGGACGTCCACGGGCACCCGGCTCCTGAAACTCGGTTTCCTGAACCAGGTGGGCATCAAGCATTTCCCGCACGATTTTTGTGATGCTGGCAGGGGCCAGTTGGGCCCGTTTTGACAGTTCAATACGCGAAATGGGCCCATGCTGATCGATTAACCGGTAAACGACCCCCGCATTAATTTGTTTGATTTGGTCAATATGGCCAGGTTGACTGTCCGAACTCACACCCTGCTCCGGTTATTTTCGCGCTTCTAAATAAATATCCGCTATGGTGCGGCAGATTGGCTTGTTACGGCAAAGATTTGCTTAGATATGTGATTTATCACACATAATTTTTCTGACATTGTGGGATAGCTGCCCTTTAGCGACGCAGCAAAGCCATCATATGCGTCATCTGCGCGCTCATCTCTCTTTCACCCGACCACACCAGCCACATCTCTGAGAGCGCATCCGCTTCCTTAAGCGGCAGCCATACCACATTCGCGAGGCGCGCGTGGCTAAATGACAGCGGCAGGATGGAAACGCCCAGCCCGGTTGCCACCAGTCCTAATATGGTCATCGCTTCACCGACTTCCTGAGTGATATAGGGCCGGATCTGATAGCGCTGCAGGAGATCAAGAATTTCGCTATAAAGCGCTGTCCCCACCTGGGGATCAAAAAACACAAAAGGTTCGCTGGCCAGTGCCTGTAGCGAAATCTGCCCTGCTGCGGCCAGCGGATGCGCTTTATGCACCACGGCACACAGCGGCTCTCGCAGCAAAAGCTGATGATGCAGATCCGCCGGAAGCGGCGTGTTACGCATCACCCCAAGGTCCAGTTTCCCTTCATGCAGCGGAGCCAGCTGCTGGCGGGTATTAATTTCCTGCATCTGAACATGCACCTCAGGCCAGCGCTGACGAAACCGATAAAGCGCATCCGACATCACGCCGATAAAAGCAGCAGAAGAGGTAA
This sequence comes from Pantoea sp. Fr+CA_20, assembly GCF_024520835.1. Classification (NCBI taxonomy): domain Bacteria; kingdom Pseudomonadati; phylum Pseudomonadota; class Gammaproteobacteria; order Enterobacterales; family Erwiniaceae; genus Pantoea; species Pantoea sp. Fr+CA_20. Next base: position 214,440 of record NZ_JALNPN010000004.1, read on the forward strand.
AACCAATGCGCAGCTCCCCCTCTTCACCGCGATGCAAACGCGCTGCGCGTTGCGTTGCCTGATCAACCTGCAGCAGGATGGTCCGCGCGTCCTGCAAAAACTGCTGTCCGGCGGGCGTGAGCTGCACGCTGCGATTGGTGCGGTTAAAGAGCTGCGCGCCTGTTTCCGCCTCAAGCTGCATAATTTGCTGACTCAGCGGCGGTTGCGAGATGTGTAAGCGTTGGGCTGCGCGGCCAAAATGAAGTTCTTCCGCAACGGCGATGAAATAACGCAGATGACGCAGCTCTATATTCATATGTTAAACATCTTATTTGAGATTATTAATATATTAGACAACCTAATCTGCCTTTTCTAGAGTAACGCTATGTTTTTACTCATAAGGACCCATTGTGAATCGCTCCTCACCTGCGCTGCCGCTGGACAGAAACGTGCCGGAACAGTCTGACGTTCCTGCGTCTGACGGCATCGTGCGCGGCACACGCCCGTTTATGCGCGTTACGCTCGCCTTGTTCTCTGCCGGGCTGGCGACCTTTGCCTTGCTCTATTGCGTACAGCCTATTCTGCCGGTGCTCTCCACACAGTTTGGCGTTTCACCCGCCGCGAGCAGCATTTCTTTGTCCATTTCAACCGCGATGATGGCCCTGGGGTTGCTGGTTACTGGCCCGCTGTCGGACGCGATAGGACGTAAGTCCGTGATGGTGACGGCATTAATGCTGGCGTCAATCTGCACCCTGCTGTCGGCCACCATGACCAGCTGGCACGGCATTTTGCTGATGCGGGCGTTAATCGGCCTGTCGCTGAGCGGTGTCGCCGCCGTGGGGATGACCTACCTGAGTGAAGAGATTCATCCCAGCGTGATCGCCTTTTCAATGGGGCTGTATATCAGCGGAAACTCGATTGGCGGTATGAGCGGCCGTTTAATCAGTGGCGTGTTAACCGACTTTTTTTCATGGCGCGTGGCCATCGCGGCAATTGGCTGCTTTGCCCTGGCCGCCGCCCTGATGTTCTGGAAAATCTTACCGGAATCCCGTCATTTCCGTCCGGCCTCGCTGCGCCCACGCCATCTGGCGATCAATTTTCGGCTGCACTGGCGGGATGCGGGATTACCGCTGCTGTTCGCAGAGGGCTTGTTATTGATGGGGGCCTTTGTGACGCTGTTCAACTACATTGGCTATCGCCTGCTGGGCGCGCCCTGGCATTTAAGTCAGGCCGTGGTGGGATTGTTGTCGGTTGTCTATCTGACGGGTTCATGGAGTTCGCCGAAGGCCGGGGCATTAACCAACAAGTTTGGTCGCGGTCCGGTGATGTTGGGTTCTACCCTGATTATGCTGACAGGCTTACTCCTGACTGCCTTTAACGCCCTTGTGCTGGTGTTTGTCGGTATGATGCTGTTTACCGCTGGTTTTTTCGCCGCCCACGCTGTTGCCAGCGGCTGGATTGGCCCTCGCGCCCGCCGGGCAAAAGGTCAGGCCTCTTCGCTGTATTTGTTCAGCTATTACGTGGGCTCCAGCGTGGCTGGCACGGCAGGCGGCTTTTTCTGGCATCAGTTTGGCTGGGGCGGTATTACGCTGTTCATCTCCGCTTTACTGCTGGTGGCACTGTGGGTTGCCTGGCAGTTGCACAGGCGCAAACTCTAGCAAATCTTAATAAATATTCCGGGTGGTTTGCTGCCCGGAATGCCTCCTGTACAAGAATTGTCCGTATTATCAGCGTGATTGCTGATTTCACGCGTTTCCCCGCTATACTCGTTTTGATCCCAAAGATTAATGCAATCTTTTAATTCACAGCAAAGGGGAGACCTAATGGCGCGTTACTATTACGTCAACAAACAATCAGGCTACAACAATAATCATGTTGTGCATGCAAATGGCTGTAAATACCTTCCGGACCTGGAAGGTCGGCTGTTTCTTGGCACGTTTTATTCGGCGACCGCCGCCATTCAGCAGGCGCGCAAATATTATCCCGGCTCTTTAGGCTGTGAGGAATGTTGCCCGGTGACCGCGGCTAAACCTCAGCCTGCCCAGGACAGTGTGGCGCTTAAGCACGGCGTCGATTTCTGATTACGCGCGCCCGTTTGACGTAACGATGGCGGTTCCTGACCGCCATCCTCAACCACTCCCGTGTTGCCCTTTATATCGCCCCCTCTCTGCTGCCCGACGCGGCCAATCATCCTTTCGTCAACCCAGCCAGAAGTGGTCAATTCGTTAAGCTTTTTCGCTTTTTTCCGTTATCTTAGAGCCCTTACTTTCTGACAGGGATTTACCATGCGTGATAAATTTGCCGCATCTCAAATTGCGCTTCACTGGCTTACCGTTTTGCTGCTTATCGTCGCCTATGCCACGATGGAACTGCGCGGCTATGTCGAACGCGGCTCCTGGCAGCGCTTTGCCATGATGGTGACGCACTTCAGCGCCGGGGCGACCATTCTGGTGGTGATGTTGTCGCGGTTGTTGCTGAAAATCCGTCATCGCAGTCCTGCAATTATTCCCCCGGTGCCGCGCTGGCAAACCGGCCTGGCCCACCTGACGCACACACTGATTTATGCGCTTTTCATTACCCTTCCGGTGCTGGGTCTGGCATCGCGTTATCTGAAAGGACGTGAGTGGTGGTTATTTGGTATGCCGATGCCGATGGCCGGCGAGCCTGACTTTGATCTGGCGGACACACTGACCGACTGGCACGAGACGCTCGCACCCTTAGGCTACTGGCTGATTGGCTTGCATGTGGCAGCGGCGCTGTTTCATCACTATGCCCTGAAAGATAATACGTTGCGGCGCATGATGCCCGGACAGCGTAATCGCCAGCCATAAACACCACCTGCAGGCGTCAGGCTAAAAAATTTCATCTTAATCGGCGTCTGGTGGTTCCACCCGGCGCTTAATTCCTCCACAATAACCGCTAAATTGTGACGCAGGTCACTCTCATGGGGTGAGCACTCTCATCCATTTTTGACGCACAGACTGATTTAACTTCTCATGCCATCAACAACTGTTTCCCGTAAAACGGCCTGGCTACGCGTGGTGCTGCTGGCCATTGCCGCTTTTGTTTTTAATACTACCGAGTTCGTGCCGGTGGGATTGCTTTCAGATATTGCTGCAGGCTTTTCGATGAAAACATCGGAAGTGGGCATTATGCTGACGATCTATGCCTGGGTGGTGGCCTTGTTGTCACTGCCTTTGATGCTGTTGACGCGAAATTTTGAGCGCCGGTTACTGTTAACGGTGCTGTTTAGCGTCTTTATTGCCAGCCATGTGCTCTCGACGTTTGCATGGAGCTTTAGCTCCCTGATCGTGTCACGTATTGGCATTGCGCTATCCCACGCCGTGTTCTGGTCCATTACGGCTTCGCTGGCCATTCGCGTTGCGCCTGCAGGTAAAAAGACCCAGGCGCTGAGCATGCTGGCGACCGGGACTGCGCTGGCGATGGTGCTGGGCGTGCCTATCGGCCGCATTGTGGGCCAGGCATTGGGCTGGCGTACCACATTCGGCGTGATCGGACTGTCTGGATTGGTGCTGATGATTATGCTTGTCCGCATATTGCCCCGACTGCCCAGCGAGCACACGGGATCGCTCAGCAGCGTTCCCCTGCTGTTCCGCCGTCCGGCGCTGGTGGGAATGTATCTGCTGGTGACGTTGGTGGTGACCGCGCACTACACCGCTTACAGCTATATTGAGCCCTTTATGCAGCTCGTCGCCAACGCCAGCGAGGGGTTCACGACGTTACTGCTGCTGCTGTTTGGTTCGGCGGGCATTGTCGGCAGCCTGTTGTTCAGCTCGCTGGGTAAAAAATTCCCCTCTGCACTGCTGATTGCCGCTATCGCCCTGGTGACCCTGTGCATGGGGCTGTTAATCTTCGCGGCTGTCCGCCCTGGGGCTATCATTACCCTGTGCGTGATTTGGGGAATGGCCATGATGATGATCGGCCTGGGGATGCAAATCCGCGTGCTGTCTCTGGCCCCTGATGCCACGGATGTGGCGATGTCATTAATGTCCGGTATTTATAATATAGGCATCGGCGCGGGTGCGCTGTTAGGCAGTCAGGTCAGCGCTTATATGAGTCTGTCTGATGTGGGTAATGTGGGGGCGATGATTGGACTGGCCGCACTATTATGGTGTGTCTATATTTTCAAACGTTATCCGCAGTTACGTTCTAATGGCTGATAATAACAGGCTTCAGATTTTATCTGGAGCCTGATGTTATTTACTGCTCCCCGTAACACTCGTCTCAAATAAGATCACAGACCGCGCGACGTAAAACCCCGGCGCCCTTCCAGGCCCTGCTAAATAGCCGCTCATCAGGATGAATCATTCTGACGTCCCGCGAAATAGCGCTACGTTCCGCCTCACCGAAAACGCTCAGTTGCTGAACAGTCATGCACCGTCCAGCCTGACGTACCGGACATCGGTCTGGCGGAAGTAAGTCCCCGGCCCTGTTTACCCGCCAGTCAACGATAAAATGCCCCCTGAAAATACCTGCAATCCTTAAGCTTATATTCTTAGCTTTTTTATGGTTCTTACGCCCAGCGGTGTAGGATCAACAGGTTTAAACGTGTTGTATTAAATGCTGAATTAAAATGCATCGCTCATTGATCAAGGAACGTATCGCGCATTGATTTAGGCCAATAGAATTTAACCCGCGGGTTATAAAGTCCGTCGGTTACTACGCAGAACTTAATATCACCTCAATAATCTCAACACTTCCATTACATCTGTTTACCCCGTATAACAGAGAAAATAATTAACGTCAGGTGTCATGATGACGAGAAAATGGTTAACGCTCTATTTATCGCGTAACGTCAGCCAGGTGATGCTGGAAGACTTTCGGGCAATTTTACCCGCGGATGGGTTGAAAATTTTTGTTAATGACTTAGACGACACACACCATGCCACAGTAGAATGTGTTCAGGCAGAGGATTCATGCGCACTCATCGCCTCTGCCGTTGTCGTGTGGCGTCAACTGGGCCATATCCACACGATGATGTACACCAAAGGCGAGCTGCAGCGTTCAGTTAATGAAGCGACCCAGTTTGAGCTGTTTACGTTGCTGAAGAACCATCGCGCCGTGCTACGGCTGGCGTAGCCCCGGAATAACATGGTCCCTGAATATTCATCCCTAACTACCCTGACAGGATAAACATGAGAATTGGTCTGTTGTTCCCCATCGCTATCATCGTGGCCGGTATCGGTTTTCTCGCCTGGTTTATTGGCAGTGGCCTGGCCATGCCGGGCTCCTGAGCTTAACGTAGCTGGCTGTCTTTACTGCCGCGACGGTTATACAGACTGCTGTCTTTTTGTTGCTTATCGATTTTTTCCTGACAGGCGATACAGTAGCGCACGCCTTTCAGTGCCTGACGACGCGCAGCAGGAATCGGCTCACCGCAAAGTTCACACTCTGTGGCGCTTTCTCCCTGACCAAGCGACTGACGCACGCGTTCAATACCGTCGTTGACCGTACTGTCGATCTGTTCCTGTACCGCCCCTTCTGAAGCCCAACCGTTTGCCATTGCCATTTCCTTACTTCGTATCAAACACCTCTTAAATGTACAACATATCTGATATTTTGCAGGCAAAACGGCGCACGTCCCTGTGAGCCTGCTCAGCATGGGTTACTGCTTAATATCGACCTGATAAAAGATGTGTTTGCCAAAAGGATCGACTTCATAGCCGCTGACCGTATTGCGGACTGGCTCGTAAATGGTCGAGTGCGCAATCATGACGGCAGGCATTTGATCATGCATCATCTGCTGTGCCTGCAGGTACATGCTGGTCCTTTTACTTTGATCCGGTTCGGCCCGCGCCTGGGTGATCAGCGTTTCAAACGGCTGATAGCACCATTTTGAAGAGTTTGAACCGCCTTTCGCCGAGGTACAGCTGTAGAGCGGCCCGAAGAAGTTATCAGGATCGCCCGTCGCAGTGGTCCAGCCCATCAGCGCGGCCTGATGTTCGCCGCTGCGCACGCGTTTAAGGTATTCGCCCCATTCATAACTGACGATATTGGCTTTAATGCCAACTTTGGCCCAGTCAGCCTGAATCATCTCCGCCATCCTGCGCGCGTTGGGATTGTAAGGGCGCTGAACCGGCATTGCCCACAGCGCGATTTCCGTACCCGGCTTTACGCCAGCCTCTGCCAGCAGTGCTTTTGCCTTTTCTGGATCGTAGTCATAATCCTTAAGATCCTTGTCTGCGCTCCATACACCCGGCGGAAGGATGTTTTTGGCAACCGTACCTGTGCCTTTAAAAATCGCCTCAATGATGGCCGGCTTGTTTATCGCCATAGCCAGCGCCTGGCGGACTTTTACATTATCTGTCGGCGCTTTGGTGGTATTAAACGCCAGGAACCCCGTGTTCAATCCTGCCGCCTGCTTCAGGGTGATGTCCTTGTTCTGCCGCATTTTTTCGAGATCGGCCGGATTCGGGAACGGCATCACCTGACACTCATTTTTTTCCAGCTTGGCATAACGGACCGCCGCATCAGGCGTGATGCTGAAAATCAGCCGATCAAGTTTGGCTTTTCCCTGCCAGTAGTCAGGAAACGCCTTGTACAGAATGCGTGAGTCTTTTTGATACTGAACCAACTGGAAAGGCCCGGTACCGATCGGGTCCATATCGACCTTCTCAGGCGTGCCCGCCTTCAGCATTTTGTCAGCGTATTCAGCAGAGTGGATGGAGGCAAAATACCAGGCCAGATCGGCAAGAAAAGGGGCTTCAGGATGAGCCAGCGTAAAACGCACGGTATGGTCATCTACGCGATCGATGTGGGTGATGAGCGTCGCCAACTCCAGGCTGTCAAAGTTGGAATAGTTGCCACCCGATACCGCATGATAGGGATTTTTACTGTCCATCTGGCGCATAAAAGAGAAGATCACATCATCCGCGTTAAACGCGCGGCTGGGCGTAAACAGCTTATTACTCTGGAATTTGACGTTATGACGCAGATGGAAGGTATAAACCTTACCGTCGGGACTGATGTCCCACCGCTCTGCCAGGCTCGGAATCAGTTCCGTTGTACCAGGCTTAAAATCTACCAGGCGGTTGAATACCGGCACTGCGCTGGCATCCACGCTGGTTCCCGAGGTGTAAAGTTGCGGATTAAAGTTCTCCGGGGAGCCTTCTGAGCAGTACACCAACGTTTTCGCATTGACGCCGCTCGCCAGAGCAATACCCGCAGTAAGCAGTGCCAGGGTCGTTAGCCTGTTTCTCATTATTGTCCTCGCTTTCTGTTGACTTCCGTTAGTCAGAATATCTAAATGAATTATTTAGATGTTTGATAGATAGCATGAATCTCCACCATAGCGAACCCCGCAGTACGTCAACTAATAAGGATTAGTGATGACCGACAAACTTCAGACGCAACTGATCACGCGTTTTTTTCGTTACCTGGCGGTAAGCAGCCAAAGTGATGCCAGGTCGAGCACATTGCCGAGTACCCCGAGCCAGCACGCGATGGCGAAGCTCCTGGCGGACGAATTGCGCGAGCTGGGCCTTGATCAGGTTGTGATTGATGAACATGCCACTGTGACCGCGGTAAAACCGGGCAACTGCCCCGGCGCGCCTCGCATTGGGTTTATTACGCACATCGATACGGTTGACGTCGGGCTGTCCCCTGACATCCATCCACAGATCCTGACCTGGCAAGGAGAGGATCTCTGCCTGAACCCGCAACAGGACATCTGGCTGCGTCGGGATGCGCATCCGGAGATCGCGCCCTACACCGGTCAGCCGATCATTTTCAGCGACGGCACCAGCGTATTAGGGGCGGATAATAAAGCGGCGGTGAGCGTCGTCATGACGCTGATGGAGAATTTACAGGGCAAACACGGCGATGTGGTGGTGGCGTTCGTCCCCGACGAGGAGATCGGCCTGCGCGGGGCTAAAGCGCTGGATCTTGAAGCCCGCTTTAACGTGGATTTTGCCTGGACGATTGACTGCTGTGAACTGGGCGAAGTGGTGTATGAGAACTTCAACGCGGCCGCAGCGGAAATCCGCTTTACCGGCGTACCGGCGCATCCGATGTCGGGGAAAGGCGTGCTGGTTAACCCCTTGCTGATGGCCCACGATTTTATCAGCCACTTCGACAGACAGGCGACGCCGGAACATACAGAGGGCCGTGAAGGCTATATCTGGTTTAACGAAATGCAGGCCAACGCCAGTGTTGCAACGCTTAACGCATCGATTCGCGATTTTGATCTGACAAGTTTTGCGGCACGAAAACAGCAGCTTCAACAGGTTGTCGAGCTTATCGCCGCACGCTATCCCACGGGCAAGGTAGAGATGACCGTTCGCGATATTTACAGCAACATTAGTAACGCTATTGGTGACGATCGTCGGGCCGTTGATCTGATTTTTGCTGCCCTGCGCGAACTGGATATTGCGCCCAAAGTGATCCCTATGCGTGGCGGTACCGATGGTGCAGCGCTTTCTGCCAAAGGATTATTAACACCGAACTTCTTTACGGGGGCGCATAACTTTCATTCACGCTTCGAGTTTCTGCCCGTCACCTCGTTTGTGAAGTCCTATCAGGTGGCAGAGAAGCTGTGCTATCTCGCGGCGGAATAGTTCATCAGGAAGGCCGTTGTAAAACACCGCCTTCGCGATGAAGGCGGTGCACAGGTTTCGCTTAGAAGGTTACCCAGTCGCCGTTATCCGCGGTGGCGGTTTTCGGCTGAAGAGGTGCCGATGGGCTGGCCGGTGTTGATGGCGGTTTTCGGCTGGTCACGAGTGCCGCTGGCGCATCACTGGACAAACGGAACTGCGCCACCGAAGCCTGCAAGGCTTCCGTTTGCAGGGCCAGCGCACTGGCAGCGGCAGACACTTCTTCGACCAGCGCGGCGTTTTGCTGCGTCACGCTGTCCATTTCGGTCACCGCCGTGCCGACCTGCGAAATGCCTTTGCTTTGTTCTTCTGAAGCCTCGGCGATTTGCTTCATGATCGCATCAACATCCTGAACCGACTTCAGGATACCGCTCATGGTGCCGCCGGTGGTGCTGACCAACTGGGCGCCCTTTTCCACGCGCTCAACCGAATCGGCAATCAGGCTGGCGATCTCTTTCGCTGCACCGGCGCTGCGTTGCGCCAGGTTTCTGACTTCACTGGCCACCACGGCAAAGCCACGGCCCTGTTCGCCAGCGCGGGCCGCTTCCACTGCGGCGTTGAGCGCCAGAATATTGGTCTGGAAAGCAATGCTGTTGATGACATTGGTGATCTCTGCAATTTTCTTCGAACTGTCAGAGATGCCGTTCATGGTGGTCACCACTTCACCCACCAGGCTGCCGCCCTGTTTCGCCGTTACCGTTGCCGCTTCGGTCAGCGTGCTGGCCTGGCGTGCATTTTCCGCATTGAATTTCACGGTCGCCGTCAGTTGTTCCATACTGGCAGCGGTTTGCTCCAGCGCGGCGGCCTGCTCTTCGGTGCGGGATGACAGATCGTTATTACCAATCGAAATCTCGGCGGCACCGCGTGAAATATTTTCCGTACCGCTGCGAATAGCACTGACAGCTTCGCGCAGACTGTCCTGCATGGCGCTCAACAGCGGCACCAGTTTACCAACGCAGTTACGGCCCATATCCTCGACGGGTTTGCTCAGGTCGCCTTTGGCAATCACTGAAAAATGCTCGCGAATTTTTTCCAGCGGCTTGACCAGCATGTTGACCAGATAACGGTCGGTAAACAGCAGAATCAGCAAGCCAATCACCACCGTGACTGAAATCATTGTTTTCGTCATCGCGGTCAGACGATCGACTTCGACGCGCGTTTGCCCCAGTTTTACGCTGGCCACTTTATTGAAGTTTTCAGTGCTGGCACCGAAGGCACGGCTCAGGGTGGGCGTGACGTCATTCGCCTGTTGGCGATAGACATCCAGCGAATCCTGACGGGCACGCTGAAGCTGGACAGTAACGCCCTGGTCGAGCAATTTTTGCCATTTATCAATCACGTCATTGGCAACGGCAGGGTCCATCGGGCCAGGAGAAAGCTGTTTAAACAGGGTTAACTGCTGAGACATGCTGTCTAATGCCTGTTGTACGGGCGCAAAAGCCTCATCGTTTTGCGCCACACCGGCCGTTTTTTTCTCCATTACGCGCGACAAACGCGTGATCATACGAAAATACTGATCGTTACCTTTACTCAACGCGGTCATCTGCTCAACGATATGGCGGTCGACATCATTGCCGTCACTTAATGACGTAAGTGAATGAATGCTGAACAGACCGATACCGCTCCACAGCAGGCAAAACAGCCCGAGTATCGTCAGCATTACCGCGCGAATAGTGAAATTTTTAAGCATACCCATACTGAAATCCCTTAAACGTTAACCCGTAAAACCGGGCGTATGGGATATATCGGCAGAAAAGCCGAAAATGTAACGGTATTGTTATACTTTTTTATGCGGTCACGGCTGCGTGGCAAGAAATCATAGCCTGCAGTGAAAATCAGGCCCGGCGGTGGCCGCAAGTGCATCCGGCACTGACGAATCTGGCCCTACAGTCGCACCATTCGCGACATCATCAGGCGAAACAGAGACAGGCGGCGACGCATAAAGCCCCGCAGCAGCCTGAATGACGCTTTACCCTCGCCACCAAGTGACATTGTCACGTCATTGTCAGCGCGCCAGATGGGCCATGAGCGTTCTCCGTCAAGCTGCGTCGTCTTACTGTTAACGTCGCGGGCGAAGCGGAACCAATAGTCGCTAACCTGCTGCGCAAAGGCGCGATCTGCAGCCGTGAAGCAGCGGTCTTCACTGATTACGGGCATGTTCTCAAGGGTATTCATCACGTAGGGAATTTCATTACCGTGCCAGGTGCCGTGCGGATAGAGATCCCGGGCATTTTCAGAGACGTAATCAAACCAGTAACGCCAGCCAGGCATAGCGACTTTTTGCTGTGCCCGCATTACCAGCCAGGGAAGAAGCGTAAAGGTCATATCGCGTGCTGCGGCACGCCCGAGCAGCGCATCCTGCTCAACACGGTAAATCCACTTCAGCACACGATAGCTCAACCGGTTTTGGCGGCGAATCCGATCTACCACGGTGGCGGCATCGACGCCAAAATACTCCAGCACGCTGGCCTCGTCGCTGTTGCTCCCTGCCATCAGCGGCAGAGGATGCTGGCGTCCGGCCATAAAGGTCTCCAGCACAGGGGCAGGCAGAACCGTATCGCCCGCGATAGCAACCGGGCCGAGTCCATAGCGGCTGTCCAGTGCCCAAAAGGCATCGGCAGGCAGCGCGCGGAGCTGTTCCATGCTGGCATCAGCGGGTAAACCCAAACCGGTGGCGACCTTCACCCCTTTCTTAAGCGCTGCAGCGCGGGGAACGTCAGGCAGGCTGTAGGCACTTTGCACTATCCCTTTGTGGAAAAGACCGGTCGCCAGCGGTGAGCAGCAAAGTGATAACACGCTACGTGCGCCCGAGGATTCACCGAATAGCGTAACGTTACTGGCATCGCCGCCAAAGGCGTGAATGTGCTGCTGTACCCATTTTAATGCCGCGATCTGATCCAGCAGGGCAAAATTATGAAGTGTGCCGCTCGCCGCCTGCTCCTTTTCCATCGCCGGATGCGCAAAAAAGCCCAGATGGCCCAGTCGGTAGTTAATCGTGACGATCACCGCCCCGCGTGAGGCCAGCGGTTTGGCATTATAGGGGGCCAGACCACCCGAACCGATCGTGAAACCGCCACCGTGCAGCCACACCATCACCGGCAAGGGTTTTTCTGGTCGCAGCTCTGGCGTCCAGACATTCAGGTAAAGACAGTCCTCGCTGAAATCACCGGGATCGCCCCCGCCCATGGCAAGACAATAGTCGCGGTTCTGCCAGCTCGCGGCAGAAAAGTGCAGCGCACGTCGTACGCCCTGCCAGGGTAGCACCGGCTGGGGCGCACGCCAGCGTTGTTCCCCCACTGGCGGTGCAGCGTAGGGAATGCCTTTAAACACGAAGATGCCCTCATCAATGCCGCCCTGCAGCTCTCCGTCAGCAAGGGTGATCTTCAGGCCCTTTTCATTTTTCATGCGTTGTTCCTTGTCTGCGTCCGCTGTCATTATTTCAGGCAATTTGCCGTTGTCCAGAAAGGGGAACGGTAAATACGCCTAAAACGCACCGGTTACGCACGCCGTCGTTGACCGCTACCCGCGAACGTGTTTTTAGTACAGCGTATCGTTTAACCCGTTAGAGGAAGGGAAAATGTTCAGTGGTATCAATCAACTTTTTGTTCGAATGACCGATCATCCTGATTTTGGCAAGCTGTTGTTACGTTTGACGTTAGGTGGATTACTGCTGTTTCACGGTGAGTTCAAGCTGGTACACGGCGTGGGCTGGATTGCTCACTTGCTGCGACAGCACGGCCTGCCGGGCTTTCTTGCCTGGGGCGCATGGCTGGGTGAAATAGTTGCTCCGCTCATGCTGATTGTGGGATTCATGACGCGGCCTGCGGCGTTTATTATTGCGGTAAATATGGTGGTGGCGACGCTGCTGGTAAAAACCGGGGCGGTCTGGCACCGCACGGACGTGGGAGCCTGGGCGCTGGAAACCGAAGCGCTATTCCTGCTGGGAGCCTTTATCATTATGTTGCTGGGCCCGGGGAAATATACGCTGATACGCGATTCCCGGTTGCAGTAGCTGAGTAAATCGGGGCGATAGCCGCCCCGATATTGTTATGCCTGTATGCCACACCGCTGTAGTGAGGCTTGTTGTCGTGCGGCGTACAGCGCCATTTCGTCCAGTACGGCACAGCCCAGTGCGGTTTCAAAGCTGCTGCGGCTTGCCTGACCCGCAGAACGCGCCTGCGTTTTATCCCCAAGGTTAGACTGAAAAATACCTGCCGCACTCACCGGCAGAAAATCCTCATAAATAATGGGATCGGCCAGCACCCGGCCCTGGTCGATCAGGCTATCCAGTGATTCACCGTGCCGGGGCGGTTCCGCCTGCCCCTTGTCACTGAGGCGATAATGAAACCAGGCGAGTCCCGCCTGCCGCAGTTGCATTTCGTTATCCGGGAAAGCCTGAAATACGGCGGTCAACTGCTGCTGATGCTGTTGATTGTCAGCCCCGCTACCGGCCTCATTCAGCAGCCGATCGTAAAGCGCGCGCCCTGGCGGCGTTAAGGCGGCTCCGCGCTGTTCAATCTCACCAAAACGTGCAGTGTGGGTGCCCTGATAGCCATCTTTGAAAACCACAGGTTCTTCCAGCGCTTTAAAACTGGTCTGACGCAGTAAAATGGGGACGCTGCGCCGTGGTGGGCCTTCAATAACCGCTTTGGGATCGATACCGCGTGTCGGCATTAACGCCTGGACGCGGTCAATGTCCAGCGTGCGTGGCGTAAGATGGTTGATATGACAGGCAGGGAAACACACCACGTCGGCAATCAACCGGTGTTGCTGATTGAGCGCCTGATAGGTTTTACTCTCAACGAGGCTGTGTGAGTGCCAGCGAAAGGTTTCTAACGCCTCGTCGATAAACTGCTGCGCCTGCGCCTCGGTCAGTCCGCCCTGCTGCTGATGCTGTTTAATCAACGCGCGGCAGCCTGCGGTGAAAATATCCCGCGAAGCCAGGATAGTTGTGGCGTCGTCGCGCAGCGCCTGATCCTCGATGAGTTCCAGTCGCAGTAATGAGGTGAAGATACGGAAGGGATTGCGCCGCAGTGCCTCGTCATCAATGGGACGAAAAGCGGTTGAGTGAACCGGCACGCCCGCCTGAGAAAGGTCGTAATAGCCTACCGGGAACATGCCCATCACAGCGAACATCTGGCGCAACATGGCCAGCTCTTCAGCACTGCCGACGCGAATCGCGCCGTGACGTTCCAGGTTTAAGCGGCTCATCTCATCAGCCTGGGTTAAGCGTTGCTGCAATGCACTATCTGCCGCCAGCGTATCCTGATTAACCTCTTTGACTAACTGCATCAGCGTGCCGTAGAGCGGCACCTCTTGCTGATACATGTCCGACATTGCCCTTGAAAAGCCGGTACGGATGGCATCCGCACTTAAAAAGTTATCCATAATAACCACCTGACAGCGTGAGCGTTGCAGCTAATGTAATCCAACGCGTTGTCGCCAGCGGAAAATATCATGAATTTGTGATCGGCTTAAAACCATAACGGTTTTTAATCACCAGCATTATCGTCGTGAGCACGGCCGGAATCGCCAGCAGTAAAAAGATCAGGTTGAAAGACCAGCCCAGCGTCAGCATTTCGGCCCCCACAAACGCGCTCAGGATGGCACCAAGTCGTCCAACACCGTGCATCCAGCTGGAGCCGGTCGCGCGGGCATGAGTGGGATAATAGCTGGCTGATAAGGCATTCATGCCGGTGTTGGCCCCGTTAAAACAGAAGCCGCTAAAGAAGGCAATGCTGCTCATTATGGTGACCTGTGCCGGTGAGAACCCTAACGCCACAATGGCAATGCCACCGCAAAAGTAGATGACGGCCAACGCCATGTTGGCATTGAACCGGTCCATCAACCATCCGGCAAATAAGGAACCCAGCGTGCCGCCCGCTTGATACATCGCAGTAATAATCGCGGCCTGGGTAACGGTCATCCCCTGCTTGCTCACCAAAGAAGGCAGCCAGCTGCCTATCAGATAGACCAGAAACAGCCCCATAAAATAGCCGCCCCACAGCATTAGGCTGCCGGTGCGATAACGGGGGGAAATCACCGTCGTGATGGCATTCTTTTCAGGCAGCGCAGCGTCCGCTTCAGAGGCGTGAAACTGGCTATGCGAGTGGGTGCTGCCGGGGATAATACGTTCCAGAATGGTTCGGATGCGTTCTGCTGGCGCACCCCGGCTAATGAGGAAACGCACGGATTCAGGAAGCTGCTTTACTAACACCGGCAGCACCAACAGCGGCAGAATGCCGCCTAATAACAGGACGGAATGCCAGTTGTAGCGCGGCAACAGCCAGGACGCGGCAAATCCGCCACTGGCTGCACCAAAGGTGAAGCCGCAGAACACCACGGTGATAATAAACGAGCGTCGGCGTTCAGGGGCATATTCGGCAACCAGCGTGCTGACGTTCGGCATGGCTGCGCCCAGCCCCAGCCCGGTCAAAAAGCGGAACAGTACCATCTGTTCAATGGAATGGGAAAACGCGGTGGCCAGCGTCCACAGGCCGAAAAAAAGCACGCTGAAAATAATCATTAAGCGACGGCCAAAGCGGTCGGCCAGCGGCCCGGCAACCATTGCGCCCAGCGCCAGGCCGATGAGTGCCGCGCTGATCACCACGCCCAACTGCGAATTGGTCACGTTCCAGGCCGTTTTCAGCGAGGGGGCGATGAATCCCATAATGGCGATATCCATGCCATCAAGGGCGACCACGATAAAACAGAGGACAATCAATCGAATTTGGCCACCGCTCAGGCTACCCTGATTGATTAACCGGCGAACATCTACCGCCTCAACGCTGCTCACGGGCAACCTCTCCTTAACGAAATAAACCATCAGTTTTGGTAGAAAAAACGGCGCTTATGATAGCCGATCGTTAATGATAAAACGCAGAATTTTGCATGCAAATAATAATCATTCAACAAGCGAATAATTAAGTCGATGATTTTACAGCGACTGCGCGCAGGCCATGACGGAAGGAATCGTAGCGCAGGTATTTATTATCAATAACTTACAGGGATTACCGTTAAAAAGTACACTTTGTTAATAAATATTTGCAGCAAAGTTAACAAAATCCGGTTTAAATAGTTGCCAGTCACCTGGCAATGTCATTAAGTTTGGGAAATGGAAAAAAATATCCTTTTCAATCAGCGCATTCGCTTGCGTCATTTACATGCCTTTGTTGCCGTTGCGCAGCAGGGAACGCTGGGGCGTGCAGCCGAGACATTGAGTCTCAGCCAGCCTGCACTCTCTAAAACCCTTAACGAATTAGAGGAACTGACAGGCGTCAGGCTGTTTGAACGTGGCCGACTGGGCGCACAGCTCACCACCATGGGGGAGCAGTTTCTGACCCATGCGGTAAAAGTGCTGGATGCACTGAACCATGCCGGTCAGAGCTTTAACGAACAGATTAATGAGCGTCCGGTGATTATCCGCCTTGGCGCGCTGACCACGGCCGCCATGGGCATGCTGCCACAGATTCTCGATCGCTTTCATCAGCTGCGCCCCAATACCACCATTCAGGTTGCCACCTTACATAACAATGTGTTGCTGGCCGGGCTAAGAGCTGGTGAATTTGACATTGGTATTGGTCGCATGGCCGACAAAGAGATGATGACCGGCTTAACGTATGAGCTTCTGTTTCTGGAGTCGTTAAAGCTGGTCGTCAGACCCGAACATCCTCTGTTAAGTGACAATGTCACGTTGTCGCGCGCGATGCAGTGGCCGGTGGTCATCTCTCCCGAAGGAACTGCACCGCGCCGTCTTGCGCAGCAGATGCTGGATGAACAAGGCTGTTGTTTGCCGCCGCACTGCGTTGAGACATCCTCAACCTCACTGGCACGCCAGCTGGCGCTGCGCTATGACTACATCTGGTTTGTGCCTTCAGGTGCCATTAAGGAAGATCTCAGCCACAATGCCCTGTTCTCGCTGCCGATTACCTCTCCCGGGCCTGGCGAACCGGTCGGTATAATCACCCGCACTGGCGATACTTTAAGCCTGAGCGCTGAAGTGCTTATGAGCACCATTCGTAAGTTTCACAGCTAGCGACTGCGTTTTGCATGTCGCTCCCAGTTTTCCTGGCGCGCTTTTTCGGTCTTACGCAATCCGACGTAAAGCGCGCCCGCCCCGCCATGCTGCTTTTGCGCCACACAAAACGTCTGTACCTCATCCAGTTCGCGCAGCCAGCGATCAAGATAACTGCGCACGATATTGGCGTGGGATTCGCTGTCGCGCCCTTTACCATGAATGATTAGCAGGTTGCGAAACCCGGCTTGTCGCACGTCCCGAATAAACGTAAACAGGTTCTGCCGGCAGGCTTCCACGGGTTGACGCAGTAAATTAAGGCTGGCGTCCAGCGCATACTGGCCTTTGCGTAATTTATCTAGCACACCCTGCTGAATACCTTCAGCTTTGTATTCCAGCGGCTGATCAAGCGGAATAATGTCCAGATAGCCGCGGGTTAAAAAATTTTCATCTTCCTGTTCTGGCGGCGGCTGGCGGGTTTTCTTGCTGGCGGAGAGATTATTCCACAGCGTATTATCCGCATCCTTCAGTGGCGTAACGTCATTCATCGCGTCACGGAACAGATTGTCATCGTCAAGGTTCATGGCTCGCCCCTGTTAAATGATATGACGCAAAATTGTATATAACCCGAATAGTAGCAAAATCGGGAAAGTCTGCGCTAATCCCGTTTTTAACGTTTTCGCCAGGCATGACAGTGAAGATGGATTCTGTTTGAGATCAAAAAAGCGTAAACATTTATTTACGGAGGTTACACTTTGACATCAAAAAAGCCCGTCAGAACAGCCTTTAGCTGCCGTTAACAAACCACACTTTCTGTAGGCCTAAAAACTGCTCGGATGAGTTCCTTTACGACCAAAAAATGGTAAAATTGACCGCAGTCAATTATCGTCGAGCAAACCATTATGTTCCCTGAAAAACGTATACAGTCAGGCGGTTGTGCGATTCACTGCCAGGATTGCAGCATCAGCCAGTTATGCATCCCTTTCACACTTAACGAACATGAGCTGGACCAGCTTGATAATATTATTGAGCGAAAGAAACCCATTCAAAAAGGCCATACGCTGTTCAAAGCAGGTGACGACCTACGATCGCTTTATGCTATTCGTTCCGGCACCATTAAAAGCTATACCATTACCGAACAGGGCGATGAGCAAATTACTGGCTTCCACCTTGCCGGCGATCTGGTCGGCTTTGATGCCATTATGAATGCCAGCCATCCCAGCTTTGCCCAGGCGCTGGAAACGGCGATGGTCTGTGAAATCCCCTTTGATACGCTGGATGATTTGTCGGGCAAAATGCCTGCTCTGCGTCAGCAGATGATGCGTTTGATGAGTGGCGAAATCAAAGGCGATCAGGACATGATCCTGTTGCTGTCGAAGAAAAACGCAGAGGAGCGCCTGGCGGCCTTTATCTGGAATTTATCCCGCCGTTACGGCCAGCGTGGTTTCTCCCAGCGTGAGTTCCGTCTGACCATGACGCGTGGCGATATCGGCAACTATCTGGGTTTAACCGTTGAAACCATTAGCCGTTTACTGGGCCGCTTTCAGAAATCCGGCATGCTGGCCGTGAAAGGCAAATATATCACCATTGAGAACCACGCCATGCTGGAAGGTCTGGCGGGTCAAAGTCACCAGGCCGCCTGACAGATAAGCCGGGTTAATAAATCTTATTTTATTGATCCGGCTATATCTTTTTCACTTTCTTAGTGCACTTAACATAGGCTATCTTTAATCCAGTCGCTTTGGTTTAAGGAGAGTAGCCTATGTCCCAGTATCAAAATATTCTGGTCGCCATCGATCCGCAACAGGATGACCAGCCCGCGCTGCGACGTGCGGTATATCTCAACCAGCTTATCGGCGGCAAAATCAAAGCTTTTCTGCCTATCTACGACTTCTCATATGAAATGACCACCCTGCTCTCACCGGATGAGCGTACCTCCATGCGTCAGGGCGTGATCAGCCAGCGCTCAGAGTGGATACGTGAACAGGCCAAAGCCTATCTGGATGCTGGCGTGGATATCGATATCAAAGTGATCTGGCACAATCGCCCTTATGAGGCCATTATCCAGGAAGTGTTGGCGCACCAGCATGATTTAGTGCTTAAGATGGCACATCAACACGATCGGCTGGAGGCGGTAATTTTTACCCCGACGGACTGGCATTTGTTACGCAAGTGCCCTTGCCCGGTGTGGATGGTTAAAGATCAGCCCTGGCCCGAAGGCGGCAAAGCACTGGTGGCGGTTAACCTTGCCAGTGAAGAACCTCACCATGATGCACTGAATCAGAAATTAATCCGCGAAACCGTCAAACTGGCAGAAAGCGTTAACCATACCGAAGTTCACCTGGTCGGCGCCTATCCCATTACGCCTATCAATATCGCCATTGAGCTGCCCGACTTTGATCCCAGCGTGTACAACGACGCCATCCGCGGTCAACACCTGGTGGCGATGAAAGCCTTGCGGCAGAAATTCTCCATCAGTGAAGAATTTACGCATGTTGAAAAAGGCTTACCGGAAGAAGTGATCCCCGAATTATCGTTACATCTGGACGCGGGAATTGTTGTCTTAGGCACTATCGGCCGTACCGGGTTGTCTGCGGCTTTCCTGGGTAACACGGCTGAACAGGTCATCGATCATCTGCGCTGTGACCTGCTGGCGATAAAACCGGATGATTTTGTTTCACCAATTACGCTGGATGACGAAGACGAGAACGACTGATCCTTCTTACTGCAAAAAGGGCGACCCGGTGAGTCGCCCTTTTTTATTACAGCGCTTTCAGGATATTTTCCACGCTGGCTTTGGCATCACCAAACAGCATATGGGTGTTTTCTTTAAAGAACAGGGGATTCTGGACGCCGGCATAGCCGGTATTCATTGAGCGCTTAAACACAATCACATTCTGCGCCTTCCAGACTTCAAGCACCGGCATACCGGCAATCGGGCTACCGGGATCGTCCTGAGCGGCGGGATTGACTGTGTCGTTGGCCCCGATGACCAGCACCGTATCCGTGTCGCTGAAATCATCATTGATTTCGTCCATCTCCAGTACCACGTCATAAGGCACTTTTGCCTCTGCCAGCAGCACATTCATATGACCGGGTAAACGCCCGGCGACCGGATGAATACCAAATCGTACTTTTATGCCACGGGCACGCAGCTTTTCCGTGATCTCCGCCACCGGATATTGCGCCTGCGCCACCGCCATGCCGTAGCCGGGCGTGATAATGACGCTACTGGATGCTTTAAGCATTTCAGCCGTGTCTTCCGCGCTGATTTCACGGTGCTCTCCAGCCTCTTCACTGTCCGCTACCGCGCTGCTGTCGCTGCCGAAACCGCCTGCAATCACGCTAATAAACGACCGGTTCATGGCCTTACACATAATGTAAGAGAGAATCGCCCCCGACGACCCCACCAGCGCGCCTGTCACGATCAACAGATCGTTGCTGAGCATAAAACCAGCCGCCGCCGCCGCCCACCCGGAATAGGAGTTCAGCATGGACACCACCACCGGCATATCTGCCCCGCCGATGGAAGCGACCAGATGCCAGCCAAACGCCAGTGCGATGACCATCATGACAAACAGGGCAAATCCCTGCGCGCCGGGACTGTCAGTGTTAACGAACCAGACCAACAGCAGGAACGACACCACCAACGCCAGCAGATTCAACTTATGGCGGTGTGGCAGCATCAGCGGCCGCGACGACAGTTTGCCACACAGCTTACCGAAGGCGACCAGGGAACCGGTAAAGGTGACCGCGCCAATAAAAATGCCGATAAACACTTCACTGAGGTGGATGTTTTCCATCACCGCAGGCAGACCGGGCGCATGATCGATATAACTGTTAATCCCCACCAGCACCGCGGCCAGGCCGACAAAACTGTGCAGTATTGCGACCAGTTCGGGCATTTCAGTCATTTCAACCCGTTTTGCCAGCCGGATGCCGATGGCGCCGCCGATGATCATTGCCAGCAAAATCCAGACGACATTGCTGCTGTCCGGGCCGAAGATGGAGGCGAACAAGGCAATTGCCATGCCGCTGATGCCAAAGATATTCCCTTGTCTTGAGCTTTCATGTTTTGAAAGACCCGCAAGGCTCATAATAAAAAGTATTGCGGCAACAATGTATGCTGCAGTCACTAATCCGCCAGACATCGGTTACCCCTTACGAAACATTTTCAGCATACGCTGCGTGACGGTGAAGCCACCGAAGATATTGATACTGGCGATCAATACGGCAATAAAAGAAAGGAAACTGACCCAGCCGCCATGACCCATTTGCAATACGGCCCCCACCACGATAATGCCGGAAATGGCATTGGTGACTGACATCAACGGTGTATGCAACGCATGGCTCACGTTCCACACCACGTAGTAACCCACCACGCAGGCGAGCGCGAACACCGTAAAATGCGAGAGAAATTCACTGGGTGCCACATTGGCCAGGCAGCCAAACAGCACGATAAACACGGCCAGCAGCAGATACTTACGCAGTGGTGATGCGGCCGTAGCCTCGCTCTTTTTCTGCACAGGTGCAGCGGTGGTGGCTTTCGGAGCGGCTGACACCTGAATTGGTGGTGCAGGCCAGGTGACATCGCCTTCACGCACGACCGTTACGCCACGAATAACTACGTCATCGAAATCAATATCGATCTCACCGTTTTTCTCTTTACACAGCAGCTTCATCAAATTGACGAGGTTGGTGCCGTAAAGCTGTGAGGACTGGGTCGGCAAACGGCTGGGTAAATCGGTGTAGCCAATAATTTTCACGCCGTTCTTTGTGACCGTCACCCGATCGGCAACGGTGAGTGCGCAGTTGCCGCCGGTTTGCGCCGCGAGGTCAACAATAACGCTGCCCGGCTTCATGCTGGCAACCATCTCTTCGGTAATCAGCGTTGGCGCCGGCTTACCTGGAATCAGCGCCGTAGTGACGATGATATCCACCTCTTGAGCCTGCTGAGCAAACAGCGCCATTTCAGCTTTTATAAAGGCATCGGACATTACTTTGGCGTAGCCATCGCCGCTGCCGGCCTCCTCTGCAAAATCCAGTTCGAGAAATTCCGCCCCCATACTCTGGACCTGCTCTTTGACTTCAGGGCGCGTATCAAAGGCGCGCACGATGGCACCAAGGCTGCCTGCCGCACCAATCGCCGCCAGGCCGGCAACGCCTGCACCAATCACCATGACTTTAGCCGGTGGGACTTTCCCCGCCGCCGTGATTTGCCCGGTAAAGAAGCGGCCAAACTCATGAGCGGCCTCGACGATGGCGCGATAACCGGCAATATTTGCCATGGAACTGAGCGCGTCGAGTGACTGGGCGCGAGAAATACGCGGCACCGCATCCATGGCCATGACGGTGACATGACGCGCAGCCAGCTTTTCAAGCAGCTCAGGATGTTGGGCGGGCCAGATAAAGCTTACCAGGGTACTGCCCTCGCGGGTGAGCGCGATCTCTTCGTCATCCGGTGCATTGACCTTTAGCACGATATCGGCCTGCCAGACCTGCTGGCTGTCACTCACCGCAGCGCCAGCGGCCCTGTAGCTGTCATCATCAAAGCTGGCGCGCTTACCTGCATCATGTTCAATGGTCACGCTGAAACCCAGCTTGATGAGCTGTTCAACGGTCTTGGGCGTGGCTGCCACGCGCGACTCGTTAGCCAATCGCTCTTTGGGTATTCCAATTAACATAGTTTTCCCTTTCATCGATTAAAGGAGGATGATCCTTGTGGTACACAATGCCGTGACGACACCCGCTTTCAGGCGTTGTGAATGAAATGCAATAATCTAATCGTATCTAAACCTACTGAAATTGTTACGGACGATCTACTACACAGACCCACATCTGTCACATTTGCCGTAATATCCAGTTGAAGCACGGCAATTCCGCCTGTCCGCACTGCATGAAGACTCTCGCAGCAGATAATCTGCTAAATATCACCTGTTCCGCCCTGATATTCCTTTTGGAAAAAGCCAAAATTAACAATGCATTAACCACTTTATCGATACATTTACTGGTCAATTCATCTTATTGTCGTAAGCGTAAGGCAAAATAGCGTCGCGTGACGCTGTGATTAAATAATCTGGTTCACAACAAGAGAGATATCGCAAAAAATGGCTGCGACAGCGTGTTTATAACATGTAATAATCAGCGGCTAATCTGTTATACATCAAGAGTCCAGCACGTTTTCGTACTCATTTTGCGTAAGGCGAAGGATCATTTTTATGAAGCTGAAGAACACTATTCTGGCATCTACCCTGTTATCTCTGCTGGCAGCAAATGCGTTTGCGGCTAAAGAGCTGACGCCAGAACAAGCGGCCGCGTTGAAGCCATTCGAACGTATTAATATCACCGGTCGTTTTAATGCAATTGGCGATGCGGCTGATGCTGTATCAAAGCGTGCTGATGAAATGAATGCAGATTCCTATTACATTCAAGGCATTAACGACAGCAACGGTAACAGCGGTAACTGGCGTGTGACCGCCGATCTGTACAAGGCTAATGCCCCTAAAGCCAGCCAGGAAACCGACTATCGGATGTTCAATGGCCTGAAAGAGCTGCCGAAGGCGGAAGCTTATCGTCTGGAGCCTTTCGATACCGTTACCGTCAGCGGCTTTTTCCCAAGCCAGCCTGAGGTAAATGAAGCCATTTCCAAAGCCGCGAAAGAAAAAGGCGCAGCCTCCTTCTTTATTGTGCGTCAGGTTGATGCCAATACTGGCGGCAATCAGTTTGTGACGGCCTACATCTATAAGGCCGATGCCAAACAACGTGTGGTACAGAGTCCGGACACCATCCCGGCCGACTCTCAGGCAGGTAAAGCGGCTCTGGCCGCAGGCGGAGCCGAAGCGAAGAAAGTTGAAATTCCGGGCGTGGCTTCATCCGAAACCCCAAGCAACGCCGTGGGCCGTTTCTTTGAGACCCAAAGCTCAACCGGTAAGCGTTATACGGTAACGTTGCCGGACGGCAAGGAAATTCAGGAAGTGAATGCGGTGACCGCGGCGCAGATGCAGCCGTTTGATACCGTGACCTTCAGTGGACATTTCGGTTCGCCGACTGAAGTCTCACAGGAAACCGCCAAGCGCGCAGGCGCGAAAGGGGCTAAATTCTACCATGTGACGCGTCAGTGGCAGAACCAGAGCGGTGGTAACCTGACCGTAACGGCTGACCTGTTTAAGTAACACGCGCCAGGGCGGCGATCGCCGCCCTGCTGTCTGTTTGCATAATTCCTGCTCGATTTTGCATAACCACGCATTGCCATCCCGCACCGCACTCCGTAAAATCCTCCGCCTGTTTTTCAGAGTATTAAACGCGTTATACGTAACACAATCACGATATAACGTTGTGTTTATGCTGGTTATCCAGCCACTTATACTAGCAGGAAGAACGTTTTGGAGAAAAAATTAGGCCTCAGTGCCCTGACAGCGCTGGTACTCAGCTCAATGCTGGGAGCCGGTGTTTTCAGCCTGCCGCAAAACATGGCGGCAGTTGCAGGTCCGGCAGCCCTGTTAATCGGCTGGCTGATCACCGGCGCGGGCATTATTTTTCTGTCGCTGGCCATGCTGTTACTGACGCGACTGAAACCCGAACTGGACGGTGGCATTTTTACCTATGCCCGCGCCGGATTTGGCGAACTCACTGGTTTTTGTTCCGCCTGGGGTTATTGGCTGTGCGCGGTTATCGCTAACGTTTCGTATTTAGTCATTGTTTTTTCTGCGCTGAGTTTCTTCACCGACACGCCTGACAGAATCCTCTTTGGCAATGGTAATACCTGGCAGGCCATGCTGGGCGCATCGGTATTGCTGTGGCTGGTGCACTGGCTGGTGCTGCGCGGCGTGCAAACCGCAGCCAGCATTAATCTGCTGGCGACCCTGGGCAAACTGGTCCCGTTGCTGCTGTTTATTGTGCTGGCCGTGATCGCCTTTAATTATGACCGCTTCCGGTTTGATTTTTCCGGGCTCAGTCTGGGCGTACCGTTGTGGGAACAGGTTAAACAGACAATGCTGATTACCCTGTGGGTGTTTATCGGCGTTGAAGGTGCGGTGGTTGTGTCATCACGCGCCCGTCATAAAAAAGATGTCGGACGCGCCACGCTGCTGGCCGTGCTGGCTGCCCTGCTGGTCTATTTACTGGTTACCCTGCTGTCACTGGGTGTGGTTCCCCGCGCTGAGCTGGCGGAAATGCGCAATCCCTCCATGGCAGGCTTAATGACGCGGCTGACGGGGAGCTGGGGCAACGCCATTATCGTGGTGGGCCTGATTATTTCTGTTTGTGGTGCCTATCTGAGCTGGACCATTATGGCGGCTGAAGTGCCCCTGATCGCGGCACAGCAAGGTGCGTTTCCACGCAGCATTGCCCGCCAGAACGCACGTAACGCGCCTGCCGCCTCATTGTGGCTGACCAACGGCAGCATTCAGGTTTGCCTGATCCTTATCGCCCTGACCGGTGCGGATTACAACACCCTGTTAACCATTGCGTCTGAAATGATTCTGGTGCCCTATCTGCTGGTCGGCCTGTATTTGATTAAGGTCGTTAAAGGACAGCAAAAGCCCTGGGCACTGGCCGTGGGTGTCGGTGCCAGCCTGTATGGTATCTGGCTGTTGTATGCATCAGGCCCACTGCATCTGTTTATGTCGGTGGTGCTGTATGCTCCAGGTATTTTACTGTTTATTTTTGCGCGACGTGGCGGACATGAGGTGGCGTTGAAGCCGGTAGAACGGGTTGCCATGATGCTAATCGTAGCGGCAACCCTTCCTGCGATGTGGGAATTGCTGGCTTAGTGAGACTGCCCCAGAACCACACACAGCAGGTCATCCTGCTGTGTCAGCGCAACAGGCTTGCGGTATTCTTCATGAATCGCCTCCAGCTGTTTATCCGACAACGGATACGGCAGCTGGATATCGAAGCGGCAAATCTGTTGCTGCTCAGCAAGCGTGATCAGACGGGCGATGTTAATTTCATCGCTGACCTGGGTTGAAATGATTTGTAATGCTAATTCTTTAAGCTGATCTTCACTCGCCTGCAAGCTGTGCGCAGATTTGCGTGTCACCATGCCGAATATAGGCAGTACGCCGTAGATCGCATCCACAAAGCTCCATCGTTTTTTACAGGATGCCGACAGGAAATCACTGTAATTAAAGCAGATGCGATCGCGGTATACCGCTGATGCCAGCTCTTTATCAAACACTTTGGCTCCTCAAGGTGATCACAATGAATCCGGAACTCACGTTAAACGCAGGGTTAATGATTGCATATTTTGCGGAATATATCCCAGTTACTCAAGGATATTTCGTGTGATTGCATAGAGCTCTGCGCCAGGAAAAGTTATGCTTTACTCCTCCTTTTTACGTTAGAAAGAATCATGCACAAAATCGTTTACGTAGAAGATGAACCCGAAGTCGGTTCGTTGATTGCCGCTTATCTTGGACGGCATGATATTGAAGTGATTGTGGAGACGCGCGGCGATCGGGCGGAAGCGACCATTGCCGAACAGCAACCCGACCTGGTCATGCTGGATATCATGCTGCCCGGTAAGGATGGCATGTCCATCTGTCGTGATTTACGCGCAGAATGGCAGGGGCCGATTGTGCTACTGACCTCTCTCGACAGCGACATGAACCATATTCTGGCGCTGGAGATGGGCGCGCAGGATTATATCCTCAAAACGGCTCCCCCAGCGGTGTTGCTGGCTCGGCTGCGGCTGCATCTGCGGCAGTCCCAACAGGGGCAGAGTGAAGAAGCCCCTGCGCCGGCGAAAAACAACCGCATGTTGCGCTTTGGTTCACTGACGATTGATGCGCTCAATCGCCAGGTCGTGCTGTTTGATGAAAACATTGCCCTCTCTACGGCGGATTTCGATTTGCTTTGGGTACTGGCAAGTCATGCCGGGCAAATTCTGAATCGTGACGCCCTGCTGAAAACCCTGCGCGGCGTCAGCTATGACGGGATGGATCGCAGTATTGACGTGGCGATTTCGCGCCTGCGTAAAAAGCTACACGACAGCGCCACTGAACCCTTTCGTATTAAAACTATCCGTAACAAAGGCTATCTGTTTGCGCCGCAGGCCTGGGACACGCGTTCGGTATGAAAAAACTTTTTATTCAGTTCTACCTGCTGCTGTTTGTCTGTTTCCTGGTGATGTCGCTGATGGTCGGGCTGGTATACAAATTTACCGCCGAGCGCGCCGGTCGCCAGTCGATGAACGACTTAATGGCCAGTTCGCTCTATCTGATCCGCAGTGAGCTGCGTGAAATCCCCCCGCGCGACTGGAACAAGACCATTAAAAGTCTGGATCTCGGCTTGTCGTTTGAGCTGCATATCGAGCCAATGAGTAAATTTGAACTGGATGAAAACGAACTTCGTCGGCTGCGCGCAGGCGAAATCGTCGCACTGGATGATAAGTACACCTTCCTGCAGCACATTCCGCGCAGTCACTACGTTCTGACCGTGGGGCCAATCCCTTATCTCTTCTACCTGCATCAGATGCGCCTGCTGGATATGGCGCTGGTGGTGTTTATCGGCATGTCGCTGGGGCTGCCGGTCTTTATCTGGCTGCGCCCGCACTGGAAAGAGATGCTACGACTGGAACACGCCGCCCAGCGTTTCGGCCAGGGGCAGTTGGATGTCCGAACCCATTTTGACAGCACCTCCAGCCTGTTCAGGGTTGGGGTGGCGTTTAACCAAATGGCAGAGAACATCAATACACTGGTCGCCAGTAAAAAGCAGCTGATTGACGGTATCGCCCACGAATTACGTACCCCGCTGGTGCGCCTGCGTTATCGCCTGGAGATGAGCGATAACCTGACGGAAGCGGAGTCGGCGGCATTAAACCGCGACGTCAGTCAGTTAGAGAGCCTGATTGAAGAGCTGCTGACCTATGCTCGCCTTGACCGGCCGCGCGTCGATCTTAATTTGCAATCGCTTGATCTGGCGAACTGGTTACGTGAACGCATGGAAGACTTCCGGGCAATCAACCCGGAGACGCAAATTGACCTGGATTTGCCCCAGCGTGAAAACTACGGCATCTCGGACACCCGGCTGATGGAGCGCGTGCTGGATAATCTGGTGAATAACGCCCTGCGCTATGCGAGTCAGCGGTTGCGGGTCAGCCTGTGGTTTGATGGTGCCCAGGGAAATCTGCAGGTTGAGGATGACGGCCCAGGCATTCCCCTTGACGAACGTGAACGCGTATTCGAACCTTTTGTACGGCTCGACCCGAGCCGTGATCGCGCAACCGGCGGCTGTGGGCTTGGCCTTGCCATCGTTCACTCTATCGCCCACGCGCTAAGCGGCAGGGTTTCCATTGAAACCAGCCCGCTTGGCGGGGCCAGCGTGCGTCTCTGCTGGCCACTGGATCTTCCCTTTCGGGAACTCCCACGACATTAACGCATTCAGGAACTTAGTATGACTTAAGCCTGTGAACACCTTTGGAAGACCTTCCAGCGCCTGTCGCTTTTCAGTCATCTCAGCGCCATCGCCGGATGGGATATGTAAACCATGATGCCCGCCGATGGCAGCGCCGCACGGTGCGTAGCTATTTCTTGATTATTATTGCCCGAACTTTTTCTCTTAACAATTTCCAATAACATAATCGATTGATAATTAATCAAAAAAACGCCATCATGGCATCTCTTTTTACATAAGAAGTAATTCTTATTAGCGTCCCGCAAATAAAAGCCGTACTGCTATTAGATATTCGAAAAAATTCCAGCAAATTAATTAGTTACCTTGAAAAACTTTCGCCATAAATAACTTCAGATAATTCAATCGATGGACATGTAAAAGGATCGGGTGTGTCCGATTATAGGTTCCACTGACCAAATTATTTCTTTCAAAAGAGTCAAATATTAGATCAACCAGCTTCCGGGTAATATCCATCCCTTAGAACTGATAAAACTATGGGCTTTAACATTAGTTAAACGCCTTCCTGCACCAGGCTTATTTATCACCCGAATTATTTATCGTTAAATAAAATTTGACAGGTGATTATATCGTACAATGCTTTGTTTCTATATTTAGGTGTAATTGATCTGGTTATTAATATAAAATCGCAACTCCTGCCTGAGAGGTTGTCAGCTATAAACTTGTACTATTTCTCAATGGGTAGTGCTAAACAATTCCCTAAACAATATTCAGGTACATCAAATGAGAATTAAAACGCTAAACTTTCAGTTTATTAGCTTGTTGTTTTTATTATGCTCATCTGGATGCATTGCAGCAGTTGTCCATCTCCCGGTGATTACATCACTCATATGGCCAACGTCACTCAGTACTAAAACGACTTATTCGCCTCAATTGATGAATATAGATGAGAGTATTGCCAATCAGCAATTGACAAAGCGAGATGGTTTGAGAATAGGGTATGTTGATACAATAGGAAAGCCTTATCGTGGAGTTATGCCGTCGGACGACAATTGGGACGGGGTATATTCTGTTTTTCCCTTAGCGAATAATGGGGAGACGTTCAGAGACTATGTTGAGCGTCTTTATAATGCGGGGTTAATGTCTGGAAGTCTCGTTCTCTCATGGGGTAGTTCCGGCGAAGTAGACAAATGTCAGGGGATTGTCTTATCGAATGGAGTTTTACACTCAGCCACTGGTTCGACAATTCAGGATGCCTGGTCATCAGTAACAGCCGGAGCAATCCTGAATGTGCAACCAATTTGTTCTCAAATACCCCCCGCTGCAACGAGTTGCCATATAGAAACCGCTACGGTAAAATTTGATTTTGGCAATGTAATTAAAGCCGAATCGGCTAATGCCTCCCTTAGCGAAAATATCTCTATATACTGTACCGATGCGACTAAAGTCAGTTTAAGTGAAGCCAACAGAGGCATTATAGCGCTCTCAAACGGTGGTTCAGTAGCCGTTACTGACAATTCAAAAGGCCTGGATGGCTCATCAATTCATAATGTACCGTCAAAAGGTCGTGAGCTGGTAAAATTAACAGCAAAAATCACAAACCCGGGAAAAACGGGTTCATTTTACGGCTCATCAGTCATAATGCTGACATATCCTTAGATATCACAGGATATTTGGGAGGCTGTTAAGAGAAAAAGGACAAGTGGTGATAATAATCAAGAAATCGTGAGCGTTACTTACGAACCTCTATTACTCTGCCCCAATATTAAATGCAATAGTCATTACGTTATGTGGCTTTGTTGACCTTCCTCTTCCATTTCGCCAGCATACTGCACATTCCGCTGTTGTCAGATAATTTACTGAGGGTTAAGGTAGCTGGCAACCATTTCAGATACCTTGCTCATGGAGCGTGTGCTGGATAATCTGGTGAATAACGCCCTGCGCTATGCCAGTCAGCGGTTGCGGGTCAGCCTGTGGTTTGATGGTGCCCAGGGAAATCTGCAGGTTGAGGATGACGGCCCTGGCATTCCTCTTGACGAACGTGAACGCGTATTCGAACCTTTTGTGCGGCTCGACCCGAGCCGTGATCGCGCAACCGGCGGCTGTGGACCTGGCCTTGCCATCGTTCACTCTATCGCCCACGCGCTCAGCGGCAGGGTTTCCATTGAAACCAGCCCGCTTGGCGGGGCCAGCGTCCGTCTCTGCTGGCCACTGGATCTTCCCTTTCGGGAACTCCCACGACATTAACGCATTCAGGAGCTTTGTGTGACTTCAGCTTATCAACAACTTTGTGCCACTTTTCAGCGCCTGTCGCGCTTCAGTCACGTCAGCGCCATCGCCGGATGGGATATGCAAACCATGATGCCCGCCGGTGGCAGCGCCGCACGTGGCGAAGCGCTGGCAGAGATGAGTGTTTTGCAACACCAGATTCTGACGGACAAACGTCTGGGCGAGTGGCTGGAACAGGCCGGGCAGCAACCGCTGAATGATGTAGAGCGCGCCAACCTGTTTGAGATGCGTCGCGCCTGGACGCAGGCCACCTTGCTGCCCGCTGAACTGGTCGAGGCGAAATCCATCGCGGGTTCCCGTTGCGAACATGCCTGGCGCAGCCAGCGTCCGGCGAATGACTGGCAGGGTTTTGCCCCGAATTTAAAAGAGGTGGTGCGCTTAAGCCGTGAAGAAGCGCAGCTACGTGCGCAGGCCAATGGCTGTTCCCGTTATGATGCCCTGCTTGACGTTTTTGAGCCGGGGATGACCAGCGCCCGGCTGGATGAAACCTTTGGGCAGTTAAAAACCTGGTTGCCCCAGCTGTTACAACAGGTCGTGAAAAAACAGGCGCAGCAGCCGGTGGTAAAACCTCAGGGACCGTTCGCTATTGATGCGCAGCGCGAGCTGGGGCTTAGCATTATGGCGGAGCTGGGATTCGATTTTAACCATGGTCGGCTCGATATCAGCGCACATCCGTTCTGCGGCGGTGTACCGGAAGATGTGCGCATTACTACGCGTTACAATCAGGATGAGTTCCTGAGCGCGATGATGGGTGTGATTCATGAAACAGGTCATGCCCGTTACGAGCAAAACCTGCCAAAACAGTGGCGTGGCCAGCCGGTCGCGCTGGCGCGATCCACGGCGATCCACGAGTCGCAGAGCCTGTTTATGGAAATGCAGCTGGGCCGCAGCAGCCAGTTCCTGCAGCGCATCCTGCCGCAGGTTATCAGCAAAATGGGTGACCAGCCGGCACTGCAGGCCGATAACTTCGTGCGCCTGACTCAACAGGTTAAACCCGGTTTAATACGCGTTGATGCTGACGAACTCAGCTACCCCGCGCACGTTATTCTGCGTTATGAAATCGAACGTGCCTTGATCGAAGGCGATATTGAGGTTGAGGATATTCCCGCCCTGTGGGATGAGAAGATGCAACAGTCCCTTGGTATTGATACGCGCGGAAACTATCGCAATGGCTGTATGCAGGATATTCACTGGACTGACGGTGCATTTGGCTATTTCCCGACCTACACGTTAGGCGCGATGTACGCCGCACAGCTGTTTCAGGCCTTGCAAAAAGCCATTCCGCAGTCGGCCGAGCTGATTCAACATGGCGAGTTACAGCCCGTCTTTAACTGGCTGCAACAGAATATCTGGCAACACGGTAGCCGGTTCTCTACCGAGCAGTTGATGCTTAACGCCACGGGCGAAGCGCTTAATCCGCACTATTTCCGCAAACATCTTGAGCAGCGTTACCTGAACAGTTAAGGTAGCAGGCGACCTGAGGGTCGCCTTTCTCTGTCCCCTTCCACATGTTGTACAATCGGTTACACGGCGATACCAATGACCCACGGACGCGCTGCTTATTTTCTCATATAGTCATTTCACCGGCCCCGCAGTGGGCTACACATGAAAAAATAGTCCGAGGGTTTTGCAATGAAAAAATTATTTGCACTGGTAATCGCCGCTGCTATGGGTCTGTCTTCAGTTGCTTTCGCTGCCGAGACAACTGCTGCTCCAGCAGCTGCTGCAACCACTACTACTACCGCTGCACCTGCTAAAACTGAACACAAAGCTGCTGCTCACAAGAAGCATCACAAAGCTGCACAGAAAGCACAGGCTGCTAAGAAGAAAGCCGTTAAGAAAGACACCGCGCAGAAAGCTCAGGCTGCTAAAAAGAAAGTAGCTAAGAAAGATACCGCTCAGAAAGCGCAGGCTGCTAAAAAACACCATAAAGCTAAACCAGCTCAGAAAGCCCAGGCTGCTAAAAAGCACCACAAAGCTAAACCAGCCCAGAAAGCTCAGGCTGCTAAAAAACACCATAAAGCTAAAGCAGCCCAGAAAGCTCAGGCCGCTAAAAAACACCACAAAGCTAAACCAGCTCAGAAAGCCCAGGCTGCTAAAAAACACCACAAAAAAGCCGCTAAAAAATAAGGCTACCCCTTAGGGTTCCGAGTAAGCGTTAATCATTAAAAACACCCGGTTCTGCCGGGTGTTTCTTTACTGGAGTGGCTAATATGGTCCGTCGCTATCGCTTCGAAATTATTCTGATTGTGATGATCTTATGTGGCGTTATCGCGGCCAGTTTTTTTATTTAGTCGCTGTAGCGTACTGATTAACTGAAAAAACTCCCTTTTTTACCGCTCACTGACTATAGTTATGTCACTTCAGCTATAACAAAAACGTTTTCTTTTTCTCGCTATTGAGAGTTCTATGCGCCTGGCTACCCTGTTAATCGTTGGACTTTTCAGTTTCACCGCTTGTGTTCATGCCGATGATGATGACGACTCGCCGACGCCTGCCGAAATAAAAATGCTGTTTTTCGGTAAAGATCACCGTCAGGCGATTACCGACGTCAGTTCCGCGCCCTGGGATGCGATAGGCCAACTGGAAACCGAAAGCGGTAACCTGTGCACCGCCACGCTGATCTCTCCCCATCTGGCCCTGACGGCGGGTCACTGTTTACTGACGCCACCGGGCAAGTTTGATAAGCCGGTTGCGCTGCGTTTTATGTCCACCAAAAAAGGGTGGCGCTACGAAATTCATGATATTGATGCCCGTGTTGAACCCTCTTTG
Organism: Pantoea sp. Fr+CA_20; assembly: GCF_024520835.1. Classification (NCBI taxonomy): domain Bacteria; kingdom Pseudomonadati; phylum Pseudomonadota; class Gammaproteobacteria; order Enterobacterales; family Erwiniaceae; genus Pantoea; species Pantoea sp. Fr+CA_20. Next base: position 247,458 of record NZ_JALNPN010000004.1, read on the forward strand.
GTTAACAAACTGAAGGCCGATGGCGAGGGATGGATCGTGCCCAGCAGCGCGGCACCGTTCGACTACGGTCTGGTTATTCTGCGTAATCCGCCTTCTGCCATCACCCCTATTCCCCTGTTTGACGGTTCACGCAGTGATTTAACGGAAGCGCTGAAAGACGCTGGACGTAAAGTCACGCAGGCTGGCTATCCGGCCGATCATCTGGACACCTTGTATTCGCACAGCGACTGCCTGATAACAGGTTGGGCGCAACGCGCCGTATTATCGCACCAGTGTGATACCTTGCCAGGCGACAGCGGTTCGCCTTTACTGTTGAAAGGCGATAAAGGCTGGCAGCTCATTGCCGTACAGAGTTCGGCACCGGCAGCAAAAGACCGCTATCTTGCCGACAACCGGGCCATTGCCGTGACCTCGTTTAAAGACCGGCTTGAAGCGCTGGCCCAGTAGCTTGCCTGAGGGGTTACACGCTCTGAACGCATAAAAAAGCCCGCATCCATCAAGGTGCGGGCTTTTTTTCGCTCATCACATCAGGCATCAATAGCTACCCTGCAATTTGCTCCATCGCCTGTAAGATGCGTTTATCCGAGATCGGATAAGGCGTGCCAAGCTGCTGAGCAAACTGGCTGATACGTAACTCTTCTATCATCCAATGGATATGCTGCACGTCTTCATCATCCTGACGCTGTGGCGGCAGTTTGTTACGCCAGGCCTGCCATGCTTGCTCAATGGCCTGCACTTTGAGCATACGGGCACGATCGCTGTGAGGATCGACAGGCACCTTCTCCAGCCGACGCTCAATGCCCTGTAAATAACGTAACGTATCTGCCAGATGCTGCCAGCCGTTCTGGGTGACAAAACCCCGGTAAACCAGGCCATTCATCTGCGCTTTAATATCCGACAACGCCAGTGCCAGCGTCATATCAACGCGTCCTTTAAGACGCTTATTGATGTTAAACACCGCTGTAAGAATCTGCTCAACCTGCTTCGCAATCGCGACCACGGTGTCATTCAGCTCGGCGCGCACTTTCTCACGCAGCGCTTCAAACTGCGTTTGTTCCCATGCCGGACCACCGGCCTCTGCGATTAACTTATCCACGCCGCAGGCGATGCAGTCATCGATCAACTCCATCACCTTGCCGTAAGGGTTAAAATACAGCCCCAGTTTGGCTTTGTTGGGTAATTTTTCGTGCAGATACTTCACTGGTGACGGGATATTCAGTAACAGTAAACGACGCTGACCGCGCCACATCATTTTCTGCTGCTCATGCTCACTGTCAAACAAACGGATGCCGACGCTGTCCTTCTCGTCCACCAGGGCTGGCCAGGCTTTAACCTGATAGTTGCCGCGTTTTTGCTCGTAACTCCGGGGTAAATCGCCGAAGCTCCAGAGATGTAAACCGCTCTGCTCCAGGCCATCGTCCGCCACCTGGGACAGCGTTTCCTGTACCTTGCCTTTTAACAGCACTTTCAGCGCGGCCAGATCTTTACCTTCCTGCAGTTTGCGGTTGTGTTCATCGACAACACGAAACGTCATTTTCAGATGATCGGGCACCTGTTCCCATTGCCAGTTGTCCCGTTCCAGCGTCACGCCGGTCATCCGGCGGAATTCCCGCGACAGCGCATCGAGCAATGGCATCTCCATTGCAGTAACCCGGCCTAAGAAGGCTTCAGCATAGTTAGGTGCAGGCACCAGGTTGCGCCGCAGCGGCTTAGGCAAGGATTTGATCAGTGCGATGATAAGCTCACGCCGCACGCCGGGGATCTGCCACTCAAAGCCGGCTTCATCCACCTGGTTAAGCAGCGGTAACGGAATATGGACCGTGACGCCATCAGCATCCGCGCCCGGCTCAAACTGGTAACTCAGTTTAAGTTTGAGGTTTCCCTGATGCCAGACGTTGGGATAATCGAGCTGACTAACCTTATCTGCGCCCTCTTTGATCAGCATCTGCTTGTCAAAATTCAGCAGCTCAGGATTGGTTTTGCTGGCCTGTTTCCACCAGCTATCAAAATGGCGGGCTGAAACAACGTCTTTGCCAATGCGCTGGTCGTAGAACGCAAACAGAGTTTCGTCATCCACCAGGATATCGCGGCGACGGGATTTATGTTCCAGATCCTCGACTTCACTGCGCAGTTTCTGATTGGCACGGAAGAATGCGTGGCGCGTTTGCCAGTCGCCTTCAACCAACGCATGGCGAATAAACAGCTCGCGGCTGAGGGTCGGATCGATGGTGCCGTAGTTCACCTTGCGCGCGGCCACAATCGGCAAACCGTACAGGGTAATCTTTTCGCTGGCCATCACGGCGCCCTGCGATTTCTCCCAGTGGGGTTCACTGTAGCTGCGTTTAATCAGGTGCTGAGCCAGCGGCTCAATCCACTCGGGATCGATACGCGCCGCGATGCGGCCCCAAAGGCGGCTGGTTTCAACCAGTTCTGCCACCATTGTCCACTTAGGCGGCTTTTTAAACAGACCGGACCCTGGGAAGATGGCAAAGCGAGCATTGCGCGCGCCCGTAAACTCCTGTTTATCGGCATCTTTCTGACCGATGTGTGACAGCAATCCGGTCAGCAAGGCACAGTGAATCTCTCTGTACTCCGCTGGCTCGCTGTTAACGGGAATGCCCAGTTCACGCACGACCTGGCGAAGCTGGGTATAAATATCCTGCCATTCCCGTACCCGCAGATAGTTTAAAAAGTCTGTTTTGCACTGGCGACGGAATACGTTACTGGACAGCGCTTTTTGCTGCTCGCCGAGGTAGTTCCACAGATTCACAAACCCGACAAAATCCGACTCTTTATCCGCAAAGCGACGGTGTTTTTCATCCGAGGCCTGCTTCTTGTCTGCGGGACGTTCGCGGGGGTCCTGAATGGATAAACCAGCGACGATGATCATCACTTCCCGGACGCAGCCATACTGCTGCGCGGCCAGCACCATGCGTGCCAGGCGCGGGTCCACGGGCAACTGCGCCAGCTGGCGGCCCGATCCGGTAAGCTTATACTGCCCGTCTTCACTGAGGGTTAATGCCCCCAGTTCCTCCAGCAGCCTTACGCCGTCCTGGATGTGACGTTTATCCGGCGCTTCCACAAACGGGAAAGCGGCGATATCCCCCAGCCCCAGCGCCGTCATCTGCAAAATAACGGACGCCAGATTGGTGCGCAGAATTTCAGGATCGGTAAATGCCGGGCGGCTGAGAAAATCATCTTCGGCGTAAAGCCGGATACAGATCCCTTCGGATACGCGCCCGCACCGTCCTTTACGCTGATTAGCCGATGCCTGAGAAATCGGCTCTATCGGCAAGCGCTGGACTTTTGTCCGGTAGCTGTAGCGGCTAATACGCGCGGTGCCGGGATCGATAACGTATTTAATCCCCGGTACGGTTAGCGAGGTTTCAGCGACATTGGTCGCCAGCACAATACGCCGCCCGCTGTGCGACTGAAACACCCGGTTCTGCTCGCTGTTAGAAAGACGGGCATACAGCGGCAGCACTTCGGTATGGGGCAGATCGCGCTTCATCAGCGCGTCGGCGGTATCACGGATTTCACGCTCCCCGCTCATAAAAATCAGGATGTCACCCCGGCTTTCACGCCCAAGCTCATCCACCGCATCGAAGATAGCCTGAAGCTGATCGCGGTCAACATCTTCAGCCTCTTCTACTACCGGGCGATAACGCACTTCTACCGGATAGGTGCGGCCCGACACCTCAATCACCGGCGCGTTATTAAAATGCCGCGAGAAGCGCTGTGGATCGATGGTCGCTGAGGTGATGATAACTTTGAGATCGGGACGACGGGGCAACAGTTCACGCAAATAGCCCAGCAGGAAGTCGATATTCAGGCTGCGTTCATGGGCTTCATCAATGATGATGGTGTCATATTGCATCAGCAACCGGTCCTGCTGGATCTCCGCCAGCAGGATGCCGTCTGTCATGAGTTTAATCTGGGTGGTTTCGCTGACCTGGTCGTTAAAACGCACCTTGTAACCCACACAGCCACCGAGCGACGTTTCGAGCTCGTCGGCGATGCGGTTGGCAACGGTACGTGCCGCCAGCCGACGCGGTTGGGTATGACCGATTAAACCGGTTATACCGCGCCCCAGCGTCAGGCAAATTTTCGGTAACTGGGTGGTTTTTCCCGAGCCGGTTTCACCCGCCACGATGACCACCTGATGGTCACGAATCGCGTCAGCGATGGCCTGCTGCTTCTGGCTGACCGGCAGGTTTTCCGGAAACGTAATACGCGGCGTCGCCGCAACACGATGTGTCACACGCTGTTCTGCAGCGATGATATCCTGCTCTAGCTCGGCAGCAAGACTTTGCTGTGCCTCAGGATTTTTGATTTTTTTAGCGCCGTGTAGCCGACGCTGTAAGCGTTGACGGTCGCGCAGCATTAACCCATCAAGCCGCGACCAGAGCGGCGTTAATGGCGATGAAACCGGAGAAGACATAGTGATGACGTACCCTACTCAGACGGGGTGGACTCAGCGCACGGCGCTAAGATAACCGGCTGATTAACGATAATAATTGCGCCTAGCATAGCACATTCCCTTTCGCGTCGTGGCCGTCGGCAAAACCAGCTTGTTCAATTAATTCGAATATAGCTCTCGAAATATTGCGCTTTCACCCTCGGCCTGATGTTTGTAGAGTGTAAATCATTGAGCGGAAAGCCTTCCGCATAACAGACAGGAAACTACCATGAGCAAAGTATTAGTTCTGAAATCAAGCATTCTTGCGGGATATTCTCAGTCAAGCCAGCTGGCTGACTTCTACATTGAGCAGGCTCAGGCTAAAGGTGACCAGATCACCGTTCGCGATCTGGCAGCAAACCCGGTTCCGGTACTCGACGGTGAGTTAGTCGGTGCGTTACGCCCTTCTGATGCGCCACTGTCACCCCGCCAGCAGGATGCACTGGCGCTGTCTGATGAACTGATTGCAGAACTGCAGGCGCACGACGTCGTGGTGATTGCAGCCCCGATGTACAACTTCAACATTCCTACCCAGCTGAAAAACTATTTCGATCTGATCGCCCGTGCTGGCGTTACGTTCCGTTATACCGAAGCGGGCCCTGAAGGCCTGGTGAAAGGTAAGCGTGCTGTGATTCTGTCCAGCCGTGGCGGTATTCACAAAGACACCGCATCTGACCTGCTGACCCCTTACGTTAAGCTGTTCCTGGGCTTTATCGGTATCACCGATGTCGAGTTCGTGTTTGCTGAAGGCATCGCTTACGGCCCTGAAGTCGCCACCAAAGCAACCAGCGAAGCCAAAGACGCGATTAAGCAGATCGTCACGGCGTAATTATGCTGTTTTGATCCAGAACCGGGCACCCGCCCGGTTTTTTTATGCCTGAAATGTATCGCCCGGCCAGGTTATTTCTTTAGCCATTGACCGTTAATGCCGCGCACGTATTCACCCGCAGCCGCACGCGTGACCAGCTTTTGTCCCGCAATTCGGGCCACGTCGTCTGTTTTCAGGTTGTTCTGCTCGGCAAGACGTTGGTACTCGGCGTTTCGTCCGTCATTAATGCGTTTAACCAGCGCCAGCGTTTCACTGTCGTCTGATCGCGGCGCAATATAGCCCGACAGGGTTTCACCCACCCGACCTGACTGACGCGCCTCATCAAGCGTTAAAGCCCAGGCGGGCTGGCTCATCGTCGTCGCCAGTAAAAGTGCAATACCGATGCGTTTCATGCTGGCTCTCCTCAGAACAGGCCGCTCTGATTTTTCAGTAAGGCTTCGACATCCTTGTCCACTTTAATGTGGATCTCATGCTCAATTTTCACATTCATATTAATGGTGATGGGCTCTTTCGGTGCGGTCACTTCAATGCGCGGCACGCAACCCGTTAGCGGTAGCCAGGCTACCATCAGCAGTACAGCCCTGAGGCTCATGGTGATTGATCCTTTTTCGACGGCAAGGTGGCGTTTTGCTCCACCCAGGATTGCAAATTATCGCCAAAACGCAGGCTGCGCCACAGCTGGAACAGGTTTTCCTGATGACGATAGTTTAAATTCACGGTCTGAGTGCGATTACTGAAACGGCTGGTGCCTTTCACTTGCGACTCCATGGTTAGCTCCCCGAGATTATCCAGATTAAGGGTGGCCCACGAACGCGAAATCTCCATATAGCGCAGCCAGTCCATTGCCGCACCAGCGGCGATGTTATTACGGGTAATGGCATCGGCCATGTCTTTATCCAGGCGGAAGGTTAGTGGCCCGCTGTTGGCTATCCAGCCGTTTTCAACGATCCAGCGAGGATTATTGATCCACAGCGGTAATTCGCCGTTCACGCTTCCTGACATGGCAAACTGTTTGGGATCAATAGCACTGACAAGCTTGCTCAGGCTGATGTTTCGCAGAGAAACGCGCGCCGGGCTGTGCTGCGGCAGCCGTAATGACGGCATCGTGATCTGGCCGTCCAGCAGATCCATGCTGACATCCTGTAACCATAGCGGATCGCTTTCACGCCAAGGATAAGCACCTTGTAAATCGACCCGAATATTCTGCATGGCAAACTGGTTTTTGACTTCAGCGATACGTAATGAAACCGGCCCGCGACGTCCAAAATGCCACTGCTGATGTTGTAGACGGAAAGGTAGGGAAAAATCGATACCGTTGACCTGGCTGTCGGGTGTCCAGACGCTGCCGTTTTTCACGGTCCAGTGTCCGCCAGCCTGAAAGCCCTGCTTAGCCGCGGCAGAAAATGCTACCTGGGCGCGCAACTCACCTGACTGAATCTTCATTTTCAGTTCAGGACTGAGCAGCGGCTGAAATACCGTCAGCGACTGGGTTGGCCACCAGGCCTGTCCACGTAAACGCTCGCCGTCCCAGCGACCGTTAACACGCACCGGTCCGACCTTGCCCGCTTTCAGCTGTCCGCCCCAGACGAAATGACCTGGATCGCGGCCTGTCGCCGCAAAGTCGAGGGTGGAATCTGCCAGCCAGCCGCCGTAGCTAAAGCGCGTTTCCCCTGCCTGCATCTGGAACTTACCGTTAAATGATGGATGGCGCTCATCACGCTGCCAGTTGACCGGTGCCGTCAGCGTTAAGCGGGGCTTTTCAACCCGAACGCCACCGTATTCAAGTTGGTTAAACCCTGTAGACAAGCGATCAAGATGAATCAGCGTATCGCGCCAGCCGCCGGTGCCGTTCACATCCCACTTCGCCTGCAAGGGGCGCATTTCGCCCTCACCCCAATAGCGCCAGTTCCACACACCCGAATCGGGCCAAAAGTTATGCGCGCCACCATCAAGATGCAGAGTAAACCGGCCAAAGCTGGGATCGTGGGCACGCAGAATTGCCTGCAGGCGTCCGGAGATCCCTTGTGAGGATAAACGTATACCTGCCAGCGGCCAGCGCGCTTCATCGACTTCCAGCGTGGAGAGTAAACGCCCGCGCAGGCGTAAAAGCGCTTTGGGTTTTACCGTCAGTTGCGGGTTGAGTAACGAGCCGTTCAGCTCGCCAGGAATAGTGCCAAAAAGCTGCATCGCAGAGAATTTGCTTTCACCCGTCAGCTGTAAAGGTAGTTGGCTTTGCGTGAGGCTGAGATGGCCCGGCCCTATTCCCAGTACCACATTACCTTTGCCGCCGCGTCCCTGGGTTAACATATTAAGACGCCCACTGATCTCGGTGGCATCCAGGCCGGCTTGCCAGTTGTTCAGCGTCAGATTCACAAAGCCAGACAGCGGTTGCGCCGCAAGTGGCCAGTAATATTCCCCGCGTTCAATCGTTATGCGATCGCGGCTGGCCTGCCAGGGAAGATGGAGCAAGGGCTGGTCAGTTCCCGCCGTAGTAATATTGAGCACACCACGCTGATGCTGCCAGCTTAATGCAGCTTGCACCGGCTGTGGAAAAGCCGCCAACGCCAGCGTGCCGGTAATCTCGCCGTTAACGGGTAAGCCGTTGGCATATTCAGGCAGTTCGAAGTGACCATTAAGGCTCAGCGGTTCGGGTAATGCCGGATGCGTCAAGGTCAGTTGGCTAATATTCAACTGCTGGCCTTGTAAGGTGGCATCGAGCTGCAAGTTGGTGCCGCGGTAGTGCAACTGTTGGCGGGATGAATCCAGCGTCAAATTCAGCCCCCCGGCATAATCCTGCCAGGGAGAGAGCGTGAGTTTGCCAATATGGATGTCAGCGCCCGGTAACATTGCCTGCCACTGGGCCAGCGTTTTGGGCGCGTCCGTCGCGTTTTCCGTTTCAGGAAGCCGTTGAAGACATTCGCTCTGTAGCGTCACCTGCGCCGCATTAAGTTGCCAACGCGAGTGCTGCCAGCCAAGGGCAGCGTGGTTGACACTTGCCAGACGACAGTCCCCCACCTGGTAATGGATTTGGGGAAACACGACCTGTCCGTTGCGCCAGCGCGGCGCGCCTTCCAGTTCGACGCGCGTGCCGACAGGCAGCCAAATGCCAACCAGACGCGGCAGCCACTGTGTAATGGTCAGCAATAATCCCAGCAGCAACACAATCAGCGCCAGGACAGCGGCGAGACGTCGACGGAAAATCCGCGGCATGAAAACAAGAATCCTTTTTTTCTCAATATCCTGAGAATAATGATGGCACGTAACGCCGGGAAGGTGAAGGTTTCACCCCCTAAGGTAAACAGGTATCAGCAAAAAGTAACAGAAAACGTTATTCTTGTTGCATCCCCTTTTCAGGAGCACAACGATGAAAATCGCCGTATACAGCACTAAACACTATGACCAGAAGTATCTTGAACAGGTCAACCAACAGTATGGTTTCGAATTGGTCTTCTTTGATTTTTTACTCAACGAAACCACAGCGAAGACGGCTGTAGACTGTGATGCGGTTTGTATCTTTGTGAATGATGACGGTAGCCGTCCGGTACTGGAAGAGCTGGCCGCGCTTGGCGTCAAATACATTGCACTGCGCTGTGCGGGATTTAATAACGTCGACCTTGATGCCGCTGCGGCGCTGGGACTGCAGGTCGTGCGTGTACCGGCTTATTCCCCGGAAGCCGTCGCCGAACATGCGGTGGGATTGATGATGACGCTAAACCGCCGGATTCATCGCGCTTACCAACGCACCCGCGATGCCAATTTTTCCCTGGATGGCCTGACCGGTTTTAATATGCATAACAAAACCGCCGGAATCATCGGCACCGGCAAAATTGGCATTGCCACTCTGCGCATATTAAAAGGATTCGGCATGCGTTTACTGGCTTTCGATCCCTATCCGAGCGAGCAGGCTTTAGCGCTCGGCGCGGAGTATGTCGATCTGAAAACCCTGTTTGCACAGTCGCACGTGATAACGCTGCACTGTCCACTCACGCCGGAAAATCACCATTTACTGAATGCGCAGGCTTTTTCACAGATGCGCGATGGCGTGATGATCATCAATACCAGCCGGGGAGGATTAATTGATTCTCAGGCCGCAATTGACGCGCTGAAACAGCAAAAAATTGGTGCGCTCGGCATGGACGTTTATGAAAATGAGCGGGACCTGTTTTTTGAAGATAAATCGAATGATGTGATTCAGGATGATATTTTCCGCCGTCTGTCAGCCTGTCACAATGTGCTGTTTACCGGCCATCAGGCTTTTCTGACAGCCGAAGCCCTGACCGCGATTTCAGAAACCACGCTGGAAAATATCAGTCAGCTCAACCGGGGAGAATCCTGTCAAAATCAAGTTATCGCATGACGCGGTGGGCCGGTGCCATCCGGCCTGCTTCATTTAGCGTGCGCAGTTGCCACCGATCAACGCCTGCTCACTGCAGCGACGGCCGTTAACTAACTGGCACATCCCGATGCGCGAACCGTCCAGTTGACTTGAAAACGCCAGGGTACCTCCTGCATTGGCACAGTTTGCCTCTGCCATAGACGACATCACCACGTGTGGCTGAACATGGGCGGCAGTAGCTTGCTGTGGTGGCTCGTTGTCGTCGCTGTTACTGCTACAGGCAGACAGTAGCAACGCGGCACCAGCCAGCAGAAAAGTAGCGGCTTTCATCAATCAGACTCCGGGAAGGTGAGTTAAAGGCTAAGCAAGAATATGTCAGGCCCGACGTGGGGTCGATAGAAGAAACAGCTTTTTACAAAAAATATGACGGCTAATTGCAAGCAGAATTATCCTGTTATCACACTGTCACGTAACTGCACTTATCTAAGCATGATGATTACCGGAGAAAAACAATGTTAATGGATATGCTGATTCGTATCGCCTTGGCTGGGATTCTGGGCGGTCTGATTGGCCTGGAACGCCAGATGCGCGCCAAAGAAGCCGGATTGCGGACCCACATCCTGGTCGGTATCGGCAGCGCCATGTTTATGCTGGTGTCCAAATATGGCTTTGCGGATATGTTGATAAAAGATCATGTCGCCCTCGATCCCAGCCGCGTCGCGGCACAGGTGGTGAGCGGGATGGGCTTTCTTGGCGCAGGCACCATCCTGATTCAAAAACAGGTGGTAAAAGGCCTGACCACGGCGGCCGGACTGTGGGTTACCGCCGCTATCGGACTGGTAATCGGGAGCGGCATGTATGAGATTGGGATTTACGGTACGGTACTGGCCCTGGTGGTGCTGGAGGTGTTCCGCCGCCTGAGCCATTTATTGATTGGCAAACATCACACGCTGATTGTTTATCTTAAGGCCAAGAGCGTGCCACTGGTTCTGCTGGTGATGCAACGCGAAGGCATTCGCTACGGTAATATTTCGGTGATTAACCGGGATGAAGAAAGCGGCCTGTGTGAATTAAGCGTGCAGGTGACCTTGTCCCGCAAATCCAGCGATGCGCATCTGTATGACAAAATTATGGAAGTTAAAGGCGTGCAGTCGCTGGAAATGATGTAATCGGTGTAGGCTGGCATCAGATCATTACCCTTGACACCTGTGCAAACAACGTTGAGTGACCAAGCCACATTGACGGGATAACTTTGCTCAGGTGTCGCATAGATTGATAGACTCTGAAAGTACTCATGAGGTTCAATATGTGCGCTCTCTGCTGGGCGGACGCAAAACCACTATTCATCGTCGAAGTCTGCCACTGTCTGTATAGGGAAGCATAGTTGTATTAGGGAAATATGATTTTGAAAAATGCCAGATTCATTAAAAACACTGCGCTGTTTATCGTGTGCTTCTTATTAGCCTTCTGGCTTTCAGCATACAAAATGCCTCTGAACGCGTTAACCCAGACAATAGTCGGCTGGTCATATTCGCACCTTCATGGTCTTATAACAGATACTTATGAAAGCGGATCAGATCCGATTACTTTTGCAACGTTGGTCGCGGTCCTTCTCGTTTATTCATTCATACTCTATGCCGCTTGTAGAAAGCTCATCGCTGTCTTCAAAAGATGATAAAAACTCCAATGACGTAAGCCAAAACGGGGGAGTATGACCAGAGTTTAATCGTACTCCCCCGAGTGCAACTTAGGCAGATGCTGTTGAGCCATTGCCCGCTTGCCGGGCTTTCCTTAGTTATAAAATGTTATCTCGCTAGCGCTTTAAATAAGAAACGAAACCACCACAATTTTTGCCAGACAACATCTCTTTTAAAAGCTGGAGCAGGAATTGATGTCGATTTTACAATGTGCCATGTGAAGTTAAGAAAACATCTACTGTGGCCGTGCTCATAGCCATATGTGCAAACCTCGTAATGTTTCTTGCTGTCTACAGGTGTGTTAGTGCTTAAATCCCTGATAAGTGAATGATATGAATCATTCCTGTCGAGGTTCCGCTCAAGACAAAAATAAGCCTTCGGAAGGTAACGCTGACGTGAACCATGATATTTATGAAATTTTACAAACCTGTAATCCTCAGCGCCATAGTGTCCTGAAAACTCTTCATCATAACCCCAAAAACGCATAAATCTTGCGTGAGAAATAAAGAACAAATTACTGTGGTCTTTGTAAAAACCTCGCTGATTTTTTCGATAAATCTTGTAAAAATTTCGATCTGGATTTTTATGATTGATGAGATAACGGAACGTTTTTTCCGGTAACTCATGATCGAGATCAGTTATTAATACTTTGTATGATTTGGCATAAGTGACCCCTAAATTTCTTGCGCCACCCTGATTCCACTTAATATCACTGTCTATACACAGCCAGGTCAGATTCAGTCTAAACTCAGGTACTTCATACTTTAAAGGAGAGCAGTCGTCTACTATTACAAACTCTGTGACCTGCAATACTTCTTCAGGCATCTTTTCGTATTTCCTGAGAAGGCTTATTACAGAATCAATATTATCTTGATTGCAATAAAAATGTGTTATGTAAGTAAGTTTTATATGCTGCTTATCTGTTATTCTATTTGCCATATTTGTTTTCAGTTCGTTGCAACAAGGAAGCTAATCAACTTCATATGTATATTACAGCGAAGAAAGATAAAGCAAAAAAAACTAAACTCAATAATTAATCACAGCACCCTGAAAAGAATTAATTACTTGACAGAAATTAAGATTGGCTCCAACAAAAATACTGGATACTGTTAACGCTCACATAACCTTGGTTAAAAATCTTCGCTTATATTAACTTTTGATTTGTGGTTTTTTACTTTAATGAAAGCTGACGGTGTATTGCCCCGCTGTCGCGTTCAAGATCTGACGAAAGGTAATCATCGTTTTGTAGTCACGGAGCATTTTCCTGTATCCCTTTCTTTCTCTACTGATACCCAGCATCAGCCATTATCTGTATTAATCAATACACATCAATTGTGAGAATTGTAATCTCTATGATGTATAAGTGATTTTTTTTGGTTAAAGCATCTGTGATTGATCGTTTTTACCGATCGTTTTTGCATAATTGATCTGCACATACGATTACACACACAAACTGTACGCCTATAAGATTGAATGGTTGCTGACACGAGGGAATGTATGATGACTTATATAATTATAATTCTGGCCATTCTTATAGCTGTAGGGATTGTATTTTGGTTAAAGGATCGACCAGGCGATAGCCCGCAATATCAGGAAGGCGGCTACGACTAAATCAAATGACTATCAGCCCGGAATGCCGGGCTTTTTATTATCCGCAACCGGCAAAGCTGATTCAGTAACTGACCGTGAACCCATAATCTGCTGTTTGGTTGGTGCGAATTCCTCAAGCTCTAAACAGGGTTTGCCGCGCAACTCCCTAACAATTCGTTCTCAAGCTTGAAATATGGTGCACTCATTGAGATTTTTACCGCCTTTGCTTCTGCAGAACGGGCAATTACACACTCATCGTTATGACTCAGTACAGCTATGGGTTTTCTGCGCAGGTCTGGTCTAGATACTGTCTGACAGCTGGCATAAAACGAATTAACGTCAACCAGGGCGAACCACAGTCGCCACCATTAGGGTTGAAAACCTGGAACACCCTTTCCTCACCCGCTAACGTTGAAATATCGCGAAAGGTTGTAGTGTGCGTTTCAATCCATTTGTTTGCAGCGTGTAGCGTGTAGCGTGTAGCGTGTAAGACCAGTTTAAGCGATCAAGTTCCCGAACAAAATCAATCGTGCTGAGTGTGGAGCGCCCTTTGCAGTCGCGCTTAATAGCCTGGCGAAAAGCAATCATGATTTCGTAGTCACGGTGCATTTTTTTGCGCTCCAATTTTATCTGTATATAAATACTGCAATATCAATTCATGATTTTGATCAAGCTTTACGGTTGAGAGATTTGTGGAGCCTATGAATTCCAATAATTTTTAGCGTGAATACTCTTCTATGAGCAATTTTACTGTTTACTTAAAAACTCAATAACCATAAATTATACATGGTTAAATTTTTCTCATTACTATGGCTTTCATTTAGTAACGGCGGATCGATAGCACGAACATTAAGGACAACGAAAAGGATAAGAAAATGTATTACAGGGATGAAATAATAAATTATTTGCAAACCAATAACATATTGGCTTCTAAATTAGATCGTGCGTTAACAGGTGTCATGGATTTAGTTTCAGACCAGATAGATACGATTAGTGCAGGTGCAAAACGTGCAATTTATTATACATCGTGCTTTACTCAAGAATACCAAGACGTGTGTAAAAAAAAGCTGAATGAAGATGTAAGATTTACTAAAGGTCTCTACCATTTCTTACAGCGCAAAGATATTGTTTATGAGATATTGCATATTTATTTTGAAGAAATATTCAAGAAAAAAACATCAGATCAATTAGAATACATTAAAAAAAACCTGATGGCTGTTAATATTTACATTGCTGCAAACGCTTTAACTAAATCCGGGTTTGCTTTGGCAACGGCAACATGTGTTTCAATCGGCTTGAATCTTAGCCTTAACATGGGTTCTATTGCTGGTCGTACAGCGAGAGTAGCAGTTGCATATGCGGGAATGTATGGCATTGTGCAGAAGGCCGCAGATAGCGCTGATCGTCTTCGAACTAGCTATCCAACATTCTTTTCAACGCTATATGCTAATGAACTTGAAATGCTTTATTTCCTGGTTGAGCCCATATTTATTCGTGCCGACGCGTTCCGGGCTCAATGGGCATCAGATGCAGATATTGCTAAAATCATTGAAAGAATGATTAGGTAGCCATGATGTCATTTATTAAGAAAGCTTTTTTGTGGCTGTTTCAACAGCTATTTTCGCTATATGCGCCACCAATTTGCGTTTTAATATTTGCAGTTGCTTTTTTTCAGGTATTCCCTGATGGGCCTCTATGGCCTGTTGGTATATTTGCTATATTCATCATGTTTATATTTGTAAAATATTTAAAATGGTAATGTTATGCATGAGCGCTTTAGTGGGTAAGTCTGTCGGCGGCAGTTGTGGCTGTGTAAAGTGTTTACTGAGTTTTTCAAAAAGCAGCATAAAGTGGCCGATTTCTTTTGCGCTTCATTATCCGTTCCCACGTGCCCCATTCCCTTTATCAAAGTCTGTTCCAGGGCTGAGGAGAGTCCAGCCATCGCGAACAGGCACGATGTAGTCTGTCTGAACTGCCTCAGCTGTTTCAGTGCTGTAGGCAGTCATTCCCCTGCCATCTCAACCGATTCCTGTTTCAGACCATCCGCACTTATGGCGTAACACGCATCGCTCATCTTTGGAACGCAGCAGTAAAACGTGCTGGCATTCGTCGCCGGAATCCGTACCATACGCGGCATACTTTTGCCTGCAGGCTGTTTACTGCCGCTAGCGCAAATCCATCATTTATTACGAGTCAGCTGGGGCATGAAAACGCGCTAAGGGTTTATGAAGTCGATACTTCGTGGATACATGAACTGGACGCCGATCAGGTGCAGATGCTCAACAGTCAGCTTGCCCTTTAAAAACGTTGCCCCCTGCATGCCCCTTTTGGTTTTAGAGATTGAATAAAATGCAACAAGATCAGGAAATTAATAAGAAAGAGCAGTACAACCTCAACAAACTTCAGAAGCGTTTGCGTCGTAACGTCGGCGAGGCTATTGCTGATTTTAATATGATTGAGGAAGGCGATCGCATCATGGTGTGCCTGTCGGGCGGCAAAGACAGCTACACCATGCTGGAAATCCTGCGTAACCTGCAAAAAAGTGCGCCGGTGAAATTCAGCCTGGTGGCGGTTAATCTGGATCAAAAACAGCCAGGATTTCCAGGTCATATCCTGCCCGAGTATCTTGAAGCGCAAGGTGTTGAGTACACGATCGTTGAAGAAGACACCTACTCTATCGTTAAAGATAAAATTCCCGAGGGTAAAACGACCTGCTCTCTATGCTCACGTCTGCGCCGTGGAATTTTGTATCGCACCGCCACGGAGCTGGGTTGTACCAAAATTGCGTTAGGTCACCATCGTGATGACATTCTGCAAACGCTGTTTTTGAACATGTTTTACGGTGGCAAGATGAAAGGTATGCCGCCGAAACTGATGAGCGACGACGGTAAGCACATCGTGATCCGTCCTCTGGCTTACTGCCGTGAGAAAGATATCATTCGTTTCTCAGAAGCCCGTCAGTTCCCGATTATCCCGTGCAACCTTTGCGGTTCACAGCCTAATCTGCAACGCCAGGTTATCGCCGATATGCTGCGCGACTGGGACAAGCGCTATCCTGGACGTATTGAAACGATGTTCAGCGCCATGCAAAACGTCGTGCCCTCTCACCTTGCCGATATCAACCTGTTTGATTTCAAAGGCATTCAACACGGTGACGCGGTAGTCGACGGTGGCGATCTGGCATTTGATCGTGAAACGCTACCGGTCAACCCGGTTGGCTGGCGTGCCGATGAGGAAGAAACCCCGGCTGTCAGCGAACGTCTTAACGTGCTGGAAATTAAGTAACGTTTATCTATTCGTTAAAGGCAAAGGGCACGCATCATGTCGCGTGCCCTTTTTTTATACGTTGCGGTGAGGGGGCGGGTCCATTACCGGCGGAAACTCAGGATCCGGTGGCGGATCGGGTTGCGGCTGCGGAATGGGGGGCGGATCGGTCGGAATTGGCTCGCTGCTGTGTATCGCCATAATGCCGTTCTCCTCTGTAGCGAATGGATTTTAAGCTTAGGAAAGAATTGACATCTCAGCCAGCGGACAAAAAAAAGCCGGCGAGTTAGCCGGCGTATTTCGAATTAAAAATGCTATGCAATAATTCTAAAAAAGGAAGTAAGACAATATGGAGCGCAACGCCCATCGCTTGACGTTGCATTCACCTGCGGGAGTGATTTTGCGCGCTTTGCGCATCGCAGATATTGATGTCGATCAGCTTTAGCCCTGTTAATGTGATTTTCCTGCGCAACGCCCCCTGCACCTCTTCCCACGGCCTTATAGCCAGCGTCGCTTACGCAGATAGCCTGCTACACCCAACGCCAGCAGCACGAGTAAAAGACAAAAGACGCTAAAACCATAGCGCCATGCTCCGCCGGGAATGCCGCCCAGGTTGACACCAAACAGGCCGGTCAAAAAGGTAGCAGGCAGAAAGATCATCGCCATCAGCGACATGGTATAGGTTCGGCGATTCATGGATTCTGCCATTACCGAGGCGACTTCATCTGCCAGTACGGCGGTTCTGGCTACGCCAGCATCAAGATCGTCAAGGCCGCGTCCCAGCCTGTCGGCAATTTCCTGCATTCGACGGCGTTCGCTGTCGTCCATCCAGGGCAGTTTTTCACTTGCCAGACGGGAGAAGACATCGCGCTGCGGTGCCATATAACGTCGCATCACGATCAGCTGCTTGCGTAACAGGCCCAGCTCACCGCGCGGTGGAATACGCTGGTCCAGTAAGGCATCTTCCAGCTCAATGATTTTGTCATGTAAATCTTCGATAAATTCGCTGGTGTGACCGGTTAAGGCATCGCAAACCTCCACCAGCCAGCTGCCACAGTTAACCGGCCCGTTGCCGTTTTGCAGATCGGTCAGCACTTCGTCCACGGCAAACACTTTGCGGCGGCGGGTAGATACAATCAGCTGATCGTTGATAAAAACCCGCATCGCCACCAGCTGGTCGGGACGTGCGTCACTGTTGTGGTTCACGCTGCGCAGAACGATCATAAAACCATCGCCCAGGCGGTTAACCCGCGGGCGCATGCTTTCACCGGCAAGCGCATCGCGCACGGCATCCGGAATCTGCGGCGTTGACTGCAACCATTCTGCGCTACGCGGATGCGTATAGTTGAGGTGTAACCAGCACGGATGCTCGTCGTGCAGCACCTGCGTTTCGTCAATCGGCACCATGCCGCCCTTGCCATCCAACTGGCAGGAAATGATGGCATCGGTCACCTTCAGCGCTTTTCCTTGAATCACATCCACAACGTCACCCCACTATCAAAATCAATACGATACAGTCTAGCGTGACGGGATTGAGTTGCAATCTTCAGCCTGTATACAAAGATGTCAAAAGGCGGCCGCATGTTGGCCGCTATCTCTTAATGCTTCTCTATCCACAGCTCGCGGCTGTAGGCAACGTCTTCGGGATTGGTAATCGGATAACCCTTCACCCACGGCTTAATCAGACGACCATTGGTGTACTGATAAAGTGGCGCGATGGGTGCCTGATCAGCGATGATTTGTTCTGCCCGGTTGTAGTCAGCGTTACGTGCCTGCTCACTGGTTTCCATGCTCGCTTTTGCAAGTACCGCATCATATTCGGCATTGCTGAAACGCGGAATATTGCTGCTGTTGCCTGAGGTAAGCAGATTCAGGAAGGTCGAGGGTTCATTGTAATCCCCTACCCAGGAGGCGCGAATAACGTCAAAGTTGCCACTGTTACGGCTGTCTATGTAGGTTTTCCACTCCTGGTTTTGCAGCTTCACGTCCACGCCGAGATTCTTCTTCCACATTGAGGCCACCGCAATCGCTATTTTCTGGTGGCTTTCAGAGGTGTTATACAGCAACGTCAGCTTGAGCGGCTTCCCGGGGCCGTAGCCGGCGGCAGCCAGCAACGCTCTGGCCTGGGCATCCATTTCTTTTTGGTTGTGCTGTTGCTGCAGCGTGGGCAGCGGTTTAAAGCCTGCCGTCACGTCCGGCGTGAAATGCCATGCCGGTTTTTCCCCCGTGCCTAAGACTTTTTCGGCAATGACGGCGCGATCGATACTCCACGACAGCGCTTTGCGGACACGAACATCGGCGGTTGGCCCTTTCTGGGTATTAAAGGCGTAATAGTACGTTCCCAGCTGATCGGGCGTAAAGACCTGGCCCGGCAGCGTCTTTTTCAACAGCGCATACATGTTCTTAGGGAAAGATTCCGTGATATCCACATCATCGGCACGATAGCGTTTGGTGGCGCTGGACTCTTCATTGATGGGCACAAAGGTCACTTTGGTTAAGACGGAGTGGGCGTTGTCCCAGTAATGCGGATTACGCTCCAGGACAATTTTTTCATTCACAACCCGTTGGCTGAGTTGGTAAGCGCCGTTGCCCACCAGTTTGCCCGGCAACGTCCACTGCGCACCCTCTTTTTCAACCACAGCTTGCGGCACAGGATAAAAAGCAACGCTGGAGAGCATGGCAGGAAACCAGGGAACCGGACGCGTCAGCGTAATCCTGAGGCGATTTTTATCCAGCGCAGTCACACCCAGCTTATCCGGTGGCATGTCGCCTTTGGTGATTGCTGCCGCATTGCTCAGGCCGCTCAGCGCAATAAAGGACGCCTGAGAAGAAGAGGTTTTAGGATCGACGACGCGCTGCCAACTGTAGACAAAGTCCTGCGCCGTCACCGGTTCGCCATCAGACCAGCGGGCATTGTTTCGCAGGGTAACGATCCAGACTTTGTTGTCACTGCTGCTCCAGCTCTGTGCCACGCCGGGCACAATTTTGCCGTGCGCATCCTGGCTGGTCAGCCCTTCATACAGATCGCGCATTACCTGTATTTCAGGCAGACCTACGGCTTTAGCGGGATCGAGCGAGGCGGGCTCATCTTTAATATGGCGGACAATTTCTTGTTTAGCGGCAAGTTGGGCACCGGCGGGAACATCGGCTGCGAAGATCGGCATGGACGCGCTAAGCAGGCTCAGGGCCGTTAGCGTCAACGAAAAGCGGATTACCATTATCACCCCTTTATAATAAAGAAGCGCTGAATCAGCATATTACTGACTCAGCCTGTTAACGGTCACTTTATCGCAAATCGCTGATTGATAAATAGCTATTTTCCCTGACCCGCTTTTCCGCTACTTTGACATAAACCCTCAGGAGAAAGTCACTATGTCATCCCTTCACCCGCGACCGCTACGCGGCAAACTGGCTATTTCCTGGCAGCAGTATGGCCGATCGGTTCTGGGCGCCCCGCTGCTCTGGTTTCCGGCCGTGCAGGCAGACAGCGACAGTGGCCTGATTCTGGCCGGTACGCACGGCGATGAAAACGCGGCAATAGCGGCCCTTTCCGCTGCACTGCGGACGTTGCCGGAGGCTCAGCGTCGCCATCATGTGGTGCTGGCGATGAATCCTGACGGCTGTCAGCTGGGTTTGCGAGCCAATGCGAAAGGTGTCGATCTGAACCGCAACTTTCCGGCCGCTAACTGGCAGTCAGGGGATACGGTTTATCGCTGGAATAGCGCAGCAGACGAACGGGACGTAACGCTGTCGACGGGCACACATCCGGCATCCGAGCCAGAAACCCAGGCGCTGTGTGCGCTGATTCATCAGCTTAAACCGGCCTGGGTGGTTTCCTGGCACGAACCGCTGGCCTGCATTGATGATCCCGATCAGACGGAAATCGGCGCCTGGCTGGCGGCACAGACCGGTTTACCTCGCGTCAGCAGCGTGGGCTACGCCACGCCGGGTTCCTTTGGCAGTTGGTGTCACGACCTGAGTTTGCCGTGCGTGACCGCCGAGATGCCTGTCATTTCCGTGGATGAAGCCACTGAAACCTATCTGGAGACGATGCTCACTCTGCTGCGCTGGCAGCCGTAATCAACGCACCGTCCTGCACCTTAAGGGCCGGTTCGGCATCGACAGCCAGCCAGGTTGCACCGTCTAAATCGGCAAAACGCACCAGCGGCACCAGCGGCAGTGCGGCGCGAATCGCCCTTGATGTGCAGATCATACAGCCCGCCATGAGCGTAAAGCCCTGCTGTCGCGCAGCATGCGCCAGGGCTAGTGCTTCGGTCAGTCCGCCCGCTTTATCGAGTTTAATATTCACCATCTCATAGCGCCCACGCAGTGCAGGCAGGCTTTCACGCGTGTGACAGCTCTCGTCGGCACAAATGGGGAGAGGATGAATAAAGTTGGCCAGCGCCTCGTCTTCCCCTGCCGGTAAGGGCTGTTCGAGCATAGCAACCTCAAGATCGGCTAATAGCTGGCAACGCGCGGCCAGGCCCTCAGCGTGCCATGATTCATTAGCATCGATGAGTAATGTCGCCTCTGGTACGGCGGCACGAATCGCCATCAGCCGCTCGGTAATAAAGTTATTATCCATTTTGATTTTGAGCAGGGTGGCGCCATGTTGCCATAAAGCCTGCGCGCTGCTGGCCATCGCCTCCGGTGTATCAATGCTCACCGTGTGGGCAGTGATCACAGAACGGGTCGGTTCGACGCCAACTAACTGCTCCAGACTCCGATGCTGCTGGCGTGCAGCAAGATCCCAGAGCGCACTGTCGATGGCATTTCTTGCCGCGCCTGCCGGCAACAGGTTCTGTAAGGCATCTCGTGACAACCCCTGCTGCAGTTGTGGCATAACGGTAGCAATTTGCTCCAGCACCAGTGCTTCGCTTTCGCCGTAGCGCGTGTAAGGTGTGGCCTCACCAATGCCTTTCACGCCATCTTCTTCAATTTCCACGACGACGACTTTAGCTTCGGTGCGAGTGCCACGAGCAATGACAAACGGCGTGTGCAGCGGCCATGCTTCGGGATAACATTTTACCGTTCTCATTACCTCTCCTTATTGTTGGTGATTCATCACTGTCATTTAACTTTAGGCAACAAATGCTCTCGTAAACCCTTAAAATTTATGTCATAAACAATGGCTATACCTGTACTGACGCGTTATTTTTGTCAGATCACATCATTAGAAGGAATGCTTATGTCTCAGACTGTTCACTTTCAGGGCAACCCGGTCGCGGTTGCAGGTCAGTTCCCGCAGCCGGGCGACAGCGTTAAATCGTTTACTCTGGTGGCTAAAAACCTGGCTAACGTCTCACTCTCTGAGTATGCAGGAAAACGCAAGATTCTGAATATTTTTCCCAGCGTCGATACCGGCGTGTGCGCCTCTTCGGTACGTAAGTTTAACCAGCTGGCGGGTGAACTGAGTAATACCGTGGTGTTATGTATTTCCGCTGATCTGCCCTTTGCCCAGTCGCGTTTTTGTGGCGCGGACAACCTGAACAATGTGGTTACGCTCTCCACGCTGCGCGGGGGTGAATTCAAACGTGATTTTGGTGTGGAAATTGCCGATGGCGCCCTGCAAGGCCTGACCGCACGTGCAGTGATCGTTCTGGATGAGCATGACAAAGTGCTTTACAGTCAGTTGGTGAATGAAATCACCACTGAACCCGATTATGACTCCGCACTCGCTGCGCTGAAATAATGACCACAGCGGATAAGCCAGACTTATCCGCTGCGTTTGTTTTATTCGCTGTCGCCGCGTTTTTGCCCCAAACCGTACTCGCGCAATTTATTGGCAATGGCCGTATGGGAAACGCCCAGGCGTTTTGCCAGTTTGCGCGTGCTGGGATAAGAAAGGTATAAACGCGTCAGAATTGACCGCTCAAAGCGGCTGGTGATCTGGTCCAGCGTCCCTTCCATCGCCTCTTCCCCGAGTGACACATCCAGTGCCTGTTCAGGTAAAACGATATCCTGAGGCCGTAATTCGTGGCCTTCCAGTTGCGTTAAGGCACGATACAGCGCGTTTTTGAGCTGACGCACGTTTCCAGGCCAGTTATAGCGCATCAGAAAAGCATTCAGCTGTGAGGACAACCGTGGACGCGGAATGCCCTGTTCATCGGCGAAGCGCGCCACAAACATGTCCGTTAACGGCATAATGTCCTGAACCCGCTCGCGCAGGGGCGGCAGGTTTAGCGTCAGCACGTTGAGCCGGTAAAAAAGGTCTTCCCTGAACTCGCCACGTTGCACCAGCTCAAACAGATTCTTCTGGGTCGCGCAAATCACGCGGACATTGACGTGAACTTCGTGCTCTTCACCCACGCGCCGGAACGTGCCGTCGTTGAGAAAGCGCAGCAGTTTGGTCTGCATGGTCGGCGACATCTCACCAATCTCATCCAGCAGTACCGACCCGCCGTTGGCCTGCTCGAAAAAGCCTTTTTTTCCCTCAAGCGCATTAGGATAGGCACCCGCGGCGTGACCAAAAAGCTCACTTTCCGCCACATCATCCGGCAGGGATGCGCAGTTGAGTGCCAGAAAAGGCATTTTCCCGCGAGCGCTGCGTAAGTGGCAGGCCCGCGCCAGCATATCTTTGCCCGTACCGGTGTCACCGATGATCAGGAGCGGCGCATCATGCATCGCCAGCTTACGCGCCTGTTCCACGACCTGACGCATTTTGGGCGTGACCGCAACGATATGATCGAACTCGGTTTCGTCGGTGACGACCAGACTCTGCAACTGGCGGCCCATGCGAGCGGTGGACTTCAGCATCACCATCGCACCGACAAGCTGTTCTGCCTGATCATTTTCTTCTGACAGGTAGATCGGATGCGCTTCCATCAGGAAATCGCGCCCTTCTATCACCACATGTTGTGCCTGAGCCTGAACGCGGTCGCTTTCCAGCCAGCGCATAAAGTTGAAGCCGTTGATCAGATGGTCGGCCGTCACGTTGCGGATCTTGTTTTCATCAAGATTAAACAGGTTTTGTGCCGCCGGGTTTGCCAGCTCAACCTTACTTCTCAGGTCCACCGAAAATACCGGCTCCGGCATGGCCACCAGCAAGGCGCTCAGAACCCGGTGCTCACGTTCGGAAGGCATATAGGGCACAGTGCGAACATCAGTCACGCCCGGCGTACGGCGGATTTCCGCCATAAGATTACTAAACTGTTCGAATTCCAGCGTAGAGAAATTAAGATAGATGCGGCCTGAGGCGGCGACTTCAATGCCGCGAAGATCGATGCTGCGCGCTACCAGCAGGTCGAGCAATTCGCGCGCCAGCCCGATACGGTCCTGACAAAACACTTCTAAACGCATTGCGTAGGCCTTAATCCGTTTGATATTTGGCGATAATACGCTAAATAACCCGCCCGCAGAAAGAGGGCTGTCAGGAAAAGTTGACAGCGCTAACGCACACGCGTTTTTTTAAACGCGTAAACGGCATCAGCCAGGATGACGGCCTTACGCGTGCTGAGTTGGTTGGGAATGAACACGCACCGGCAGGCATGGCACAATACGGCTGATGCGCCTTCTTTCACGTACCGCAGAATGACATGACCGCGCCGTTGGGCCACAGCGCTCGTCATCCTGTTTCATTTACTGGCGTTTCTCGCCGCCCTTTTGTAACGCGTCTTTTAACTGCCCCAACAGCTCACGACGGTAATCACCCA
The DNA here is from genome assembly GCF_024520835.1 of Pantoea sp. Fr+CA_20. NCBI lineage: Bacteria > Pseudomonadati > Pseudomonadota > Gammaproteobacteria > Enterobacterales > Erwiniaceae > Pantoea > Pantoea sp. Fr+CA_20. The sequence goes on from NZ_JALNPN010000004.1 coordinate 271,285, forward strand.
GGCGCGGTTTATCGTTTTCGAGCCAGGGTAAAGGGCGGCATAGCTCCATCGCTTTAATGCCCAGACGCGCCGTCAGCAATCCCGCGCCGATGCCCTGCGCAGCACGCGTCGAAAGCCTGGCGGCGATGTCCTGCGACATCCAGTCCATCCCAACTTCACGCACCAACTCGGAAGCCCCGGCAAAGGCCATGTTCAGCAGCACCAGTCGGAACAAACGCAGCCGACTAAAATACCCCAGCTCAATGCCGTAGATGGCGGCAATCCGGTTGACCAGTCGTAAGTTACGCCAGGCGATAAACGCCATATCGACCAGTGCCAGGGGACTAACCGCGATCATCAGCGCGGATTCGGCCGCATGACGGCTGATTTCCCGCCGCGCCTGGCGGTCAAGAACAGGCTGCACCATCTGGGCATAAAGCCGGACCGTTTCCCCGTCATTGTGGGTTTCATGGCGCGCAGCATGCCAGCGCTGCAAGGCAGGATGCGCCTGATCGAGTTCGGCCTGGCGTGCCAGCTTTTCACAAAAGGCACGTCCTTTCCCAATGCCGTGACTGTTGAGCAGTTCCCGGCCCAGATCGCGCTCTTCGGCCCGCTGACGAAGCTGATACAAACGACGCCACTCGCTGGTCAGCGCGCCTACGCCAGCAAGCACAATCAGCCCGCCCGCCATGCCGCTGCCCAGCGCAAACCAGTCCTGAGCCAGCCAGGCATTGTGGCTCCATTGCACGCCCTGCGCCACCACGCTGACGCCAAACAGCGCCAGGCCAGCGCCCACCATTTTACGCCACAGGCTGCGTTTGGGTTTTAAGGCCGCCTCGACCGCCCGCTCGCCTGCACTTTCTTCTTCAACCGCCGCCTCGTTATCCTGCACGGCTAAAAAGGCGGCCTGTGAATCGGCTTCAAACGTCTGAGCCGGACGCAACACCGCGTCGGGCTTATCGTCCAGAGGCCGGGCAAAATCAATGCGCGGTTTCAACGGATCGCTCATCGCAATTTATCTCCCAGTAAAAATTCCAGTGCCGCATCCATGCGGATATGCGGTACGGGGCGATCGATATCCAGCTGCTGCGGGCGAAACTGCTCAAACTGAAAGCCTTGCTGCTGCCAGAACGCGCTGCCTGGCAGCCGCGGCGGAACCTCACCCGGATAAACGGTTAATGCCTCGCCGTCCTGCAGGCGATGACCTCGTAGTGCCGGAATTTTTTCGCCACGATGATCGACCAGCCCGCTTTGCGTGGCCTGAACCGAGGCCAGGCCGATGCAGTCCATGCTGATGCCTTCGAATGCCGCGTTTTGCCAGGCATCCTGCACCAGCTGCTGCAACAGCGAGACCATATTGCCATGCTGATCGCTGGTGATGTGATCGGCTTTCGTGGCGGCAAATAACAGCTTATCAATCACGGGTGAAAACAGCCGCCGGAACAGCGTACGCTGTCCGTAGTGGAAGCTCTGCATCAACTGGGTTAGCGCCAGGCGCATATCGTTAAACGCCTGCGGCCCGCTGTTGAGCGGCTGCAGACAATCCACCAGTACGATCTGGCGGTCAAAGCGCAGAAAATGATTTTTATAGAACCCTTTCACCACGTGCTGGCAGTAGTAATTAAATCGCTGCTGCAGCATGGCAAAGTTACTGCCTTTGTCCGCCTGCGCCAGCTTAGCAGCCTGGGCTTCATCAGCTGTCGGCCACGGAAAAAACTGCAGCGCTGGCGCGCCCGCCATCTCGCCGGGCAGCACAAAACGCCCCGGCTGAATAAAGTGCAGTCCTTCCGCTTTACACCGATGCAGGTAATCAGTCCAGGCCGCGGCGATCCCGGCCAGGCGGTTTTCATCGGCGGGGGCAAGCGGATCGAGTTTTTGACAATGTTCGCGCCAGGGTGCGGCCCAGTCTGCGCGATCGCCCTGCATTAAGCCGTTCATCTGCCGCGACCAGGTGAGGTAATCCTGTGCCAGCATAGGCAGATCGAGCAGCCACTCACCTGGGTAGTCAACAATTTCAAGATAGAGCGTGGCGGTATCTTTGAGATGGCGGAGCAATGAATCATTGGGACGGTAACGGAGCGCCAGACGCATTTCACTGACGCCTCGCGTGGGCGTGGGCCAGGCGGGCGGCGTACTGTACAGCTGCGCCAGTCCTTCATCATAGGTGAAACGGGCGGTGCCCATATCCCGTTGCGGCACACGTTTCACGCCCAACAGGCGCTCATCGCGCACCACAGAAAACAGCGGCAGTCGTGCGCCGCTGTGTACAGAAAGGAGCTGGTTAACCAGCGAGGTAATGAAGGCCGTTTTACCACTGCGGCTCAGTCCCGTCACCGCCAGACGAAGATGTCGATCGACGCCGCGGTTCATCAATGCCAGCAACTCAGTTTGCAGTCTTTTCATCTTTCTCCTTGATGAAGCGTGATGCAAACCGGCTCATCACGCGTTTCAGCAGCGGCTCAAGCGCCAGTCCTAACAGAAGACGAAGTGGACGGCGCGCCACCGATTTTACGGCCCAGCCGGTCACGCCAGCAGGACCATAGGTTACCGCATTGATAATGATAAATTTGGCGGCTGACTTCAATGCAGGTGTTGCACGATGACGAAAAGCCGCGGTGCGTGAAACAGTCATCACTTCCTCCTGACGGTCCGCAGAGGGCCAGTCTGGCCCGCCGCAGGACAACGGTTAAATCTGACGGAAACGACTGCGCACGCTAAAGGTTTCAGAGGTGACGTAACGTTCGATGTCCCGGACATTACGTTCGTCCTGCTGCAGTGCAGTTTCCAGTTGGTCCAGCAATTCGCCGGGGCTGGGTTGATGTTCCCCGTTGTCTGCACCTGCCGGTTTGACGTCCAGGACAAAACCCAACACGAAATAGGCAATCACCGTAAACACGAACAGACCAAAGAACAGCGACAATACGACAATGACACGAAGCAGTCGCACCGGCACATCAAGGTATTCGGCTAAGCCGGCACAAACCCCCATCAGTTTCCCGTCGTCAGGCTTGCGCCATAGCGTGCGGCCTTTCATCATGGTTGCCTCCAGTTAGGATGTTCAGCATCAAGGATGGCTTCAAGGGCATCAATACGATCCCGCATGCGCTGTGCATCTTTGGTCACCTGTTGCAGGCGCTGCATCTGGCTTTGCGACAAATCTGCCCCGCCGTTGCGCTTGTTACTGTAATGTAGCCATAGCCAGACAGGTGCCACAAACAGCACAAATATTGTTAAAGGTATGGCTAAAAATAGTGCGCTCATTGACTCTCCTTAATCCTTTCCAGCAGAAAGCGGCTTATTATTCGCTGCGATTCATTTTGGCTTTCAGCGCGTTGAGTTGTTGACTGATTTCATCATCCGCTTTCAGGTCGGTGAACTGCTGATCCAGCGTTTTAGGTTTACCAAAACCGTGGCTCTCTGCTTCCGCTTCCATGTGGTCGATGCGACGTTCAAATGATTCGAAGCGGGCCATCGCCTCATCAATTTTACCGCTGTCCAGTTGGCGACGCACATCACGTGAAGAAGACGCGGCCTGATGACGCAGCGTAAGGGCCTGCTGACGTGCACGGGTTTCGCTCAGCTTTTTCTCCAGCTCAGTGATTTCACCTTTCATACGCGCCAGCGTCTCTTCTACCTGCGCAACTTCCTGCTTCAGCGAGGCAATCAGATCGGTCAGTTTCTGTTTTTCGATTAACGCTGAACGGGCCAAATCCTCTTTATCTTTACGCAGGGCCAGTTCGGCTTTGTCTTGCCATTCCACCTGCTGAATCTCGGCCTGGTCGATTCGGCGTGACAGCTGTTTCTTTTCAGCCAGGGCGCGGGCAGAGGTGGAGCGGACTTCAACCAGCGTGTCTTCCATTTCCTGAATCATCAGGCGCACCAGCTTCTGCGGATCTTCTGCACGCTCAAGCAGTGAATTAATGTTGGCATTAACGATGTCAGTGAAACGAGAAAAAATACCCATAATGATGTTCCTCTTATTTGTCATGGTTTCATCTTGCTGGTGATACCTGATTCAAGATGCGTGCCAACTTTTATCTTATTGATTTTATTTGCATTGGTGGCTTTGCAGTTTTTTTAAACTGTTCTAAGATAGTTAAATTGATTAATCCGTGGCGAAATTCATCATGTCCGTTAATAACGACAACCTGCTGGGGGAATCGAACAACTTTCTGGAAGTACTGGAACAGGTGTCGAAACTCGCTCCGCTGGAAAAACCCGTGTTGGTAGTGGGCGAACGCGGTACAGGTAAAGAGCTGATCGCCAGCCGTCTGCACTATCTTTCAGACCGCTGGCAGGGCCCTTTCATCTCACTCAACTGCGCTGCGCTGAATGAAAACTTGCTGGATTCTGAGCTTTTTGGCCACGAAGCCGGAGCATTTACCGGTGCGCAGAAGCGTCATCTGGGCCGTTTTGAGCGCGCAGACGGCGGCACGCTGTTTCTTGATGAGCTGGCTACCGCACCAATGCTGGTACAGGAAAAACTCCTGAGGGTCATTGAATATGGTCAGCTGGAGCGCGTCGGCGGCAACCACGTCTTTCAGGTCAATGTGCGCCTGATCTGCGCCACCAATGAAGACTTACCGGCGCTCGCGGCCGCAGGGCAGTTTCGCGCAGACCTGCTGGACCGCCTGGCGTTTGATGTCGTTCAACTGCCGCCGTTACGCGAGCGCCGTAGCGATATTTTGGTCATGGCCGATCATTTCGCCATCCAGATGTGTCGTGAACTGGGGCTGCCCCTGTTTCCAGGCTTTACACAGCAGGCGCAAAACACCTTACTTGATCATCACTGGCCGGGTAATGTGCGTGAACTTAAAAACGTCGTTGAGCGGTCGGTGTACCGCCACAACACCAGCGATGAACCGCTGGATGAGATTATCATCAACCCGTTTGCGCGTCGTACGGCCCCTGAAGAAGCTCCGCTTCCTGCCAGCACGCCAGATGCACCCGCTGCCCTGCCGTCTCTGCCGCTCGACCTGCGCCAGTGGCAAAACCAGCAGGAGCGCGATGTGGTGGAAATCAGTCTGCAACAGGCGAAGTATAATCAACGCCGCGCTGCCAGCTTACTTGGCGTCACCTACCACCAGCTCAGAGCCATCATGAAAAAGCACGGTATCCAGGCGCGGGACGTCCAGGCATAACGGACGATCGACCGGATTAAATTGCAGATAAACGCTGGGTTGTTGCTGTGGTAAGCAATGATCATTGTACGGCTGAGACCGGGCGGGTGGAGCCAAAAGGATGGGGGCGGGAAAAAAGGGCCCGCCGAAGCGGGCAACTGGAAGCAATGTGAGCAATGTCGTGCTCTTCTTCGGTAGAGCCACCGTCGAAGCGCAACTGAATAATAATCATTCCTGTTCGCATCTGTAAAGGGGTTGTTGAGAATTTTTCTCATTTCCACACCAATGCTGCGCCTTTATTACCACGCACCCGTCGCCTTTACCCTGCTGCAACGGGCTGGTCGCGCTTCACTTTGCATTGAATTTAACAAGGTGACGACGGTGATGTCTTTCACGCCGCCAACCTGTCCTAACCCGCCTGGGTACAACCCCATCGGAATCGGGCCAGGAAGCATTAGCCGCTTCTTTCTACGCTCAGGTGCGCGAAAAACCGGCAATCGACGATGCGTATTTGGGGCCGCGCCCGCTTTGCGATACACTCTGCCTAATGCCTGAGAATCGTTGAGTTCTATGTTAAAACTAATTCCTTCGCTGTTACTGAGTCTCAGCGTGTTAAGCGCGCCTGTCTGGTCTGCGCCAACACCGGCTGGAGATATTCGTCAAAGCGGATTCGTCTATTGCGTTAATGGCACGCTGAACACGTTTAATCCGCAGATGGCCAGCAGTGGCTTAACGGTGGATACGCTGGCTGCCCAGTTATATGACCGCCTGTTGGATGTCGATCCTTACACCTACCGTTTGCAGTCCGATCTGGCCGCCAGTTGGGAAGTGCGTGATAACGGCGCGACCTACCGTTTTCACCTGCGCCACGGGGTACAGTTTCAGCACACCTCAAACTTTGCACCCACGCGCGCGATGAATGCCGATGACGTCGTTTTCAGCTTTGCCCGCATGTTTGATCGCAAACATCCCTGGCATAATGTTAACGGCGGCTATTACCCCTATTTCGACAGCCTGCAGTTTGCCGATTCGGTTCAGAGCATTAAAAAAATCGATAACGACACCGTCGAGTTCCGCCTTAACAGCCCGGACGCCTCGTTTCTCTGGCATCTGGCGACACATTACGCGCCCGTTCTGTCGAAAGAGTACGCCGACAGTCTGGATAAAGTGGGCCATCAGGAAGAGCTGGACCGGCTACCGGTGGGAACAGGCCCGTTCCAGCTGAGCGAATACCGCAGCGGGCAATATATTCGTCTGGCGCGGAACCCGCATTACTGGAAGGGCGTGCCGCGCCTGCAGCAGGTGGTTATCGATCTTGGTGCCGGGGGAACAGGACGGTTATCGAAATTGCTCACGGGCGAATGCGACGTTCTTGCCTATCCCGCCGCCAGCCAAATCTCGATTCTGCGCGACGATCCCCGGCTGCGTATGACGCTGCGGCCCGGCATGAACATCGCTTATCTGGCATTTAACACCCGCAAACCGCCGCTCGACCGGCCAGACGTTCGTCACGCGCTGGCGCTGGCGATCAATAATGAGCGCCTGATGGAATCCATCTACTACGGCACCGCCGAGACGGCCGCCTCGATTTTACCTCGCGCGTCCTGGGCTTATGATACCGATGCCAGCATTACGGGTTTCGATCCCAAAAAAGCCAGAGAAGCGCTTGAGGCGGCGGGAGTAAAAGATCTTCATCTGCGTCTGGTTGTGCCTTCCGCCTCGCAGTCCTGGAACCCTGCACCGCTTAAAACGGCCGAACTTATTCAGGCTGACCTTGCGCAAATTGGCGTGCGCGTCACTATCGTCCCGGTTGAAGGCCGTTTTCAGGAGGCGCAGTTGATGGCGATGAACCACGATCTGACGCTGGCAGGCTGGGCAACCGACAGTAACGATCCTGACAGCTTCTTTCGCCCCCTGCTGAGCTGTGCGGCCATCAGTTCCCAGACCAACTATGCTCACTGGTGTTCGCCCGCGTTTGACGACACGTTAAAAAATGCCTTGCTGTCACAGCAGCTGTCTGGCCGCATTGACAACTACGATAAGGCGCAGCAGATTCTGGCGCGCGAGCTGCCCGTGCTGCCACTGGCTTCATCCCTGCGCCTGCAAGCCTATCGGCATGATATTAAAGGTCTGGTATTAAGTCCGTTTGGTAACGCTTCGTTTGCCGGCGTTTATCGTGATGAGCGAGAGGATCGTTAAGTGATCATCTATATTCTGCGTCGCCTGGTGTTGCTGGTCATTACCCTGTTTTTTCTTTCCCTGGTGAGTTTCAGCCTGAGCTATTTCACGCCGAATGCACCGCTGGAAGGCGCATCGCTGTTTGACGCCTGGTGGTTCTGGTTTAAAGGCATGCTGCAGCTGGATTTTGGCGTGTCCAGCACCAATGGTCAGGAGATTGGCGTACAGCTGCGCGAAGTCTTCCCCGCTACGATGGAGCTGTGCCTGATGGCGTTCACCCTGGCTCTGATCGTCGGCATTCCGTTGGGAATTTGTGCCGGTGCCATGCGGCATAAATGGCAGGATAAGGTGATCAGCGCGCTGGCCCTGCTGGGATTTTCTATTCCGGTGTTCTGGCTCGCGCTGCTGTTTACCCTGTTCTTCTCACTGACGCTGGGCTGGTTGCCCGTATCCGGGCGCTATGACCTGCTGTATCCTGTTCAAAACATTACCGGATTTGCGTTGATTGATGCCTGGCTCAGTCACTCGCCATGGCGACATGAGATGATGATTAGCGTACTGATGCATCTGATTTTACCGGTTACCGTTCTGGCGATGGCCCCCACCACCGAGATCGTGCGTTTGCTGCGCATCAGCACCAGCGACGTCGTCGATAAGAACTATGTGAAGGCGGCCGCCACTCGCGGATTATCCCGCTTTACCGTGATTCGCCGCCACGTGTTACACAACGCGCTTCCCCCTGTGATTCCGCGTCTTGGCTTACAGTTTTCCAGCATGTTAACCCTGGCGATGATTACGGAAATGGTGTTTAACTGGCCCGGATTGGGGCGCTGGCTGATTAACGCGATTCGCCAGCAGGACTATGCGGCAATATCCGCCGGTGTGATGGTGACCGGTGGCGTGGTGATCGTGGTGAACGTCCTCTCTGACATTGTCGGTGCGGCGCTGAATCCGCTGAAACATAAGGAATGGTATGCCGTCCGATAACATCTACGCCGAAAAGCGCCTGCCCAGCGCGTTTCGTCAAAGCTGGCACCATTTTTATGGCGATATGCCGGCGATGATTGGCCTGTACGGTTTTGGCGCACTGCTGCTGCTCTGCCTGTTTGGGCATTTCCTGGCACCCTATCCCATCGACCAGCAGTTTCTGGGTTATCAGCTGCTGCCGCCCTCCTGGTCGCGCTATGGTGAAGTCTCATTCTTTCTCGGCACTGACGACCTGGGGCGTGATTTACTGAGCCGTTTACTCAATGGCGTTGCCCCGACGGTAGGTTCTGCCATTCTGGTGACGCTGTTTGCCACCTTTTGGGCGCTGGTGCTGGGTATTGTGGCGGGTATGACGCACGGCGTGCGCTCTGCGGTGCTGAACCACGTGCTGGACACGTTACTGTCGATACCTTCTCTGCTGCTGGCCATCATTGTGGTGGCCTTTCTCGGCCCGCGCCTTGAACATGCGCTGCTGGCGGTCTGGCTGGCGCTGATGCCACGACTGGTGCGCGAAATTTACAGCGCCGTACACGACGAACTGGAAAAAGAGTATGTGGTGGCGGCCCGTCTCGACGGCGCGACCAGCATCAATATTATGTGGCACGCGATTTTGCCTAATGTATTACCGATGTTGATCAGTGAGATTACGCGCGCGCTCTCCATGGCTATTCTTGATATTGCCGCTCTGGGTTTTCTTGACCTTGGTGCCCAGTTGCCCTCGCCGGAATGGGGGGCGATGCTGGGTGATTCACTGGAACTGGTTTATGTGGCTCCCTGGACGGTAATGCTGCCCGGTGCCGCCCTGATGGTCAGTGTATTAGTCGTTAACCTGCTTGGTGATGGCATTCGTCGGGCCGTTGAGGCGGGAGTAGAATAATGCCGTTACTGGATATTCGTAATCTGACGATTGAGTTCATGACCGCTGATGGCCCGGTTAAAGCGGTGGACCGCATTAACCTGTCGCTCAGTGAAGGGGAAATCCGCGGTCTGGTCGGTGAGTCCGGTTCGGGCAAAAGTCTGGTCGCCAAAGCCATCTGTGGCGTGACCAACGATAACTGGCGTGTTACCGCAGACCGTATGGTATTTGATGACGTCGATCTGCTGCGCCTGTCCCCGCGCGAGCGACGTCGCATCGTGGGTCATAACGTTTCGATGATTTTTCAGGAGCCGCAATCCTGTCTCGATCCGTCGGAAAGCGTCGGCCGTCAACTGATGCAGGCGATTCCTCGCTGGACCTATAAAGGCGCGTGGATGAAGCGCTTTTGGTTCTGGCGTAAAAGCCGGGCTATTGAGTTGCTGCATCGGGTGGGCATTAAAGATCACACCGACATTATGCGCAGTTTTCCTTACGAGTTAACCGAGGGCGAATGCCAAAAAGTGATGATCGCCATCGCCCTGGCGAATCAACCCCGCCTGCTGATTGCTGACGAGCCGACTAACGCGATGGAGCCGACCACGCAGGCGCAGATATTCCGCCTGCTGAGCCGGCTTAACCAGAACAATAACACCACCATTTTGCTGATTAGCCATGACCTGCGAACCATGAGCCAGTGGGCAAACCGCATTAACGTGATGTACTGCGGTCAGACCGTAGAAACGGCGCAAAGCGAAGACCTGATGAGCACACCGCATCATCCTTACACGCAGGCATTGATTCGTGCCATGCCTGACTTTGGTCGTCCGCTTCCGCATAAGAGCCGTCTCAATACCTTATCCGGTGCGATTCCATCGCTGGAAAGCCTGCCTATCGGTTGCCGTCTGGGGCCGCGCTGCCCCTACGCACAACGCAAATGTGTAGAAGCGCCACGGCTCACCGGCACGCGATCGCACCTGTATGCCTGCCACTTCCCGCTCAACGTTGAGGGCCAATAAGATGGAAACGTTGCTGGAAGTCCGCAATCTCAGCAAAACCTTTCGTTACCGCACCGGCCTGTTTCGTCGTCAGCATGTTGAGGCGGTGAAATCCGTCAGCTTTACGCTGCGTGAAAAGCAGACTCTGGCGATTATTGGCGAAAACGGTTCAGGCAAATCCACGCTGGCAAAAATGCTCAGCGGCACCGTTGCTCCCAGCGACGGCCAGATTATTATCGACGATCACCCGCTGAGCTTTGGCGATTACGGCTATCGCAGCCAGCGCATTCGTATGATCTTCCAGGACCCATCAACCTCGCTGAATCCACGCCAGCGCGTGAGCCAGATTCTGGACCTGCCGCTGCGCCTGAATACCGATCTGGATGCTGAGGCGCGGGAAAAGCGCATTATTACCACGCTGCGCCAGGTGGGATTGCTGCGCGATCACGCCGGTTATTATCCGCATATGTTGGCACCGGGCCAAAAGCAGCGTCTTGGCCTGGCCCGTGCGTTAATCCTGCAACCTAAAGTGATTGTGGCCGATGAGGCCCTTGCCTCGCTGGATATGACCATGCGTTCACAACTGGTCAATCTGATGCTGGAGCTACAAGAAAAGCACGGTATCGCTTACATTTATGTGACCCAGCATCTGGGTATGATGAAGCATATCAGCGATAAAGTGCTGGTCATGCATCACGGCGAAGTGGTGGAGCGCGGCGGCACGGCAGACGTGCTTGCGTCGCCACTGCATGAGATGACAAAACGTCTGATCAACAGCCATTTTGGTGAGGCCTTAACGGCTGAAGCCTGGCGGCGGGAGCGTTGATTTTGCGGCATATAGTGGAAAACGCTGCGCGTTTTTCCTGATTTCAAACAGACGTGCTAGAATCCGCACGTCGATTAACGTCGGTCGTCTATTATTTAAACAACACGACCGCCAACTACCATGACCATAAGGATTACAGCTATGGGTTTTCTTTCCGGTAAGCGCATTCTGATTACTGGTGTTGCCAGTAAACTTTCCATCGCCTACGGTATTGCACAGGCGATGCGCAAACAGGGCGCAGAACTGGCTTTCACCTACCAAAACGACAAACTGAAAGGTCGTGTGGAAGAGTTTGCCAAAGATTTGGGTTCCGACATCGTGCTGCCTTGTGATGTTGCAGAAGATGAAAGCATCCAATCCCTGTTCACTGAGCTGGCAAAGACCTGGCCAAAATTTGACGGTTTCGTGCACTCCATCGGTTTCGCGCCTGGCGACCAGTTGGATGGCGATTACGTTAATGCCGTAACCCGCGAAGGTTTCAAAATCGCGCACGACATCAGCGCCTACAGCTTTGTTGCAATGGCTAAAGAGTGTCGTGCCATGCTGAACCCGAACGCTGCTCTGCTGACCCTGTCTTACCTGGGTGCAGAACGCGCTATCCCTAACTACAACGTTATGGGCCTGGCAAAAGCGTCTCTGGAAGCTAACGTGCGTTACATGGCTAACGCGATGGGTCCAGAAGGCGTGCGTGTTAATGCCGTTTCTGCGGGTCCGATTCGTACGCTGGCAGCGTCAGGCATTAAAGATTTCCGTAAGATGCTGGCCCATTGTGAAGCGGTAACCCCTATTCGCCGTACGGTAACTATCGAAGACGTGGGTAACTCCGCTGCCTTCCTTTGTTCCGATCTGGCGGGTGGTATCACCGGTGAAATCGTTCACGTTGACGGTGGCTTCAGCATCGCCGCCATGAACGAACTGGAACTGAAATAAGTTTCCTCACGGGCGAGCCTTGCTCGCCCTGTGCTGTACCCGCCCGATTGCCTCGTTATTCCTTATCGCTATTATTTATCACCGATTGGTCTTTTGCCCTGACCTGCCCGTGGGCGACGATAAGTCAGCCCTGCGGCCTGCGACTGAATCACCGCCTGCGCCGCATCAGATTTTGCAAAAGGACGGATGATGCAACAACGCCGCTATCCCGGCCAGGATCACTGGTTTTACGAAAGTCAGACCCGCCCGCGGACCGTACAGGCTGCCCCACTTTTTCCTGAAGCCGCCCATATCGATGACCGGTTTTTACTGGGGTTAGCACAGGAAGCCTCCGTTATTCAGCCTTTACTCCAGACAGACCAGCCCGCGATACAGATCGCCCACAACGTCGTTCTCCAGCTGTTTCCCGACCAGGTGAATACCACGCTGACGCATACGCTCACGCTGTATGATCGGTTAAGTACCGCGCTGACCGTCGCCCAGGTGACAGGCATTCAGCGCCTGTGTAATCACTATTCCGCCCGACTGAATCCCCTGCCGGGTCCAGATTCCTCCCGTGAAAGTAACAATCGCCTGACACAAATTACGCAATATGCGCGCTTGCTGGCGATGCAGCCTGCGCTAATCACGGCTGAAAGTATTCGTGCGCTGCATGCGGCCGGGCTGAGCGAAGCCGATATCGTCACCCTTAACCATTTAGTGGGCTTTGTCTGCTATCAGGCGCGTGTCATTGCCGGTATTCATGCTCTGCTGGAATTGCCGGTACGCTGGATGCCGGGGATGTCACCTGCCCCGGATGCCGAGGCAGCGACGTTTGATCAGCCCTGGCAGTGGCAGCCGGTCCTGACGCCGCTGGAGCCGCGTTATGCCAGCGAGGAGCAACATGCTGCGGTCACGCAGTGTCAGGGCTCGCCCGCACTTCAGGATGCGGTCTGGCTGCTGGCGCACGCTGCCGGGTTATTGCAGAGCTGGTTTGCCCTGCGTCATGAGCTTGAAAATACACTGACCTCATCTGTAGAGGCCACTGCGGCAAGGATTCTGGGCAGCCGCTGGCTCTGTCAGCAGGCTGCAGACGCTAAAAATCTGCTGGATGAGGTGGATGCGGCGCAGCGGCCGGGTGAACAGCAAGTCATTATGACCCTGGCCGCGCAGTTGACCCGCCAGCCGGAGCGCTTTAACGCGCGCGATCTTCAGCCGCTGGCTGAGGCAGGCTGGTCACATGCCGCGCGGTTCAGCGTGATTCAGTCCATCGCGCTGGCCAACTGGAACAGCCGTTTATTTTATGCCTGCGGTGAAGCCCGCTAGCTATCGAGATGACTGCGCGCTTCATCGTAAAAATGTTGCGCCAGCGGCGTTGCCCGGCCGGGTTCGGCGACAACCAGCGCCGCCTGGCGCGCCATTTTAGGCATTGCAATGGTCCGTTTTTCCAGTCCATGTAATGAGGCGGGCAGTAAATGTCCTCGTGGTGAGATCAGCACGCCAAGACCGACCTGGGTGCACTGTAACAACTGCATGATGGACGCGCTTTCGACCACCACGCGCGGCACCAGCGCGACGTCGCGAAAGGTCATATCCAGATAGCGGCGAAAATAGCGGGTTGGCTCCGCCAGACACAGCGGCTGCTGTGCCAGCGTTGGCAGGTCAAGTGTTTCATGCGCGCATAAGTGCTGAAAATGGTCGGGATGAAAAACGGCTTCCACGCCACTATCCGGCAGCAGGGATGCCTGAAAATGCAGTTCCCGCAACGTCGCCATTTCAAAAAAGCCAATGCCCACATCGACCGTGTGGCTGTTCAGCGCCTCCAGCAGTTGATCGGCGCTTAATACGGCAATACGGTAATCCAGCTGTGGATAGCGCGCCTGCACCGCTTTTAACAATTGCGCCAGCGAAACGCTGCACTGCGGGACAACACCAAGACGAAGCGTACCGTTCACCCCGTGTTTTAACGACTCGACCTCCAGCTTGAGCCCCTGATAAACCGAAACGATTTCCCGCGCCCAGGCCAGTACCCTGTCGCCTTCCGGCGTAAAACCCGCAAAATTGTTGCTGCGGTTGATCAGCGACAGACCCAGCTCACGCTCCAGGTTTTTTAACCGCATCGATAAGGTAGGCTGGCTGACAAAGCTGGCTTCGGCGGCACGACCAAAATGGCGCTCGCGTTCGAGATTGCAGAGATAGATGAGCTGTTTGATGTCGATTTTCTTTACCCGCCGTAACACCGTTTTTATGAATACCTATTATGTGCCGATGGATTAACAGAATGCCAGTCAGAGATAGTGCCGTAACCAATACAGCGAAGGCTTTAAACAGACGCAACATATTCAGAGCGCAATAAGGTTATGAAGGTGGCTGTCACAATGGCAGGTCAGATAATCGGGGAGCGTTGTCAGCATTCACAGGTGAATACCGGTGTTAGTGATCTCATAAACGCGTTAATTTGTAATTTTTATTGGTGTTTCCCTGGTGTTGCAGGTGCTTACTTGTGCGGATAAGGCCAGGCGTGATCAACGCCAGTGGAAGAGAGGACGCCCGTGACCAATAAGTAGATCACCACCAAAGCGAAGATAACAATTGCTGATATTTCAAAGATTTTAATCAGACTGTGTTTAGCCATAAATAACCCCCTGCTCATTGCGTGTATTTGACATTCACCTCTTACCTTAGAGTGTTACCGGTAAAGTACAAGTCCTGATCACAAAATGAAACATAAAGTATTGCTTATGTATTGTAATGAATTTGTTAAAGACATAGAAACCAAACGTGAGGAGAGACCGTTGACGGAGATTATTATGGTGAAGGCAGATAACACACCAGGCTTTCGAACGGCTGCACGGCAGCTGCGGAGACTGTAATTAATATTGTGTAATTGCCTGTTTTAGTGTGTTCACTCCCCCTGCCCATACAGGCAATTTATTAACAAAAAACATAACCCCCTGTGGCTGAACTGGCTAAATCAAAACTACCTTGTTGTGTGATGACGGCGAGATGGAGTTGAATACGCCTCGTGACCGTGAAAACACCTTCGAACCGCAGTTGATTAAGACGCATCAAAGGTGCGTAACGCACCTGAACAGCCGGATCGTATCCCTCTATGCCAAAAGCATGACCATCCGTGAAATCGTTGCCACCTTCAAAGAAATTTACGAAGCCGATGTGTTACCCATGCTGATATCTAAAGTCATCGACGCCGTAAAAAGTCAGTCACCACATTCTGCCCAGCTCTTTTTTACGGGACTTTTTTTCTGTCGATGACGGGTTTTATAACGTGACAGTATGAGTAGTAATTAAAGCCAACTTCCCGGTAATATCTTTTCTGGTTCGAACTGATAAGGGATTTTCAAGTGACCATTAAATTTTCCCAGCTCTGGGAGGCACACCCTGAGGTAAAAGGCGATGTCAATCCATGCCGCAAACCCGATGGACATAAAGCCTTTGATGACCAGTGCGCAATCCGTATTGGCACTGCATTAACCCGCTGCGGATACGATGTAAGCCGCCTGAAAGTAGCACAGTGCTGGTATCATCCTAAGGAGGCTGGTCATGTGCTAAGGGCTGAAGAACTGGCCAACGCCCTTAAGAAAACGGCAATTCCGGGTGTTTTCAGTGCGGTGAAAGTAAACCCTGAAAACTTCGAACAGACGCTGCGCGGACAGACCGGCATCATTTTTTTTAAAGATTACTGGCGCAGAGGAAGCGAGAGCTTTGCTAACCGGTCAGGAGACCATATCGACCTGTGGAATGGCGAGCGAGTGACATCAAGATCAAGCTATCTCCGAATTCAGTGGGGACTACACTGGGAAGGTGTGCTCAGCGATTTCTTCAACTCCCGTGAAATCTGGTTCTGGAAGATTATATGAAGCGTTCTTTGCAAATATGTCTGGCGTCATTGGCTGGCCTGGCGGTTGGCGCGGGTCTCTTTATTATTGTATTCCCATCACTTGCCCGCTTCATTAATGGCCCGGTAAAGGGTGAAGATCAAATGTCTGCGAACGCAGCACTTTTATTCATCGGCTTACCTGCAACCGCAATCATCTTTGCTGCTGTGACAGGAACCTGGTGGGCCATACGGCTTAAAACGAAAGCGCAGAGCGGCTTAGGATGACGTTGAAAGCCAGGGCGTTTATTGGGTGAATCCTTGCACGTTTATCAGGACGGTGACGGGGGAGATTACAAGAGCGTTTAAAGAGAGCTGCAGTAGGTACAGGCTGGGACGGACGTTCGATAATTGTTTTATCCTCAAAATCGAACGACCGGTCTCACTTGCTGAAGGGACTGGCCCCCACTTGTACCTTTACTGGGTGAATGGTGATTATCCGACGCCCAGGGCCGCTTTCACCTCTTGTGCGATTTTCTCTACCTGTGGGCCGTAAATCACCTGCACATCATGTTCACTAACGCGGTTGATGCCATTGGCGCCGGTGCTCATTAGCGTCTGATCCACCACTTCTTTCATGTCTTTGACCCGAACCCGTAAACGCGTGAAGCAGCAATCGACATCCTCTATATTGGCTGCCCCACCCAAACCACTGATGATCACGTTGGTGCGCTCGCTGCCTTCAACCAGCTGTGGTTTTTCATCATCCGTTTCACGTCCCGGCGTTTCGACATGCATACGCGTAATAATAAAGCGGAAAGAATAGTAATAAACCGGGGCGTAAATCACCCCAAGCGCCAGCGTCCACCACCAGTGGGTTTTACTGCCGCCAAGCATGCCAAAGACCACCAGATCGATCACACCGCCCTGCACATTTCCAATCATCAAATGCAGCATCGACATCAGCATAAATGACAGGCCGGTTAAAAATGCATGCAGCAGGTAAAGCACCGGCGAAACGAAGATAAAGCAAAACTCCAGCGGTTCGGTGATGCCAGTAGTGAATGACGTCAGTGCTCCAGCCATCACCAGCGCCCTGACGCGCTGTTTGTGTTCAGGCCGCGCGGTGTGATAAATCGCCAGGGCAGCAGCAGGCAGACCAAACATCATGACCGGTATTTTTCCCTGAGCCAGGAACTGGGTGGCGGTGCGAAGCGTCGCGTCCGGGATAAGTCCGGGATGGGTGAGCGAGGCATTAAAGATGTTTAACGCACCGACAATCGTCTGTCCGTCCACGATAGCCATGCCGCCAATGGGCGTGAAGCGCACGGTTTCGTTCAGGATGTGATGCAGGCCCGTGGGGATAAGAATGCGTTCCGAAGCCCCCAACAGAAATGCCCCGTACTGCCCGCTCCGGCCGATCATCTGTCCCACCCAGGCAATGCCTTCGCCAATGGTCGGCCAGACCAGCGCCAGTAAGATGCCGATCAGCGGCAGGAACACCACCGTTACAATCGGCACAAAGCGACGCCCGCCAAAGAAACTGATCGCCGTGGGTAACTGCTGCGTATAGAAGCGGTTATGCAGCATCACGGTGATCAGCCCGGCAATCACACCGCCCAGTACGCTCATATTGTAGGTAAAAATACCCAGCATCTGAATGTACTCAGCCGACGTCATCATGGCTGTGGTCTGATCCAGCCCGGCCTGTTGCAGCGCCTGCGGCGTGGTTGTGGCTGCGGTAATGCCCTTCGCCGCCAGCGTGGCATTGATACCGACATTCATAGCGATATAGCCGATAACGGCGGCAAAGGCTGCGGTAGGCTTTTCTGCTTTCGCCAGTCCAATGGCGCTGGCGACGGCAAAGAATAGCGGCAGATTAGCAAACAGCGCGCCGGCCACTTTACGAATAAACCCGATGATGAGCTGGGCAACCTGCATGTGTGCGAAAGCTTCGCCGGTGACGGCGGGATTCTGCATTGCCGCCGCCAGCCCCAGAAAGATACCGGCCGCTGCAATCACCGAAATTGGCATCATCAACGCCTTGCCAAACGCATGGATCTGGCTGGTGAGTTGTTTCATGGTGTCGCGCCCTTTTCTGTTTTAAACAGCAAGTATTAGCGCGATGTGCCGATAACACCCGTTATGGAGAGGTTACGAGAAGGTAAAACATGAACATCATCACAGTTGGCGCGCCACCACGATAAACGCCAGCTATCGCACCATTAAGCCAATCAATTAGACAAGCTTTGTCGTCGATAGCACACTAATATTTACCATCAGGATATATCCTTGCAACATTCGTCCAACATAAAAATAAGCCTGCACCTATGATGAAATTCAAGCGTCAAATTAAACCATACCGTGCCGCAGCGGGCGGCTGGGGTTCACTGGAAGCTACCACACGTTTTGTTTTCGACAGTAAAGCTGCCCTGAAAAATCTGCGCAATTTAATGCGCATGAACAAAGCTCGTGGCTTCGACTGCCCAGGCTGCGCCTGGGGTGATGACAATAAAAGTACATTTAGCTTTTGCGAAAACGGGGCGAAAGCCGTGACCTGGGAAGCGACGCGCCGCGTGGTCGATACCGACTTTTTCGCGAAACACAGCGTTACGACCCTGTATGCGCAAAGTGACTACTTCCTGGAATATCAGGGCCGTCTGACGCATCCGTTACGCTACAACGCTGAAAGCGACCATTACGAACCCATCAGTTGGGATGACGCCTATGCGCTCATCGCGAAACACATTAAGGCGATGGATAATCCGGATCAGATGGAGCTTTACACCTCGGGTCGCGCCAGTAATGAAGCCTCCTGGCTTTATCAACTGTTTGGCCGCATGTCAGGCACCAATAACTTCCCGGACTGCTCCAATATGTGTCACGAGGCCAGCGGTGCTGGGCTGAAACGCAGCATCGGCGTGGGTAAAGGCACCATTCGTCTTGACGATTTTGATCATGCCGATGCCATTTTTGTCTTTGGGCAAAACCCAGGCACTAACCACCCACGCATGCTGCACAGCCTGCGTCACGCGGCCGATCATGGTGCTAAAATCGTTACCTTTAACACGCTACGTGAGCGCGGTCTGGAGCGTTTTGCCGATCCGCAAAAGCCGCTCGAAATTGTCACCTCCAAAGCGGGCACCATCAGTTCTGCCTATTATCAACCCCATCTTGGCGGTGATATGGCGGCCGTGCGCGGCATGGTGAAAGCCCTGCTGGAAACCCATCGCGCGCGTATTGCTGCGGGCGAAAGCGGCTTGTTCGATCAGGCCTTCCTGAACGCCAAAACACACGGCGTTGAGGCATATTTCGACGCCGTAGATAACACAGACTGGATGCAGATTGTGGCGCAGTCGGGCCTCACAGAAGCACAAATCCGTGAAGCGGCAGCGATCTATCAGAACGCCGATCGGGTGATCTGCACCTGGGCAATGGGCATTACGCAGCACAAGCATTCGGTTGATACGGTGCGTGAAATCACCAACCTACAGCTGCTGTTTGGTCAGTTAGGTAAAAAAGGGGCCGGCCTCTGTCCTGTGCGTGGTCACAGTAACGTTCAGGGCAACCGCACCATGGGCATTGATGAAAAGCCGTCCAAACCTTTCCTGGATGCGCTTGGTCAGCACTTTGACTTTGAGCCTCCGCGTGCGGCAGGCCATAACACCGTTGAAGCCCTGAACGCGATGCTGCGTGATGAAATTAAGGTTCTTATCGCCCTGGGCGGTAATCTGGCCGCCGCGGCACCGGATTCTCCGCGTACTGAAGAAGCTCTATCACGCTGTGGTCTGACCGTGCACATCAGCACCAAGCTCAACCGTAGCCATCTGGTGCCGGGTCATGAAGGGTTGATCCTGCCGACATTGGGTCGCACCGAACGCGATCTGCAGGCGACAGGTAACCAGTTCATTACCGTGGAAGATTCGTTCAGCATGGTGCATGCGTCAGAAGGTGTCGGTATTCCTCTGGCGGAAACACAGCGTTCTGAAACGTCGATTGTTGCCAGTATTGCCCATGCGGTTCTCGGTGATGACAAGGTGAAGTGGTTAGATCTGGCGGCTGATTACAACCTGATTCGCAATCATATTGCGGCAACCATTCCCGGTTTTGCCGACTTCAATACCAAATGCGATCAGCCTGGCGGCTTCTATCTTGGTAATGCCGCGGCAGAGCTGCGTTTTAATACGCCGACCGGTAAGGCCGAGTTTAACCCGGCAGCGCTGCCCGAGTCGCTGTTTCCGAAACTTGATCAGGAAGTGCCTTTCACGCTGCAAACCCTGCGCTCGCATGACCAGTACAACACCACGATTTACGGTCTCGACGATCGTTATCGCGGCGTGTACGGCCAGCGTGAAGTCGTCTTTATTAACCCCGACGACATGGCTGAGTTAGGGTTTAGTGAAGGCCAGAATGTGGATATTGAAACCCTGTGGAATGATGGCATCACCCGTCGCGTGAGCGGCTTCAAACTGGTGCCTTATAACATTCCGCGTGGCAATCTGGCGGCCTACTATCCTGAAACAAACCCGCTGGTCCCGTTAAACAGCTATGGCGATATCAGCGGCACACCGACCTCGAAATCGGTGCCGGTTAAGCTGGAATTGTCGCAGGCGTTGACTACCCAACGTATCGCCTGATTCAGGCTTTTCTCCAGGCAAAAAGCCGGTTCGTCCGGCTTTTTGCCTTGCCGCGAGACCCCGATTCGCGTAAAACTGTCAGCCGCTATTAGGCCACGAAACGTAAAAATCATGTTCCAGGATAATCCGCTGCTTGCGCAGCTTAAAGAGAAGCTTCATTCGCAAACGCCGCGTGCAGAAGGCGTTGTAAAAGGCACCGAAAAGGGATTCGGCTTTCTGGAAGTCGATGCACAAAAAAGTTATTTCATCCCGCCGCCGCAGATGAAAAAAGTGATGCATGGCGACCGCATTGTTGCCGTCATCCACAGCGATAAAGATCGTGAAAGCGCAGAGCCAGAAACGTTGGTTGAGCCTTTTCTGGGCCGCTTTGTTGGCCGCGTGCAGAAAAAAGACGACCGTCTTTCTATCGTGCCCGATCATCCGCTGCTGAAAGAGGCCATTCAGTGTCGTCCGGTGCGCGGACTGACCCATGATTTCCAGAATGGCGACTGGGCCGTCGCTGAAATGCGTCGTCATCCGTTGAAAGGCGACCGTGGCTTTTATGCCGAACTCACCGAATTCATTGTCAAAGCCGACGACCACCTCGCCCCATGGTGGGTGACACTGTCACGTCATAATCTGGAGCGTGAAGCGCCAGAAATCGGCTTTGGCGACATGCTGGACGAGAACCTGACGCGTGAAGATCTGACCGCCCTGGATTTCGTGACTATCGACAGCGCCAGCACTGAAGATATGGACGATGCGCTGTATGCCGAAGCACTGGACGATGGCGCACTGCGTCTGACCATCGCCATTGCCGATCCCACTGCCTATGTCGCAGAAGGTAGCGAGCTGGATAAGCTGGCGGCGCAACGTGCGTTTACGAACTATCTGCCGGGCTTTAATATCCCGATGCTGCCCCGTGAGCTGTCAGACGATGTCTGCTCGCTGCGCCCTGACGTGCGTCGTCCGGTTCTGGCGTGCCGCGTGACGGTTGCTCAGGATGGTAGCCTGGCTGACGATGTTCAGTTCTTTGCAGCCTGGATCGAGTCAAAAGCCAAACTGGTGTACGACGAGGTTTCCGACTGGCTGGAAAACAGTGGCGAATGGCAACCGCAAAACGAGGCTATCGCTAACCAGATCCGCCTGCTGCATCGCTTGTGTCAGTCCCGTGCTGAATGGCGTCAAAACCATGCGCTGGTGTTTAAAGATCGTCCTGACTACCGTTTTCTGCTGGGCGAAAAAGGGGAAGTGCTGGAAATCATCGCCGAACCGCGTCGTATCGCGAACCGGATTGTTGAGGAAGCCATGATCCTGGCGAACATCTGTGCCGCCAATGTGCTGCGCGAAAAGCTGGGCTTTGGTATCTACAACGTTCACGCGGGTTTCGATACGGCGAATGCCGAGCAGGCCGCCGCTGTGCTGGCGACTCACGGCATTACCGCCGATCCGCAGGCTATCACCACGCTGGAGGGGTTCCGCGTACTGCGCCGTGAACTGGATGCACAGCCTACTCAGTTCCTCGACAGCCGTATTCGTCGTTTCCAGACCTATGCGGAGATCACCACCGAACCGGGCCCGCACTTTGGCCTGGGGCTGGACGCTTACGCCACCTGGACCTCCCCGATCCGTAAGTTTGGCGACATGATCAACCATCGTCTGCTGAAGGCCATCGTGCGCGGTGAGCAAATCGGTCGTCCGGATGATGCGCTGACGGTCACCATGAGTGAACGTCGTCGTCTTAACCGCATGGCAGAGCGTGACGTGGGCGACTGGCTCTATGCCCGTTACCTGTCGCCCTTTGCGGCTACGGATCGTAAGTTCAGCGCGGAAATCATCGATGTTTCTCGTGGTGGCATGCGCGTCCGCCTGCTGGAAAATGGTGCCGTGGCGTTTATTCCAGCGCCGTTCCTGCATGCCGTGCGTGACGAACTGGTTTGCAGCCAGGAAAGCGGTACAGTACAGATTAAAGGTGATGTGGTTTACCGCGTATCCGACGTGATTGACGTGACCATTGCTGAAGTCCGCATGGAAACGCGCAGCGTCGTTGCACGCCCCGCAGCCTGAGACTAAACCGGCGGGACAGCCTTGTCTGTCCCGCCGACACATTCCACCTCGCCTTCCCTCTGCATGTGCGTGCTAAATTTGCTCCGCGCTTCACAGTTTTATCTTTATTAACTTCCACTTACATTCCATTACATTAACGTTAGCTCGTTGTCTTCGATCGCCTTCCATTCGGTCTCTACAAGGAGTGAGTTATGAAGAACGTCAAAAACGGCGTGCTTTGGTTAGCAGTGGCGTTAATTGGCGCGGGTGCGTTCGCGATGCTGGCGCTTAACCGCGGCGAGCACGTCAACGCAGTCTGGCTGGTGGTTGCCGCAGTTGCCTTTTACAGCATCGCTTATCGTTTTTACAGCCTGTTTATCGCCCGCAATATTTTTGAACTGGACGACCGCCGTCTGACGCCAGCTGAGCGCCTCAGCGATGGTCTTGACTATGTTCCCACCAATAAGTGGGTGCTGTTTGGTCACCACTTTGCGGCTATCGCCGGTGCTGGCCCGCTGGTCGGCCCGATTCTGGCGGCACAGATGGGTTTTCTGCCTGGCACTATCTGGATTCTGATCGGGGTGATGATGGCGGGCGCCGTTCAGGATTTCCTGATTCTGTTTATCTCTACGCGACGTGATGGCCGTTCGTTAGGCGAAATGGCGCGTCAGGAGCTGGGCGCTTTTGCCGGTGTGATTACTATGCTGGGTGCGCTGGGCGTGATGATCATTATTCTCTCTGCGCTGGCGCTGGTGGTGGTGAAAGCCCTGGCGAACAGTCCGTGGGGACTGTTTACCATCGCGGCGACCATTCCGATTGCGCTGTTTATGGGCATCTATATGCGCTTTCTGCGCCCTGGAAAAATCGCCGAAGTCTCGTTGATCGGCTTTGTGCTGATGATGGCGGCCATTATTTACGGTGGTGATGTCGCACAGCATCCTTACTGGGGCCCGTTCTTTACACTGAAAGGCACCTCGTTGACCTGGGTGCTGGTCATCTATGGTTTTATCGCCTCAGTGCTACCGGTCTGGCTGCTGCTGGCCCCGAGGGATTACCTTTCTACCTTTCTGAAAATCGGCGTCATTGTCGGGCTGGCTGTGGGCATCGTCTTTGCCATGCCAGAAATGAAAATGCCTGCCGTGACCCGATTTATTGACGGCTCGGGGCCGGTCTTCTCTGGCGCCCTGTTCCCGTTCCTGTTTATCACTATTGCCTGTGGCGCTATCTCCGGCTTCCATGCGCTGGTATCCAGCGGAACCACACCTAAGCTGATTGAGCGCGAAAGCCATATTCGTTTTATTGGGTACGGTGCCATGCTGATGGAGTCGTTCGTGGCCATCATGGCGCTGATTTGCGCCTCGGTACTGGACCCGGGTGTGTACTTTGCGATGAACTCGCCCGCGGCACTGATTGGTACCACGGTAGAAAATGCCTCTCAGGTCATCAATGGTTGGGGATTTGTGGTCACGCCTGAGATGTTAAGCGGTATCGCCCGGGATGTGGGCGAAGCCTCCATCCTGTCACGTGCCGGGGGTGCGCCGACCTTTGCAGTCGGCATGGCACATATCATTACTGAGGTGTTTAACAGCCGCGCCATGATGGCCTTCTGGTACCATTTCGCGATCTTATTTGAAGCCCTGTTTATTTTGACCGCCGTGGATGCCGGTACCCGCGCCTGCCGCTTTATGGTGCAGGATCTGGTTGGCACGGTCGTGCCTTCTATGGCGAACAACCGTTCATGGCTGGGCAATATGTCAGGGACCACCGTCGCCGTCGCCGGCTGGGGTTTCTTCGTTTATCAGGGCGTTATCGATCCACTGGGCGGTATCAACACCTTGTGGCCACTGTTTGGGATTGGTAACCAGATGCTGGCCTCTATGGCGCTAATCCTGGGCACGGTGGTGCTGTTCAAGATGAAAAAGCAGCGCTATGCATGGGTGACGATTCTGCCCACCATCTGGCTGTTTATTACCTCGATGACAGCGGGATGGCAGAAGATTTTTCACGAAAAACCGTCAATTGGTTTTCTTGCTCAAGCCAATAAATTCCGAAAAGGTCTGGATGAAGGCGTTATCATCGCACCAGCTAAAACCGTGGCCGATATGCAAACCATCGTATTCAGTAACCAGATTAATGCTGCCCTGTGCGGGTTCTTTATGCTGGTCGCCGTCACGATGCTGATTGCCGCGTTCTTTGTGATTCGCCGTGCGCTAAGCAGCAACGTGCCTACCACGCATGAGTCAAATGTGGAATTGCGTAAGGAGGTGCGCCATGTATGACAGCATCCATCGCGTAGCGCGCCCCCAGGGTAGCTGGCATATTATGCGTTGCGATTTACTTTCCACCCCTGTTCGCACCGGCTTTCGCTGGCGCGCACTGTGGCAGGGACTTCAGCAAAGTTTTCGTTTGATGGTTGGCGTGCAGGATTATCAAAAATACCTGCAGCACATGCGGCGGCGGCATCCTGAAATGACACCGATGAGCGAGCGGGAGTTTCATCGTTATTGTCTGGATGCCCGCTTTCCCAGTCAGGCCGGAAAGCTGGGTAAATGTCCGTGCTGAACATAAACTGAGCCCCGCTTCGGCGGGGTTTTTTATGCCCGTTTTTTCTGGAAAGTAAAATAAATACAGTTTCATCTTGTGCTGGCATCAGTTGATGAATACTGTTGCTAAAATAACGAGATAACGCCAGCAATGTACTTCCTGGAGGGAGTGACCATGACCGATGAACAAGGGCAATCATTGTTGTATACCTTGTTTGGTACAACCAGCCCTCATTGGCGATTAAACGCGGACAGTGATGCGCTGCTATTTGCCTTAGATGAATCATCGAACACCAGCGTGGCTGTTCCCCTGACGCCGGGTCAATGCAGTTTGCTTCGCGCGATGCCGGTTATCACTTCCAGTATAAATCTGACGTTAACAATACACGGCGAGCAGGTCGCGATGCATTTTGTCGGTCGCAGGATCAATAAATCCGTCTGGGCCGGTACCGCGTCGGCATGGGGCGATACCTCGGCCGTGGCTCGCGACCTGACGCTAGGTCTGTCATTTGCTGAACAGGTCGTTTCGGAAGCCAATTCCGTCATCGTGATCCTCGACCAGCGCGGCAACATTCAACGCTTTAACCGACTCAGTGAAGAGTACACCGGCCTATATGAACAGGACGTGATCGGTCGGAATGTTTTTCAGCTGTTTATGACCAAACAGGAAGCTGCCGCCTCACGTCGTAACATTGCGGGTTTCTTCCGCGACGGTAACTCCTACGAAGTCGAACGCTGGATCAAAACGATGAAGGGACAGCGACTGTTTCTGTTTCGTAATAAGTTTGTTCACAGCGGCAGCGGTAAAAATGAAATTTTCCTCATCTGTTCAGGAACGGATATCACGGAAGAACGCCGCGCGCAGGAACGACTGCGCGTTATGGCCAATACCGATGGTATTACTGGCCTGCCCAATCGTCATGCTATTCATCAGCAGATTAGCCAGGCGCTGGAGCGTGCAGAAGGCAGCGAAACCGGCGTGGTCTATCTGGATTTAGATAACTTTAAGAAAGTTAATGATGCCTACGGTCATATGTTTGGCGATCAGCTGTTACAGGCCGTTTCTCTGGCTATCCTGAGCTGTCTGAGCAAAAACCAGACACTCGGGCGGCTGGGCGGTGATGAATTTGTCGTGCTGGCGGAACACACCAGCCAGGCGGCGCTGGAGGCGATGGCCACGCGTATTCTCGATCGCCTGCGTCAGCCGTTTCGCATTGGCCTGATCGAAGTTTACAGCGGCTGTTCAGTGGGCATCGCCCTTGCCCCGCTGCATGGGGAAGATCGTGAATGTCTGATTCGTAACGCCGATACGGCGATGTATCACGCCAAAGAGAATAACCGCGGTCGATATTGTGTTTTTGCTGAAGAGATGAACCGGCGGGTTTTTGAATACCTTTGGCTCGATACCAATTTGCGTAAAGCGCTGGAGCAGGACCATTTATTAGTGCATTACCAGCCTAAAGTCGATTCTGACGGTAAAGTACGCAGTGCGGAAGCGCTGGTACGCTGGAATTCGCCAGAGCGCGGGCTGGTATCACCCGGCGAATTTATCCCCTATGCGGAAGAGTCCGGCCTGATCGTGCCGCTTGGTCGCTGGGTCATGCTCAATGTGTTGAAGCAGATTCTTGCCTGGCGGCAGCAGAATATTCACCTGCGTGTCGCGGTGAACGTCTCTGCGCGTCAGTTGCTCGATCAATCGATCTACAGTGACCTGAAGCAAGCCCTGACGGATGCGGGTTTGACCGAGTCGCCAGTAGATATTGAACTGACGGAAAGCTGCCTGATAGAGAATGAAGCCGAAGCGTTGAAGCTGATGCGTAAATTCCAGGAACTGGGCGCGCAGATTCACCTTGATGACTTTGGCACCGGCTACTCCTCTCTGTCGCAGCTGGCGCGCGTGCCCATTAATGCCATTAAGCTGGATCAAAGCTTTATCCGAAATGTGAACAAACGGCCGGTATCGCAGTCTCTCGTCAGGGCCATTGTCGCGGTGGCGAAAGCGCTGGATTTGCAGGTGATTGCCGAAGGCATTGAAACTGTCGATGAAGAAGAGTTTGTCGTGAAAAGCGGCGTCGATGGGCGACAAGGCTATTTTTACGCAAAACCAATGCCCGCAGATCAGTTTGGGCACTGGCTGGCTCAGCATCCTGCCCGCGTATAGATCGCTAACCCGCTTTACGCAGTGATGCGCTGTGGCGGTTTTGTAACTGTACTAAACGTTCCATATAGGCAATATCTTTCGCTTCGAGCGTAAATGCGTAATCTACCCAGTCCTCGGTAATATCCATTAATTCAGCGCGTGAAAGCTGTAATACCCGCTGGCGCGCCTTTAACATGGCACGTACGCCATTGAGTTTTGGCCGCAATGTATCGATAAACGTGCGGGTAGCCCGGTAACTGTCGCCCGGTTGAAATACCTTATCCACTAAGCCGCGCGTTTCGTACCATTCAGCACTGTGGGACTCACCTTCCATGATCAGCTCTTCAGCCAGTTTCATGCCCGAACGCCGCGCCACTAAAGAGTAGCCCCCCATTCCCGGAAACAGGTTAAAGGCGATTTCAGGAAAGCCCATCCGGGCATTGTTCTGGGCCAGGATAAAGTGATGGGCCAGCGCGGCTTCAAAACCGCCGCCAAGGGCACTACCTTCAATCATCGCGAGCGTAACCGCGCCGGTATCAAATCCGCGGGCGGCCGAGTGGATGCAGTCAACACAAGCCCGTGCATAGGCGCGCAAAGCTTCACGGCGGTTATTGCGAATACATTCCACAAAAAAGCGCAGATCGCCACCGGCATTGAACATTTGTGGTACTAACGAGCCGGTTACCCAGAAATCGATAGGTAAGCCCGAACGCTGAGCGGTATAACTCAGGTTCATGATTTCTTCGATCAATTCATGATTAAAACTGGGGCGTGGTTGGGCGCGCAACATCATCCACATGGTGCGACGTCCTTCCTCGTAATAGGCAACTAACTGCGTAGTGTGTCCGGCTTCGGAAAACAGTCTGCATGTGGGTTGGTTAATCACGGTCATTGTCTCATCCTCTGTTATTTTGATGCGCTAATTGCGCCACATCAGCCTAATCCAGAGTGAGGCCAGACCAAATGAGAGATTGATTTACAACATAAATTCCAGAGTGATCCCCGATGCATTCGGTTTAAATGATTAGTATGCTTTCTTGATAAAGTCAGGCTAAATCACAGAAAGACGTGAACCTATAACGGGTATTGATGAGACTGAAAACTGCTTAACATGCCGCCAGCAAGAAACGGGTCGGGACGCAGACAAGGCTGCGCCCCCATAATTATTTCTGGCCGTACCAGGCATTTTCACCGTGCTTACGCAGATAATGCAGATCAAGCAGGGTTTGCTGAATCGGCGGAAGACCGGCAGTGAGTTGCTGGCTAAACAATCCCATGTAGGCCACCTCTTCCAGCACCACCGCACTGTGCACCGCCGCATGTGCATCTTTGCCCCAGGCAAAAGGACCATGCGAGTTTACCAGCACCGCTGGGATGGCGGTCGGGGAAAGCCTGCGTTGTGCAAAGGTTTCAATAATCACCTCACCTGTATTCCACTCATACTGGTTCTTGATCTCTTCGTCACGCATTGCTCGCGTGCAGGGAATTTCACCGTAGAAATCATCCGCGTGCGTGGTGCCCCAGGCAGGAATCGGGCGGCCTGCCTGTGCCCAGATGGTGGCGTGGCGGGAATGCGTATGGACAATTCCGCCAACCTCGGGCCAGGCTAGATATAGCGCCCGGTGCGTTGCGGTGTCGGATGAAGGGCGTTTCTCACCTTCAACCACCTCACCGGTGGCCAGATTCACCACTACCATGTCCTCAACTTTCATCACATCGTAGCTGACGCCGGAAGGTTTAATCACTAACAGGCCTTGCTCACGGTCAATGGCGCTGACGTTTCCCCATGTAAAGGTGACAAGGTTATATTTGGGGAGATCCAGGTTAGCTTCCAGAACCTGTTGTTTAAGATGTTCCAGCATTTTTTTCTCCTGCTGAGAAGGGTCTTAATATTCTGCTGAGCAGGCAGGAAAAGCGTTATGGAGCAAATGGCTAAAAAGCAGCGGAAAATGGCTGTGAATGAAAAATTGTGCTGCGAATTAAGAATTATCTATCTTCGGAAATTCTTCAAAATGAATAGAATTCTGTCAGGCATCCGACAGGTCCACCTGTTGATGATGCTTTTCAGCCGCTACAAACAGATCGTCCATGGTGTCTGGCGTTTTTATACCAAAAGGGATGCGGTAATAATGCGACACAGGCGGCCTGAAAAAATTTCACAGCTATACTTACTGTGTTGCCTCTGCATACACAATAAAGGAGAAGTTTATGACAATTACAATGAAAAAAATGACCGCTGTTGTATTAGCAACCACGCTGGTTATGGCGTTAAGTGGCTGTTCAAACTGGTCTAAGCGTGACCGTAACACCGCAATCGGTGCAGGTGCCGGTGCAATTGGGGGTTCTGTATTAACCAACGGCAGCGCGCTGGGTACCGTCGGCGGTGCAGCAGTGGGTGGTATCATCGGTCATCAGGTTCACTAAGAACCGCATTACAATAAATAATAACGGCTACGCAGCGCATCTACATAACAAGCCGGGCTACTCTGTAGCCCGGTTTTTTTTATCCACCCGCCAGTTTGACCTTCATCCCTTTGGCTTCCAGCAGGCTTTTTAATAAATCACGTTTGTCGCCCTGAATTTCAATCACACCCTCTTTCACCGCGCCGCCGCAACCGCATTTTTTCTTCAGTTCAGCGGCCAGTTGATTCAACGCTGATTCATCCAGATCCACGCCGGTAATAAGGCAAACGCCCTTGCCTTTTCGTCCGCTGGTTTGGCGCTGGATACGGACAATTCCGTCACCTTTAGGACGTTCTGCCTTTGGCTCGGACTGAGTAAGGCGACCTGCGTCCGTAGAATAGACTAAAGGGTTATCACGGCTCATTTTACCGTCTCCAAATCCTGCAGTAGCGCCTTAAGCGTCGCTGCGGGGTCCGCGGACTGAGTAACAGGACGTCCTATTACCATATAATCCACGCCAGCAAGCCGGGCCTGTTGCGGCGTCATGACGCGACGTTGATCCCCTGCGTCACTACCCAGGGGCCGGATTCCTGGCGTAACAAGCGTGAAATCATGACCGATGACCTGTTTGAACCGCGCGGCTTCCTGTGCCGAACAGACCACGCCATCAAGTCCGCATTCGTGCGTCAGTTTTGCCAGTCGCTCAGCCTGCTCTGCGGGTGACACGGTGATGCCAAGGCCCAATAAGTCATCGGCATCCATGCTGGTCAGGACGGTAACGGCAATCAGCAAAGGCGCCTGCTGACCAGATGGCAGCAGCGCTTCACGGGCGGCATTCATCATACGTGCCCCGCCGCTCGCGTGAACGTTCACCATCCAGACACCGAGATCGGCGGCGGCGGCAACCGCACGAGCGGTAGTATTAGGGATATCGTGAAATTTCAGGTCGAGAAAGATGTCGAATCCACGCTGCTGCAGCGTTTTCACAAGTTGCGGGCCAAACAAGGTGAACATTTCTTTGCCCACCTTCAGGCGGCAACTGCCCGGCTCTATCTGATCGACAAAGTGCAGCGCGCTATTCATATCGTGGTAATCAAGCGCCACTACCACCGGCGAAGTCTGAGATAAGGCCATGCTATTTCCTCTGCAGTAGGCACCTGCTGGCGCGTTAGACAAACGGCACGCATTCTACCTGCCTGCTTTTCGCATCACAATCCCTGTTGTTCTGCTAAGCGATATGCGCACGGAGCTGGACTGTTATTTTGAATAAAGCCAATAGCATGTTGTAACTAAAAAGCAGCAACCGACGCCAGCGCTTCGGGGCTATTGTCCATCGAGTCCGCGAATCGGTTTAACGGATGACCAGGTCCGGCATGAAGGACAGTGCCAGTAAAGCGCATGCGCCGTGAAGCCACATTTGTGGCAGCGATAGCGTGGCTTGGTGCGGATTTGTTCGCCAACCAGATCGCGCAGCACCATCAGGCTTTCTTTTGCACGCCCATCTTCTGCCTCGTGCAGGTGAAACTCCATCAGGCGATGAAAGACGCGCATATTGGGGTGACGTTGTAACTGATGATTGATGTAGTTTTGCGCGGCTTCGGCGCCCTGCTGCCGCTCCAGAATCTCTGAAAGATAAAGCTCCGCTGCAGCACCTGTATTCTCGTCAACACAACGCTTAAGGAATTCTGCCCAGGCATCAGGCTGGTTGAGGCGCTGAAAACACGTCTCCAGCATTGGAAGCGTTTCACTGACCAGCTCTTTATCCTGATCCAGAACGCGCTGCAAATGCTCGACTGCTTTTGCGTACTCCCCTTTTTCCATCAGGATGCGGCCCATCATAATAGAGACGCGAGCGCTCTGCCGATCGGCCGACTCCCCCTTTTTCAGCAGCGTCATGGCCCTGTCGAGGTCGTCGCTGCTCATCGCCTGCAGGGCGAGTTCACAATAAAAGTGGGCAATCTCACCTTTCTGCCGGTCTTTACCCAGCTTCACCAACCGCTCGGCGACGTCAATAGCCTGCTGCCAGTCGCTTGTCGCCTGATGGATAAGCAGAAGTTGTTGCAGTGCGCCAATACGAAAATCCGTCTCATCCGTCAGCTGTTTGAACATGTCTTCGGCGCGGTCGTAAAGGCCTGCCGCCATGTAGTCCCGCCCCAGTTGCTGAATCGCTAACAGGCGCTGTTCGTAGCTCAGTGACGCGCTTTCCATTAAGGACTGATGGATGCGGATCGCGCGATCAACCTCGCCCCGGGAACGAAACAAATTGCCAAGCGTAAGGTGGGCTTCAACGGTGCCGCTGTCTTCCTTGAGCATATCAAGGAACAGATCGACCGCTTTATCTTGTTGATTGGAGAGTAAGAAGTTTACCCCCGCCACGTAATCACGCGACAGGCGGTTTGATTCCTGTTGCTTGTCCTGCTGCGCACTGCGTCTGCCCATGTACCATCCATAGGCAGCGGCGACAGGAAGTAACAGAAACAGCAGCTCTAACATGGAGGCTTATTCCTGCACAGCCGGCGGCAGCGTTTTACCACTTGTGCCTGGCGTGCTCTGATCGACCTGCGCCTGCAGACGCTTAATTTTACGCTGCGCATTGGCAAGAGAGACGCGAATACGTAACCAGAAGAGCCCGCAGATAACCCATCCCAGCAAAAAGCCAACACCAAAAAGGGTTGCCAGTAAGGTGGAGATACGGAAGTCGCCCTGCGCCAGCAGATAGTTAAAGGTGATAACCTGGTCGTTGTGCGCGCCAAGGGTCACGGAAATGATAAAAATGACCAAAACCACTAAAAAAATCAGCAAATATTTCACAGTGCATCCCGTTGTGAGGTAGTCGAAAAGAATTATGCCAAAATTACGGCAAAAATACTGCTCCTGGCAGCATCAGATGACGCGCTTTTGCTCAATCTCAAGATAAAGATATGGTGCTGAATGTTGCAATTACAATCCTTGCTCCCGTTCAGCGACCTCTTGCTGTTCTTCTGGCGGCAAGCTCAGTGGGCCACAGAAGCGTTGGGCGAGCCAGGTCGCCAGGACAACAAACAGCCAGGAAATGAAAGTGGCAACAGCCAGATCGCGCGGCCAGTGCATGCCCAGCAGCAAGCGACTGCCCATTACGGCCACGGCCCAGACGCCGACAAGCACGATGGTTTTATAATGCCGACGCGGCCATAACAAACCGATGACCAGCAAGGCCCAACTGGCGGCAAACATGGTATGTCCGGATGGGAAAGCAAAACCCGTTTCAAACGCCCAGTGTTTTTTCAGCCAGCCGGGAATGTGCGACTCATCCGCGATCAGCTCGGTGACGCGCTGGCCACGTTGCTCGCGGTTCAACTGGTAAAAGGTCTTATCATCCAGCCCGTGGGTTTTCTCCAGCCAGACAACATAAGGGCGCGGCTCCTGCACCTGCTCTTTGATAAAGGATTTCGTGTACTGGCCGGCTAAAATCGTAGCGTTCATGATCAACAGCAGCAGCAGCGCCGGTTTAAGCCTGAAACGCAGGCACCACATCACCCAGGCACTTAACACCAGGCTGGTCAGCATGCCCCAGGGCCGCGTGACCGTTTCCGTCATCCAGAACAAGATCTTAAGAAACGTATTACTTTCGCCAGGCTGCCACTGCCAACCGGACAAGCCGACCGCTACAGGCATAATGAGCAGCAGCACCATTCCGGCCAGCGTACGTTGAAAGATGTTAACCATCCCTTTTCCTTTCTCCTGGTGAAAACCTATAACAAAAGCATAACTTTAGCTTAAAAAAGAATAACATAACCTTTTCAGATTAGATAATCGTGCTTTATCACAACAATCGTTTACACAGATTAACAGCCTGCCTCGCGGTTGTGGCACAATATTCCTCGTTTGTCAGGCCGCATCGGCCTGTGCACTATTATGATGATAGTGCATCCTTTGAGGGTTCTGGAGAGTCACATGCAGCTTAAACGGGTGGCAGAAGCCAAACTGCCAACGCCATGGGGAGATTTCCTGATGGTAGGTTTTGAAGAACTGGCAACCGGTCATGACCACGTTGCTCTGGTCTTTGGCGATATTAATGATAATCAACCAGTGCTGGCTCGCGTCCATTCCGAGTGTCTGACTGGCGATGCGCTGTTCAGTTTGCGTTGCGATTGTGGCTTCCAACTTGAAGCTGCGCTGAATGCCATTGCGGAAGAAGGCCGTGGTGCACTGCTTTATCACCGTCAGGAAGGTCGCAACATTGGCCTGCTGAATAAAATTCGTGCCTATGCTTTACAGGATAAGGGATACGACACCGTTGAAGCCAATCATCAGTTGGGTTTTGCCGCTGACGAGCGTGACTTCACCCTGTGCGCGGATATGTTCAAGTTACTCGGCGTGAATGAAGTTCGTCTGCTGACTAACAATCCGCGCAAAGTCGAGATTCTCAGCGAAGCCGGGATTAACATTGTTGAGCGCGTGCCGCTGGTTGTGGGGCGCAACCCTGAAAATGCGCACTATCTTGATACTAAAGCAGAAAAAATGGGCCATCTGTTGCCTAAGGCCTGAATGAAACAGCCGGGTCGCCCCGGCTGTCTTATTAGTTAAGCATGTTGCGAATGACGTAGTGCAGGATGCCGTCGTTGCGGTAATAGGTCAGCTCATTACCGGTATCAATCCGGCAGCGCGTATCCAGCGTCTCTTTACTGCCATCAGCTCGCGTTAACGTAACCGAAACGGTACATCCCGGCTTAAGCTGAGACAGATTTTCAACGTCCACCGACTCATCCCCCTTCAGACCCAGGGTTTTACGCGTGACACCCTGTGGGAATTCCAGCGGTAAAATGCCCATACCAATCAGGTTGGAACGATGAATACGCTCAAAAGATTCGGCGATAACCACGCGAACGCCTTGCAGACGCGGCCCTTTCGCAGCCCAGTCACGGCTGGAACCCGACCCGTACTCTTTCCCCGCAATCACTGCCAAAGGTACGCCCTCAGCCTGATATTTCATCGCAGCATCGTAAATGGCCAGTTGTTCACCGCTGGGATAGTGTTTGGTATAGCCACCTTCAACGCCGGGCACCATTTCATTTCGAATACGGATGTTGGCAAACGTACCGCGCATCATCACTTCGTGGTTGCCACGACGTGAACCATAGGAGTTAAAATCATTGCGCTCAACGCCATGCGACAGCAGATAACGACCCGCCGGACTTTCGGCTTTAATGCTACCGGCAGGCGAAATGTGGTCGGTGGTAACCGAGTCGCCAAGGATCGCCAGCAGGCGCGCGCCATGAATATCTTTAACCGGTTTAGGTTCCTTCTCCATGTCATCAAAGAAAGGTGACAGACGAATATAGGTGGAACCTTCATCCCAGTCATAGGTTGCCGCTTCACTCACCTTGATTGCCTGCCACTCTGGCGTGCCGTCAAAGACCTCCGCGTACTCCTTATGATACATATCGCTGGTCACCTGCTGTACGGCGGTCGCAATCTCTTCAGGTGACGGCCAGATATCTTTCAGGAAGACTGGCTTGCCATCACGATCCTGTCCAAGCGGTTCGGTTTGCAGGTTGATCTTCATATTACCTGCCAGCGCATAGGCGACCACCAGCGGTGGAGAGGCCAGCCAGTTGGTTTTAATCAACGGATGAATTCGCCCTTCAAAGTTGCGGTTGCCCGACAGCACCGCCCCCACCGTCAGGTCGCCTTCTTTAATTGCAGACTCAATTTCATCCGGCAACGGACCCGAGTTACCAATACAGGTGGTACAGCCGTAGCCCACCAGGTTGAAACCCAGTTTATCAAGGTGCGGCGTAAGCTGCGCGACGGCCAGATAGTCGGACACCACTTTGGAGCCCGGCGCCAGGGACGCTTTCACCCACGGCTGACGTTTTAAACCACGCTCTACCGCTTTTTTCGCCAGTAAGCCTGCGGCCATCAGGACGCTGGGGTTAGAGGTATTGGTACAGGAGGTGATCGCCGCAATAGCTACCGCGCCATCGGTCAGCGTATGCGTCAGCCCGGTTGCGCTGTCGGTGTACTCAACCTGCTTATGTGGTTTTTGTGCGTGATTGACTTCAAGTTCATTACTGGCGTCAAAAGCGGCAGGCACATCGCCCAGCGACACACGATCCTGTGGGCGCTTAGGACCGGCAAGGCTTGACTCTACCTCATTCATATCCAGCGCAAGGCTGCTGGTGAAAATGGGCTCGTCGCCAGCGTTGCGCCACAGGCCCTGACGTTTAGCATAGTGTTCGACTAACGCCACCTGCTCCGCATCGCGGCCGGTTAACGTCATATAGCTCAGCGTCACTTCATCAACCGGGAAGAATCCGCAGGTCGCGCCGTATTCTGGTGCCATGTTAGCAATGGTCGCGCGGTCCGCCAGCGGCAGGTCAGCCAGACCATCGCCATAGAACTCGACGAACTTGCCGACGACGCCATGTTTACGCAACATTTGCGTAACGGTCAGCACCAGGTCGGTCGCGGTAATTCCGGCGCGCAGTTTACCGGTGAGTTTGAAACCGACCACGTCGGGAATCAGCATGGAGACGGGCTGCCCCAGCATGGCGGCTTCGGCCTCTATCCCGCCCACGCCCCATCCCAGTACGCCAAGGGCATTAATCATCGTGGTGTGAGAATCGGTGCCGACTAACGTATCGGGCCAGGCATAGTTTTCGCCGTTAATTTTTTGTTGCCAGATAGCTTTACCCAGGTATTCCAGATTCACCTGGTGACAGATACCGGTACCTGGTGGTACGACACGAAACTGGTCAAAGGCCTTTTGGCCCCAGCGTAGAAAAACGTAACGTTCGTGGTTGCGTTCCATTTCCAGGCGCACGTTCTCTTCAAAAGCCTCATCGTCGCCAAAATGGTCCACTGTTACCGAGTGGTCGATAACCAGATCGACAGGTGAAAGTGGATTCACTTTCGCCACGTCACCACCGAGGCGATTAACCGCTTCGCGCATAGCGGCAAGATCGACCACCGCCGGCACACCGGTGAAGTCCTGCATTAATACACGTGCCGGACGGTAGGCAATCTCACGATCGGCATGGGCTGTTTTCTGCCAGTCGACGAGAGCCTGAATATCCTCTGCCGTAACAGAGTCGCCATCCTGCCAACGTAACAAGTTTTCGAGCAGGACTTTCATGGACTTGGGCAAGCGGTCAATGTTGCCCAGATGTTGTGATGCGCGAGGTAGACTGAAGATGTGATAGTTTTGATTATCTACCTGCAGTGTTTCCTGACTCTGCTCGCGTAGTGTTAACGACATAGCTCCTCCTTTATAATCATGGTCTTTAAACCTCAGAGACAACAAGGTTTAGTATAAAGATAGACCACTTTTCTGTTAACGTTTTGATTACAACACCAATTGCTACAATCTGACGCAAACAAAAATGCCTCGTAAAATTACGAGGCATTTTTTATAAACCGGAATCGTTATATTACAGGGCAGCCCAAAACGCGGTCATCCACACGGTAAAGGAGAAAGCATAGGCACTGAACCAGGTCATTTTAATCATATTCATAAGATTACTCCTGCGCCGAATGGGCAATAAAAAACCGTACAACCATCCTTTTTAAGGGATGTCATCTTTTATACTGCGTGTGAAAAGGGCTTAATTAAGCAGCCTGAATGACAGAAGATGTGTCTAAAAGAAAAGAGCGATGTTTAATTATTTTGCTTTCGGGTCCAGAAAAGACTCGATGAAATTACGTTGATGATCGTTTAAATCCCAGTTTTCGGGGATAGACACTTTTTCCGCCTTTGCAACCGGCTCTTTTGCTTTGTAGCCAGAGAGACGGTGCTGACGAGTGGTGGTCGTGTGCTTATGGCAGAGTGCGTTTGCCCACATGGCTTAACCCCAAATGCGCCAAATCATTAATGCTACAACAACCCAGAACAGCGCTGAGGCAGCGAATACAGTCAACCAGGCGTTGCGACGAGTGTTACCTGAGCGCTTAACCTTGGTGCTTTTAACCGGGAAACCCGGGTCTACAGTCAGTCTCGTAGTCATAGTTTTTGATAATCACTCTCAACAAAACGATTGATAACATCGATTAAGATTTAGGAAGAATCCTAAACCCGTTAAGGCCAAAAATCCAGTAATTTTTATTGCACAAAACGATTAACGCAATTTATCAAAACGGTTAAAATTACTTAAGTAACGATTAATTACTTATTATTAATAAACCTGAATCGCGGTCACAAAAATTTGAGTTAATTTAACTTTAGATCCAGCCATAACTAAACACCCCTTTATGCAGCCCCTGAATAAACGCTTTACCGTCAAGGCTTAACTGGAGTATGGGAATTATCCTGGCGAGTCGCAAAGATATCACGTCAAAAATGTGTCGTAATTCGCATTTAAGATACAGCAAACTTTAAACATGTGATCGACACAGCATTAACAAAAAAATAATAAAACTTTTCAACCTAAGCATGGCGCTAACGTTCAACCAAAAAAAAGGCTGCACTAAGCAGCCTGAGACTAATGGATTGCACCTACCGGTTACTTAAACGGCAGCTTTATATCCTTAAACATGGCTTCAATATCGTCGTTAGAACGCAGCGCCACCGCCGTATCCACCACATCGCGCGTCAGATGCGGCGCAAAGCGCTGGATAAAGTCATACATGTAGCTACGCAGGAAGGTGCTGCGGCGAAATCCAATCTTGGTAGTGCTGTTGATGAAGATTTCAGAGGCTTCAATTCTGACCAGATCTGGATCAGCGACAGGGTCCACTGCCATGCTGGCGATAACGCCGACTCCTAATCCCAGCCGGACGTAAGTTTTTATCACGTCCGCATCTGTCGCGGTAAAGACGATACGCGGCGTCAGGCCCGCGCGCATAAAGGCGGTATCCAGCTCTGAGCGTCCGGTAAAACCAAAGGTGTAAGTGACCAGCGGAAAATCGGCCAGTTCCTCAATGGTCACCTGCCCTTTGCCTGCCAGGGGATGATCGGGCGTGACGACAATAGCCCGGTTCCAGTGATAGCACGGCAGCATGATCAAGTCGTCGTACAGGTGCAGCGCTTCTGTGGCAATCGCAAAATCGGCATTACCCTTTGAAACTGCTTCGGCAATTTGCGTCGGTGACCCCTGATGCATATGCAGTGAGACGCGCGGATAGCGCTCGATAAACCCTTTAATAACGCCGGGCAGTGCATAACGTGCCTGCGTATGGGTGGTTGCCACATACAGCGAGCCTTTATCGGGCCAGGTATGTTCACCGGCCACGGACTTAATCGCATCGACTTTAGAGAGCACTTCACGGGCGATACGAATTATTTCTTCACCCGCTGGCGTCACCTGGGTGAGATGCTTACCGCTGCGGGCAAAAATTTGTACGCCAAGTTCATCTTCCAGCATACGCACCTGTTTACTGATCCCAGGCTGCGAGGTGTAGAGACCTTCTGCTGTCGACGAGACATTAAGATTGTGGTTAACGACTTCTACGATGTAGCGCAACTGCTGTAATTTCATATCTGTTTTTATCCTGGTCGGTTACAGAGTCGCATCCCCGGCTGACGTACTGTCGCCCAGGCGGGTGAAGTATGGCTGAGCAGTAAGAAGGGATCGGAAATGCTATAACCACTATAGCATTTTAAGTACCACTGTAGAACGGATTGATATAAGGCAAGAAAAAGGCCAGCGGGCGCTGGCCTTTAGGGGAATTACTTTTTCGCTTCCTGCCATTTGCCGTCAATATAGAACGCTGACCATCCTGTGGCTTTGCCTTCTTTTTCGGAAGCAACATACTGCTGTTTGGTTTTGCGGCTAAAACGGACCAGGGTTTTATTCCCTTCCGGATCGGTCGCTGGCGCCTCAGCAAGGTATTTCAACTTCTCAGGCAGGCGATCGTGGAAACGTTGCAGTTCCTCAACCAAGGGTGCCCGGGTTTCGCGTGATTTTGGAAACGTATTGGCGGCCAGGAAAACACCTGCAGCACCATCACGCAGCACGAAATAGGCATCCGACTTCTCGCACGGCAGTTCAGGCAAAGGTACCGGATCTTCTTTCGGCGGCGCGACGTCACCATTGCGTAATATCTTGCGCGTGTTTTTGCACTCATCATTGGTACAAGCCATGTATTTACCAAAACGCCCCATCTTCAGGTGCATTTCAGAACCACACTTTTCACACTCAACAATGGGACCGTCATAACCTTTGATTCGGAACTCGCCCTCTTCGATTTCATAGCCATCGCATTCAGGGTTGTTACCACAAACGTGCAGTTTGCGTCCGTTATCAATCAGGTAGCTGTCCATGGCCGTACCGCATTTCTCGCAACGGCGACGTGCGCGTAACGCGTTGGTTTCAGCATCATCGCCTTCCAGAATATTCAGGACTTCATTTTCAGGAATCAGATTGATGGTTTGCTTACAGCGCTCTTTGGGCGGCAGTGCATAACCTGAGCAACCAAGGAAAACCCCGGTGCTGGCAGTGCGAATGCCCATTTTGCGGCCACAGGTTGGGCAGTCGATGGTCGTTAATACCATCTGGTTAGGCTGCATCCCACCTTCTTCGGGATCTTTTTCCGCCTGTTCCAGCTGCTGACTGAAGTCAGAGAAGAAGCGATCGAGCACCGCTTTCCATTCCGCCTGATTGTTAGCGACCTCATCGAGGCTGCTTTCCATATGCGCGGTAAAATCGTAATTCATCAGCTCGCGGAAGTTTTCTTCCAGGCGGTCGGTGACGATTTCACCCATTTTCTCAGCATAAAAACGGCGATTTTCAGACCTGACATAGCCGCGATCCTGAATGGTGGAGATAATGGCAGCATAGGTTGACGGACGACCAATACCGCGCTTTTCCAGTTCACGCACCAGGGAAGCTTCACTGAAGCGCGCCGGTGGTTTGGTAAAGTGCTGGCTTGGCAACAACGCCTGCAGACTCAGTTCATCACCCACGTTAACCGGCGGTAATGTGCGATCTTCATCGTTCTTACGCAGTGCCGGCATAACTTTGGTCCAGCCATCGAAACGCAGCGTACGCCCTTTCGCTTTCAGTTTGTAATCGCCCGCGGCTACCGTTAGCGTGGTCGAATCATACTGTGCAGGCGTCATCTGGCAGGCAACAAACTGACGCCAGATGAGCTGATACAGCTTCTGTGCATCCGCTTCCATGTCTTTAAGTTGATCGGCCACAACCTCTACGTCAGAAGGACGAATCGCTTCGTGCGCTTCCTGTGAATTCTCTTTACTGGCAAAGGTATTAGCATTGTCCGGCAGGTATTTTTTACCGAAATTGCCGTCGATATAGCCGCGAACCATGGAAACCGCATCCTGACTCAGGTTGGTCGAGTCAGTACGCATATAGGTAATGTGGCCCGCTTCATAGAGTCGCTGTGCCATCATCATGGTTTTTTTTACGCCGAAGCCCAGGCGCGTACTGGCGGCCTGCTGCAGCGTGGAGGTGATAAAAGGTGCACCAGGCTTGCTGCTGGTTGGCTTATCTTCACGATCGGTAACCTCAAAACGCGCTTTTTCAAGCAGCGCCAGTGCGGCATGTGTCTGTTCGTGATTGACCGGACGGAAGGGTTTATCACCCGCGTGGGTGACCTCCATCGCCAGGTCGTCGCCCTTCGGTGTGGTCAGGTTGGCGTTGAGTTCCCAGTACTCTTCAGGAACGAAGGCTTTGATCTCGCGCTCGCGCTCGACCACTAATCGCACGGCAACCGACTGAACGCGACCGGCCGATAAGCCACGGGCGACTTTTTTCCACAACAAAGGGGAAACCATATAACCCACAACACGGTCCATAAAGCGACGGGCCTGTTGCGCATTCACACGGTCAATATTCAGCTCGCCCGGCGTTTCAAAGGCCTGACGAATGGCGTTTTTGGTGATCTCATTAAACACCACGCGGCTAAAGCGTTTGTCATCGCCACCGATCACTTCCCGCAGGTGCCAGGCAATGGCTTCCCCTTCGCGGTCAAGGTCCGTTGCGAGATAGATGTGGTCAGCGTTCTCGGCTAAAGCCTTTAGTTCAGCAACCACTTTCTCTTTATTTGGCAGAATCTGATAGTCCGCTTCCCAGCCGTGATAGGGATCGACGCCCATACGACTGACCAGTGCGGCCTTCTCGTCCTTCTTTACTTTTTTGACTTTTTTATCTGTCGAGGTTTCAGCACTTTTTTTGGCGGTTGAACCACTGGTCGGCAGATCCCGGATATGGCCCACGCTGGATTTCACCACGTAGCCACTGCCGAGGTATTTATTGATTGTTTTGGCCTTTGCCGGGGACTCAACAATAACGAGTGCTTTACCCATATTTACCTTTACCTAATGAATACGTCCTGCTCTACGGGAGAGGATTGGATGCCCAAAAACCCATGAGGTTCACTTTTGCTACGCCTGTTTTTCATTTCAGGTCGTGGGGCTCAATCTCTGGTCAGTGAAAACAGCTCATGCAACGTTATGATAAAAATCGCTTTTTCTCCCTGACTTAATCGCACTTCCCGGTGCAATATCCCTAGAATCTGAAACGCCCACACTGTACCTGATAAAATCTGTTACGCAACTTAATTAGCATCTGCTGTGAGTAAAGCCGCTTTTTTACCCCTCACGGCGGTTTGTCGAACAACGCGGTACGCAAGTAATATAGAAAGAATTAACAGACTGTCAAAAAGGAGCCGACACATGCACAATCAGACCCAGGGTATTTCATCTCAGGCACTACTGGAGATCGCCAATAGGCTGCTTGTACAACATGATGATTATCTCGCCGACATCAAAGCCGATGCGGTCAGTCAACAGGGTGATGTCCTCGTTTTCCGTGGCCCCTATTTTTTGGATGCGCAAGGACTGCCAACGGCAAAAACCACTGCCGTCTTTAATCTCTTTAAACACCTCGCGGTTGAACTGTCGCCCCGCTACCACCTGATATAAAAAAACCCGGCCTTGGCCTAATGCTGGTCACTTAAGGTGACCAGCCTTTTTTTTATCGGCATATTTCCGGGATCTTATTCGCAGCTCCCGCGGA